>JAZKEW010000051.1:5267-11015 GCA_040386785.1 Bdellovibrionota bacterium
GCCCAACAATTTTTCACAAATTTCCCCTATTTTCTCATGGCCAACGGAATACAAGTGGTACAAAGCATTCCGTACAAGCCCCTCATATTTTGCTCGCGTAGCCGCCGTCCCCCCAAACCAAAGCTCATATTGCTTCTGAGTCATAGTCGCAATTTGTTCTGCGCTAATAAGTGTGAACGGCGCATGATACTCCGCAAATTCAGAAATCATATGCGAGTCTAAGGTAACAGCATTGTATGGGCAAACATCTTGGCAAATATCGCAACCATAAAGCGTGTCTTTAAAGTATGGAATATATTGAGGATCAACAATATCTCTATGTTCTATGCTTAAATAAGAAAGGCATTTGTTTGCATTCAGAAAATAATTTTTTTCAAGTGCTCCTGTGGGGCAGGCATCTAAGCATTTTGTGCAAGTGCCGCAATCTAAATTCGCGAGAGGATTTTTTTTCAAAATTTTTGTAGCGAGTTTTTCAATTGGTAAAGATGTCAGTAGTGTTGCAATAAAAAAAAAGCTCCCCATACCAGGGCGAATAAGCATGGTATTTTTACCAACAAAACCAAGGCCCGCTTCCCGTGCATGGGCTCTGTCAAAAAATGGAATGGAGTCGACAACAGGGCGATAGTCGAAATCTTCCTTTAACAGTTCTTTGAGTTTGCTCGCATAAAAATTTAATTTTGCCTTTAAAGTTTTGTGATAGTCCTTGCCGTACACGTATTTTGAAATGAGTTTTTTTGTAATAAGAGAGTTTTTATTTATGTTAGAATTTTTGTTATTGATATTTCCAAGCCTTGCACGAACTTTATTTCCATGGGAATAAGGGAATAAAAAAACAATGGCAGTGCTTACATTTTCTAATATAAAAGAAGGATTTTTTCTTGCTTCAAAATTTTTTTCTAAAAAACTCATTTGTGCTTGTGCACCTTGGCTTATCCATTCTTCAAAGGCTGCAAAATCCATTTTTAAATTTGAATTTTGATGCGCAAAAGAAAAGACGGAAGCTTCTTGTGGAAATAATTTTTTGATTTCGGGGTGGAGTTGGAATTGCATTATGTCGTGTTTGATGATTGTTTAAGCACACGCTGTGCGGTCAGGCTTGTTTAACTTGTTCCAGGGTCAGGCCGGTGGCTTTCGCGATTTGCTCCATGCCCATAATGTTCATTGCCTTGAGATTTCTCGCTGTTTCTAAACCTTGTTCTATTTTTGCCCTCATTTCAGCAGCTCGTACTTCGGAGCGTTGATCAAATTCATATTTTTTCCTAGCTTTATAAATTGCACGTTCTTTTTCATCATGGCTTAAGTAGTAAAGAGTTTCCTTAGCTTCCGCTATCATAGGCTCTGACATGGCTAACTCCTCTAGTACTTCTGTTTTAGGTGCCTGAAGAAACAAAATCCATTTCTCCAACAGGTTCATCCTATTGTAGTCCACTTTTTTGAGTTTTTGAACCTCTAAATAGTGGATTTCGAATTCTGGCAAAATCCACTCATGGGTATCAATATCTAATCCGCCTATAACCGTATGGAATTTATCCTTATTTTTAAATAACTCAAAATTGACAACATTGATGCAGACGCACCTTTGTAAATCGGCATAGGATTTGCCTTCTTGAAGTTGATCTTTGTACAAGTCACTCCAATAAAACAAGCTTCTCTTTTTAAAACTATCGCCAGGTTTAACTTGAACTTCAATGTTAATGTGAGACCCATCATCAAGAGTTGCTTTAACATCAAGACGTCCTTGTTTTCCCAAAATGATATCTTTTGTAATTTCCGTATTTACGAATGTAACTGATTTAACAATTCTTTCATTTTTATCTTTGAAAACACTATTAACAAAATTAATAAATATATTTTCTTTATGTCCAAAAATTTTTTTAAATACATAATCGTCCTTGGGGTCAAAAATATCATCATCGTCATTTGTTGTCATTAGTTTTTTCCCCTTCAACATTATCAGGGTCTGCATGAATGGTCATATCCCCTCCATAGAAGTCCTTTAAAGAAAACTCAATTTTTTCCACAACCTCATGCATTTCATTAAAGCTTAAGGTATGCGGCAAGGTAACATGGCAGTCAAAATAGTACCTCGGTCCAACTTTCCGTCCACGCAGCTTATGCACATCAATAACATTTGAGCTTGTAGAGTGAATAAGTGCTATGACGTCACGCTTAATGTCAACAGAAATGTCATGATCCATGAGTTCATTAATGCTAGTACGTAAAAGTTTAAAAGCTCCATAAATAATATACAAAGCAAAAAATGAGGCAATAAAGGAATCAAGAATTGGTATTTTAAAAATAATGACTGCAGATAAAGCGACAGCACTTGCAATATTTGTAATAAAATCGACACGGTAATGCTCAGAGTCTGCCAAAAGCGCTGGGCTATTCAATTTTTTTCCAGTGGAGTAAAGGTATTTTGTAATAAAATAACTAAATACAGTTGCAAATATAAAAAAAACAACGGTCCACCAAGATTCAACGCTTTGAGGCAAAATATTTGTGTGTTGTGAATCCAAATAAATTTGTTTGACGCTTGTAAAAATAATAACCAATGCGCCGCCTAAAATAAGACAGCCTTGTCCTAGGGCTGCAATGCTTTCGACTCTACCATGGCCGTAAGGGTGGTTGTCGTCGGCGTCGAGACGGGAAAATTTCACGACTTTTCTGTTAATAAGGCTCACAACGGTATCCATGGTGCTGTCCCATGCAGAAAGAGCAATAATAAGAGATCCCGTGGCAAAAAATAATGCGAGTTTAATAATGGCAAGAAATGCAGCTCCAATGGCTGCAAGAAGAGCCGCTCTTTGAGCAAGTTTTGAATCTTGATTTATGGACATAAAACGTAAACACCTTGATGAAAAGGAACATTTTTTGCTGCAAATATTTTTTGAAAAGCCGTTTCGTAAGGGCCACCGTTTAGAACCCTTGGTTGATTAAGCCTGCCGTCGAGACTTATGTCATCACGCTTAAATCCAGATTCTAGCAAACATTTTTCCGTTTGTTGAAAATAGGGGGTGGAATCGGTTTTAAACCAAAAAAAACCTTTGGGGCTCAAACTATTTTTAAGTAGGTTGATAAAATCTTGCTTCAATAGACGATTTTTTTCGTGTCTGTCTTTAGGCCAGGGGTCTGGAAAAAACACACAAACTCCAAGGAGTGAATGTGGTTGTATATATTCTTCAAGAAAAACTTTGCCGTCACACAACGCTATTTTAGCATTTTCAATATTGTTGTGTTTTAGCTTGCGAGCAGCCTTGACGGCTCTTTTATAGGTGATGTCGAGGCCAAAAAAATTCAACTCTTTGTTTTGTACAGCCATTTCTGTTACATTTTTGCCCATGTAACAGCCTATTTCAACAATAAGATTTTCGTTTTGCTCAAAAAGAGTGTTTTTGTTTTTTGCTAATTCCGCTTCAGTATAGAGGTGATTGTTTAATGAAATTGCTTCCTGCAGATAAGGGTTGTGATGTCGTGTTGGGGCATCGAGTCCTTGTTTTAAATTATCTATAATGGTGCCTAATTTTTTCATTTAAATTCCTTTTCATGACAAAGCGTTGTTCCCTAGGAACATATTGCCTGTTTGTATCCCACTCAAAATACCGAAGAGCAATGGTAGATCAAGCTATTTTTGTGAGAGAGTTCATGCTAAAGGAAAGAGGGATGAGTGAAATTATTTTTGAATTGTAGAGGAGTCAGGCTTTTTCAATTTGCTCTCTTGTTAGGCCTGTGAATTCCATGATTTCATCTGTAGGTTTTTGTTTTGCTTTCATTTTTCGGGCCATTTCTGAGGATTTGCGAAATTCACCTTCCTCTATTCCTTTAGCCATGCCTTCATCCTTGGCATCACAGATTTGGCTATTAAAATCAAGCCAATACTTCCTCCTGGCTTCATACAGCACCCTATTTTTTGGATCATAACTTAAAATTTCTAAGTCTTTTATAGCTTTTGCGATTGCTGAATCTTGCATGGCCAAGGCCTCCAAGTTTTCTTTTGATGGATCTTTTATAAACAAAACCCACTTTTCAAGAGGGCTCGGTTGATCATAGCATGTTTTTGACAACTTTTTAAGTTCAATTATATGGGTTTCAAAATCGTGAAAACGACGTTGCTGAGAGCTTTCATCGGCGATAACCAGCTTAGAATGAAAATAATTCTTATCATGAAATAAATTAAAATTTAAAATATGGATAGCAACAGTTTTCTTGAGATCTTTGTACCTCATATTCTCTTGAAGTGGGTCTTCGTAGAGTTTACTCCAATAATATAAGGCTCTTTTTTCATATTGAGAGTCATGTCCCAGTTGCATTTCTATGGAAATTCTTGAGCCATCGTTTAATTTTGCAAGGACATCAAACCGTGATTCTTTGTCCTCTTCGTAAGATTTTTGTACTTCTAAGTTCAAAAACTCGACAGATATAATTTTATTTTCTTCCTTAAGAGCCAAAACTTTATTTGCAAAGTCAATGAAATTATAATCTTTATGTCCAAAAATTCGCTTGAACACGTAGTCTACTTTGGCGTCGAATAATTTTCCTGTTTCAAGTGGTGTGATATTATTCATCTTAACCTCGTTCATTTCTATCTAAATTTTTCTTATTCTTGAGCATGTCATTCCACTGCTCTCCAGGAACATATTGCCTGTTTGTATCCCACTCAAAATACCGAAGAGCAATGGTAGATCAAGCTATTTTTGTGAGAGAATCCATGATAAAGGCCATTTTTATTTTTCTATCCCTTTTAGGCGCAAACTTTGTATCTGCCTGGCAGCAGAATTTTGACAAAATGGATTCTTTTTCTGGACACTGCTCACTGCAAAGAGGATCTCCAAATTTAAAATTAAATTTTTCTCAAAAATTAGACCAAAACTCAGAGCAAAAAAATGAATTTTTAGTCGGTTGGAGTTTTATGGATCACCACAACTACAACCACACGCAAAAACCAGAATTGGGCGGAGATGTTGTTGTTGTACGCTGTTTACCTCCCGGACATTATGCCATGATTGCAAAAGGGCAAGTGGAAAATTTGAACGGCGGTATGATAGAAGCCCGCGTGTATACGACAAACTATGATGAACCTGTTCTAGGAAAACAAACACAAAATTTAGTGGAGTCTCGTAATTTAGTTTGGCGGCCCATGGTTGGCGATGAAGTCATTCCAATTTACAATCAAGTTGCTAAAATAAAAATTATTTCTCCAAAATTTCAGCTTAGTACCAACGAATTATTTATAAAACAAGAAGATGGCCTTTATTCCCTGGCATTATCAGATGATGGGAAAAATTTACTGCGTGAAAAATTTGAGCACTTCAAAAATAGAAATGGGCGATTGCTTGTGGAAGGGTTTATTCTAACCTCAGGAAATACAGAAAAATTAAGATTGGATTCATTAATGCGCGCTCAAACAGTATCGACATTTTTAATACGTGAATATTCACTGCAACCATCACAAGTTGTGTCAATTGGATACGGGAATGATTGGTTGCAAACCGGCATGCAGCCGGTGGGTTCTTATCCGTTTGTGGAAGAGGGCGTTGTTTTAAAGATTCTATGACCAACTCAACAGACAATTCAAATTTAGAGCATCAACGTCGTGTTTTTACCTAAAAGAGCTGTAACAGCGTCTGAAGAGCCCGTTCTTGCCGCCCACATCAGGATTGTGTCACGACAAATCCTTTGTAGTAAGTCTCCGCTAACTTTCAGATCGGTAAGCCACTGGTTTTCCACCAGTGGACTCTCAATGTTTGA
>JAZKEW010000052.1:0-4588 GCA_040386785.1 Bdellovibrionota bacterium
AGTTTTAAATAGAAGACATAGTTACAAAACAGAAAAGTGACGACATAAAAAAAATAATTTTAAGAAAGATTCAAGCGGAATCAAAATCTTTTCAAAAAATCGAAATTGATTTGCTTGTTAATCAATCTTTTTTATCTATTTTAAACGATTCGGATGCACAAATAGGACCTATATTATTTGGAGAGCTAGTTTTGTTTCGATTCTTGAAGGAAAAAAACTTGCTTGAAAGCTTTGAATCTATTCGAGAATTTATTCATAAAAAAGATGCTGGTTTAGACAGCCCTGACAATTTTACTACCGATGAATTAAATGAATTGAAATCAATTGCAACTGAATTTCAAGATAGGCTCAATATTGTTGCAGAAAAAAAACAATTCAAACAAGTTGTTAAAACAACATTTACAGAGAGAATGAGCGGAAGATTCTCCGAGTGGTTCTGGAGCTCCGACAAGGTTGAAAAAAGACAAATTCAGCTGAATGTGAAATCCAGTAGTGCATTGAAGATTTCAGTTAAAAAACTCCTTGAAGATATGGTTAAATTTGCTTTTGAACAAACAACTTCAGATTTTGATTCTATTTCAGAGCAAGTTCATCAAGCAGAAAGAATTGCAGAAGATTGTGGAATCACCATGCAATCCGTTTGTTTGTTTCAAAAACAGATCAGTTTTATCAATAAAGTAAAGACTTTTAAATTAGAAAAGTTGTTTTCAAAAAACGAGTTTGATGAATTAGCACAGCTTCAAGGAAAAATAGAATTGAATATGGCTCGCCATCTTAATGAGCAAAGTGATTATTCTGAATTTTCTGAAGACTTAATGGCTTATAATAAATTATTTGTTAAAGTACAGAAGAAATGCAGTCAAAATAATCATTTTGGCAATATCCTTTTTTGCCAAACAACATCAAAGGCGGGAGTTTCTTATTTTGACTTTGTGCCAAATATTGAAGACCTTTTAACAAAAGAAAACTCTTATATAAAAGAATATTTGCAAAATATTTTTCCATACCCTGCTGTTTTAAACAATTTATTTTCTCAAGAGGGAGTGCGCCCTATTGACGTTTTAATCTCTTTAGGGTCGCAGACTGTTGTACTTGAATACAAAAAACAAGAAAGTAGCGATGTTCTTTACGCGCTTAACCGTGAAAGTGAGAGAATATTTAGCGATGGCGAAGATGCCTTTTCTTTTAGAGTCAATTTTGAAAAACAAACAGCAGCTCCAGAAGAAGAAGGTACATTTCAGCTAACACAAGCAGATGGCATGCCTATCCCGTTTGGAGAAAACCCTTACGAGTTTACAGAGTGCTGTCGATTAAGAGAAGAAGCACAAAACATTTTTCAAACAGAGGTTTTGACTTTATTTTTTGCAGATAAAATGCTTGCCCAAAGCCAATTAAAATTACCTGAGACAAAAAATTCTCTTGAATTAAAAAAATACCTAGAAAATTATATTTTATACCAAGATGAATCAAAAAAATCGGCTGTTATATTCAATTTTTTAACAAAAAAATATTACTATGTTTCTAATTTTAGTTCTCAAAATTCAACAAAAGATGAGATAGTTTTTGGAGATCTTTTGCTTGATAAAAAATATAAAACTGTCTCCATGGCCTTTTTAGGGCTAGATGGGTTTCAATATATTGGTATATTTAATTTTGAAAACACTGCAAGCAAAACACTACGCACATTAACCTTAGAGAGATTGCATAATCTGTGCCACAAGAAATATGGCCTAGAAAAAAAAGCTCCTAATTTGTTTAAAAAACCACTCGTGTTTCCACCAAGCATTGATTGTTATCGTCACCTCGTGAGGTACGTTTTTGACCTTCAACGAGTTTTGGGAAACATTTCAAATCTTCTTTCATTGCCGGAGGATCTTCTTTCATTTCCAGATAATCTTGAAAATAATATCGTCGAGAGATTGGAAAACTCATTAGGACAGCTTCATAAAAAAGACCCTTTTGGTTTTGAATTCAATATTGAAATGTATCATGAAATCCAGGATAATTTGTTTCAAATTTTTCAGAACTTCGAAAAACAGATAAAAGAATGGAAGTCAAATGAAAATTATACTAGTTTTTTTTATAGTTTTGACAAACTTGATATTTTTTTCAAAAGAAATATATTTCAACTTAATCATGAAGGCTTTATTCAGTTATTTTGCTTCCGTCTTGCAGATGACCAATCAAAAAATTCGTTCACTTTTCAGTTTTCGGCTTCAACTGGAAAACAAAAAATCTCTCTGGGCAGGAGCGCGTCCGAAAACGCGACAGACCTCAGTGCTCATTATGACCCTGGAACAGGAAAGGCCATAATATTCAACTTCAATACAGTAGAGCAGAAAATGAAATTAAAAGATTCTCGTCGCTTTCCATCTTTAATCGAGTGGTGTGACCAAAGCTAAGCCAACACTAATTCACTCAATAGAGGTACATGATATGTGCTGTTGTTCAGGAACCTTTCTTACCAAATTTTTTTCAGGAAAAGAAAAAATTAAAGGGCCTAGTCTAAAAGAAACTTTAAATGAGAAAAAAAACTGCTTTCGATGGTTTTGTTGTGTAAAAAATACGGAAGAAATATCGAATGTAAATAATGTGGAGATACCAATCGCAGCAGAGCTTTTAGAAAAAAATAAAGCACTACTAAGACATTGTAACAGCTATTTAAAAGCTGATTCGGAACTTCAAAGCATGTTAACGCAACAAAGAGGCTCGCGAACACTAGACGCTTCTTTCTTACCAATGTCGCAAGGTGAAGAAAAAAGAGATGTTCTTGAAATAAGAATTTCAAGAAAAAAAGAACAAATGGCTTCTTTTATAACAGCAATTGTTAAACTAAACATCTCTCCAGAAACGAACTCGTTAATTTCGTTGTCTCAAGAGGAGCAAAAAAATATGCTTGCAAATCTTTCGAAAAAAAAGAATATCGAGTCATTGTTTGAGGCGAAATCAGACCAGGCCGAACCATCTCGTGCACAAGAAATACAGCCCTCAGCAGCAAAAGCTTCGAGAGAAAAAGCTAATATTTCAATCAAAGGTTCTGCATCGTTCCCTGGCACAACAAATATCTATGCGGCTGGAAACGCTTCTACGCCGACCGAGACTACTCCACTCCTCGGTGATCAGGAATAAGAAAGGCTGTAAACCAAAACTAAGTTTACCAAATAAAGGTATATGATATGTTCAAAAATATTTTCGGCTCACTTTTTCTCAAGAAAAACAAAAAATGAACATAGCTCTTTGGTATCAATTTCAGGTGAAAAAGAAAACAAGCCATTTTCGTTTATTTTGTTGTATGAAAAAGATGAAAAAAACACCCGATGTGGAGACTAAAAAAAGAGAAAAACTATTAGAACATTGTAAATTATATTCAAAAGCAAATAGTGAACTGATCGACAAGTATCGTCTGAAGCCACAGTGCTAGCTCAATCAATAAGAGATGAACTTGAAGCGGTAATTTCTCAAAAAAAAGGAAAAATGGCTTATTCTGTAGGAGAAATTATTAAATTAAATCTTTCGCCAGAATTGAACTCATTACTTTCAAAATCCTCCGAGGAACAAACAGAAATAATTATGACACAGATGAACAAACTGGCTCCAGAATTTAAATTTACCTTAGCATTTGATCAAGCATATCAAGGATTACCAACATCAAGTAGTTCCCATGATAATTTAAAAATTATAGTAAAACAGGAACCAACAAAAGGGAACCAGCAACGTGCTGCAAGCGCAGATTCTTCGAAGCGTTCTTCTACGAAACATAGTTCAATCGAGAATGGATTTTTTTGAGTAAACAGAATTTTTTAATAAATTCTTCCAGGAGCAATCATGTTTTCTCATGATCAAAAAACAAGAATGAAGTCTAGCTTTAATGAAGCTAAAAAACATTTAGATTTACTTGTAAATACAACAACAGTATTTGCTACACGTTTTATTAGTGATGCAAAAGTCCGCATTGAATACAAAAGAGCAGTTAAGGCCAGTGTTGATGAAATTAAAGCAAAATACATGATAAATTCTAATAATTTTGAAGAATTTGAGAGAAATTATTTCAACCTGCGAAAAAGTGGACTTATTAAACACATAACAGGTTCTGCAGAAACTGATGCAACACAAATGTTGAGGACGACCGCTAAAAAAGCGAGCACAACACGAAATTTAATTTTACAACTTTCACGCGGTGAAACCAGTGCTGTTGGTCTTTTGATAGCAATGGGGCATAAGAGACATGGCTTGGATTTTGAACAAGTTCTTAATAAAAATACAAAGAAAATTTTTGAAAAGGATGGAATATTTTTTTTCAAAGATTTAAAAACAGAAGAACAAAGATCAAAAGTATATCTTTCAAGTATATTTAGTTCAGGAGAAGACAGCAAAAGTTATACGAAATTAGCAAAGAATGCTAATTATACAGGAAAAGGACTTATCATTCTTAACGCCATCATAGTAACTTATGTCGTCGCAAATTCAAAAGAGAAAATTAAAGAAGGTTTAAAGCTAGCGGATAGTCTGATTACAAGCAATTTAGCCGTTTATTTGTAAGCGTTCTGAGTTTGCGTTAGAGACATAAAAAAAATCTTAGTAAAACCTC
>JAZKEW010000053.1:0-5620 GCA_040386785.1 Bdellovibrionota bacterium
ACTGAAATTGATAAAATTAATAAGATTAAACAGCAAATTATCCAAAATAAAATTGTTGTTCCAGATTACTATAAAGTAAAACATAATTGAGGCTTCAAAGTATGAATTCAAGGTTTTTTTTCTTGTTTATCCTGTTCAGTAGCCTGTTTTTTAAGACGACTTATGCTGAAACTACGCCAAAAATTTGTATGATTTTAGACAAAGCAGGTAAAGACGATCACGGCTTTAATGAGTCGGCTTATAAAGGATTTAAGTCAGCTTTATCGGAACAAACTATTTCGAATGAAAGCAGAGTTTTTGAGGCAAAGGATGATGCTCAAATTGAGCAAGCAACAAGGAGCTTTATTCTTGGAAAGTGTGCGCTTATTTTTGCGGTGGGCGTTAATGTTGCTGAGCCCTTGAAAAAGTTTGTCGATAAGTATCCAGAGCAAAAGTTTGCTATGATAGACTACGTTGTACCTGGGAAAAATGTTCGTTCTATTATTTTTAGAGAAGATCAAGGTGGATTTTTAATTGGTGCAATAGCTGCTATTAAGTCAAAGACACAAAAAATTGGTTTAATTGCTGGCATGGATATTCCGCTCATAGAACGTTTTAAACTTGGATATGAAGCGGGAGCAAGATATATCAACCCTAAAATTAAAGTCACAACGGCATTTGTTGGTGTGTCTGTCGATGGTTGGAATAACCCCGCAAAGGCAAGTGAAATTGCCTTGAGTCAATTTAATCAGGGCGTGGATATTATTTTTCAAGCGGCAGGAGGTTCTGGTATTGGTGTTTTTGATGCGGCTGAAAAAATGAATTATGCTCACAAGACAGTAAGTTACTTTGCTATTGGTGCAGATTCAAATCAAAATTGGATTAAACCAAAAATGATATTAACAAGTATGTTAAAGGGACTAGGAGACAGCGTCTTAGCAAGTATTCAAGATCTAAAACAAAATAAATTTACTGCCGGAACTGTTGTTTATGGGGTTGAAAACGGGGGAGTTGATTGGGCATTGGACAAATACAATAAAAGCAATTTTACGGATAAAGAAGTTGCAAAAATTAATGCAATTAAAGTCGATATTGGAAATGGGAAAATTCAAGTTCCTGATTATTATAAACTAAAATAAAAGGCTAATGAATGAAATTAAAATTTTTATTGTTTATTTTTATTGTTTTTTTTAATGCAAATGCATTGGCTGAGGAACCTCGAGTCTGTTTAATTCTAGATAAAGGTGGCAAAGATGATAAATCTTTTAATCAATCCGCCTACGAGGGTTTTTTAAAAGCAAAAAAAGACTTCTCTCTTTCTTCAGAGAGTAAATATGTCACTGTTCGTGAAGATGCACAATCAAGTCAATTTATAAGAACTTTTTCAACAGAAAAATGTGGGCTAATTATTGCAATTGGTTTTAATAACGCGGATGTGGTTGGACAAATTGCGCCACAATTTCCAGCTCAAAATTATGCCGTTGTTGATTCTTCCGTAAAGGGAAATAATATTCGCGCAATTACATTTGAAGAACACGAGGGGGCATTTTTAATGGGCGCTATAGCGGCCATTAAAACAAAAACTCAAAAAGTGGGATTTGTGGGAGGTATGGAAATTCCACTCATAAAAAGGTTTCAAATGGGCTTTGAGGCGGGTGCAAAATATATCAACCCCAAAATTCAGGTGTCTCAATCTTTTGTTGGCGTAACTTCATCTGCATGGAACAATCCAACAAAAGCAAAAGAATTAGCGTTATCAATGTACGGTCAGCAGGGAATAGACATTATTTTTGTTGCTGCAGGGGCTTCCTCTCAAGGGGTTTTTGATGCTGTGGAACAAGCAAATAAAAATGTAACTCAAGTAAAAAAATACGTTATTGGCGTTGATTCAAACCAAAATTATATTGCTCCTGGAATGGTTTTGACTAGTATGGAAAAAAAAGTTGATTTTGAAGTATACAAAACAATTGAAAGTTTTGTTGAAAAGAAATTTACAAGTGGTGTTATGACTTATGGTTTTAAAGATGGTGGAGTGAATTGGGCTCTTGATAAATATAATCAAAATTTATTTACATCAGCTGAAATTCATAAAATTAATCTTATTAAAACTGATGTCATAAAAGGGAAAATTCAAGTTCCTGATTACTATAAAGTAATAAAAACAACTCCCACGTCGCCGTAATATTTTTATTGTGATTGAATAGCAGAGAGACGGTATGGAGAAAATAAAAAATACTTCTATAAATGCGATTGAATTTTTAAATGTTACAAAATGTTTTGGAAGCATTGTTGCAAATAAAAATATTAGTTTCTCTGTTCCTAAAGGTTCTATAAGGGCTCTTATTGGAGAAAATGGTGCTGGTAAGTCTACTGCAATGAAAATTTTGTTTGGACTTTACAAAGAAGATTCTGGTGAAATTTTAGTTAATGGCAAGCCCCAACATTGGAGTTCCCCAAAAGACGCAATTAAAAATGGTATCGGTATGGTGCACCAGCATTTTATGCTTGCTGAAACCGCGACTGGACTGGATAACATTATATTAGGCGATGAAGTAGAATCTCTCAAAGTTCCATTTATTCCCGTCATGTTTAATTTTATTGATCGAAAAAAAGCGCGGATAAAAATTGAAGAACTTGCAAAAAAATATGGTTTAACCGTACCATTGGATGTAAAAATATCTAATTTATCTGTTGGTATGCAACAACGTATTGAAATTTTAAAATTACTTTATAGAAACGCAAATATATTAATTTTAGATGAACCAACAGCCGTGTTGACTCCTCCAGAGGTAGACGAATTATTTGACAACTTAAAAAAATTAAAAGATGAGGGGAAAACAATTATCATTGTAACCCATAAATTAAGGGAGGTTTTGAATTTTACCGATTACATCACCGTATTTCGTGCGGGTGAAGTGGTAGGTGAAATTGCAACAAATCAAGCGAGTGAAGAAAAAATTGCAGCAATGATGGTTGGTCGTAACATTAATTTACACCCTTATGTGCCACCACCTAAAAATATAAAAGAAAATGTTTTAAAAATAGAAACACTTCCAGTAAAAAAGTCAAAATCTGCCAAATTGCAAAAAAATATATTAAACAACATTAAAATTTCTGTGCATGGTGGTGAAGTTGTTGGCATCGCTGGTGTGGAGGGGAATGGACAGTCAGAGCTGTTAGAATTAACTCACAAAATAAGCTCTAAAAATCACAATCTTGTCCTTGGCTTTATTCCTGATGATAGGCATCGTGATGGATTATTGTTGAATATGATGGCGGAAGAAAATTATATTTTAGGGCGACACTGGGAGAAAAAATTTAGGTGGGGGATTTTTCAAAATAAAAAAGAAATCCAAAATTCTATTGTAAATGAAATGGAAAAATATGATGTTAGGCCAAGAAATTATAGCTTACATGCACATGGTTTTTCCGGTGGAAATCAGCAAAAATTAATTATTGCTCGAGAATTTGGAAAAGAACCACAATTTATTGTTGCGGCTAATCCAACTCGTGGAGTTGACATTGGTGCAATTGAATTTATTCACAGTCAAATTATTGCAGAGCGAGACAAAGGAGTTGGTGTTTTACTGATTTCTTCTGAGTTAGATGAAATTACAAAACTTTCCGATAGAATTCTTGTCCTCTACGGTGGTGAAATTATTGCTGAATTTAGTCGAAATGAAGCTGATGAACATGAAATTGGCCTTGCAATGTGTGGTGGTAAAAATGTTCAAAAATGATATTATGATTTTTGTTAGGCCTGTCATTGCAACAATTATAAGTTTAATTTTAGGCTTGCTTTTAACTTCGTTTGCAGGTGAAAATCCGTGGCATATTTTCACTATTTTTGCTCAGTCGGGATTTGGCAGCGCCTACGATTTTGGAATGACCCTAACCTATAGTATTCCTCTTATTCTAACAGGACTCTCTGTTGCTTTTGCTTTTAAGGCGGGTTTATTTAATATTGGTGCCGAAGGGCAATTAACCATAGGTGCTTTGGCAACGGCATTATTTTGTGCTCTTGTTCCTTTGCCCGGCTTTATTGCTCCAATTATTGCGGGACTTGTTGCTGCTTGTGCAGGGGGAATATGGGGAGGCATTGCCGGTTATTTAAAGGCAAAGCGCGGAGCCCACGAAGTTATTATTACGATTATGCTTAATTTTATTGCCGCTGGAATTTCAAGTTACGTTGCTGTTTACTTACTAAAAGATCCAAATACACAAAATCCGCAAACATGGCCTATTTTGCATAATTATGTTCTGAATCAATATCAATTTTTTAAGGGTGCACCGGTTACTGCTGCTCTGTTTTTATCTGTCTTGATATCTTTTGTCTGCTGGTTATTTCTTTATCGCACACCTTTTGGATTTGAAATTCGAGCAGTAGGAGAAAATGAACGCGCATCATCTACAGCTGGAATTAGTATTTTTAGAACGCAAATAATAACCATGTTTATTGCGGGAGCTTTGGCCGGCCTTGTGGGAGTTGGAGAAGTGCTTGGTAGGTCTGGATGTTTTAAACTTGATTTTTCTCCTGGATACGGTTTTACAGGTATTGCAGTGGCATTTTTAGGGAGAGGAAACCCCATTGCCATTATTTTTTCGGGGTTATTATTTGGTGCAATTCAAAAAGGAGCCAGTGACCTAGAAATTTATACGCAAAATGTGACTTCGGACTTAGCACTTGTGTTGCAAGCATTTATTATTCTTGTTGTGTCTGCAGATGGCTTGTGGGAAAAATTTCTGCCAAAAAAGAAATTAAAATTGTTATGAATTTTCTTGAAAGTTAAATGATGAATTTTTTTGAATTATCTTTATCCATTGGTGCCGCTGCAATCCGTATGTCTTCACCTCTTATTTTTGCGGCACTTGGCGGTATTTGTAGTGAGCGCTCTGGCGTTGTTAATATTGCCCTTGAAGGGAAAATGTTAATAGGAGCTTTTACGGCAGCAGCTGTGACTTATTATACCCATTCCGCTATGTTAGGTTTTCTTGCAGGAGGAATTGCTGGCTTACTTCTTGCTGCCTTGTATGGATTATTTGTTATTCAATTTAAAGCAAATCAAATTGTGACCGGTACGGCCATTAATATTTTAGCGGCAGGAACTGTACCATTTATCGCACAAATATTTTTTCAAAATACAGGATCTACCCCACAAATTCCTATTTCCGACAGGTTCAATTATTTTCCTATTATTTTTTCTTGGATTTGTGTGGTTTTAATTTGGGGGTGGTTTAAGTACTCTCCGTACGGTTTGTGGCATAAATTCGCGGGAGAACATCCAGACGCTTTGCAAACTTCAGGTATAGATGTTGTGGCAACTCGTTGGAGTGCCGTTTTATTGTCAGGTTTTTTGGCTGGGCTTGGCGGTGCAACTCTTTCAATTTGTTTGTCGAGTAATTACACACGGAATATGACTGCCGGAAGAGGATATATGGCCCTTGCTGCTCTCATTGTTGGAAACTGGCGCCCTATTCCTGGGGCAATTGCTTGTTTGCTATTTGGATTATTTGAGGCCATTGGAATTACGTTGCAAGGAATTCAAATATCAGTCCCACATTTTTCATCAAAATTTTTAACCAATGTATTTTCTTTTCTAATTTCGCCACAGTTTGTACAAATTATTCCATATATTTTAAC
>JAZKEW010000053.1:5630-7473 GCA_040386785.1 Bdellovibrionota bacterium
TTGTCGGTAAAAGTAAACCTCCAAAGTTTATTGGAATACCATATTTAAAAAATAGATAGGTGGTTTTTCATGAGAATTACAAAGGTTTATACGAGAACAGGTGACAAAGGAACAACTGGACTTGCAGATGGAAGTCGAATTCCTAAAGATGCTATTCGTATAGAAAGCTATGGCAATGTGGATGAACTCAATAGTATTCTTGCTATTTGTAAACAGACTCTCCAGGAGCTTCCTGAAGCTGAAATGAAATTATTAGACTCTTGGTTATTTGCAATTCAGAATGATTTATTTAATATTGGCTCCGATTTAGCAACTCCAATTGATTCACGTTGGAAAGATATGATTTTAGTTGGAGCGGAAGAAGTCTCTGTTTTAGAAAAAATGATTGATTTTTGTCAACAGTCTTTGCCGCCTCTCAAGGAATTTGTATTGCCTGGGGGGACATTGCTAAATTCATATTTTCATTTGGCGCGCACTGTTTGCAGAAGAACAGAAAGAAGTATTGTTACCTTAGCGGCTCAAGAGCAAATTAACGGCCTTATTATTCCTTTTATAAACAGGTTATCGGATTTATTATTTGTTTTATCTCGTTGGGTACAATATAAGTGTCATAAATTAGAGGTGACTTGGGATAAAAAAAGTGGGATTTGTAATAGTACTATTCAGTATAATCTAGATCTTTATTAAACGTCTCTTGTAACGAAATTGCTGAAAGAAATGCGACACTAAGACCAATCACGCCAATAATGCTAGCTGCCGAAACAATGCTGACGTGATTTTTCAAAAAACTCAAAGAAAATGTGAAAATAATACCAAAACCTCTTGAAAAATTGGTTGTGCTTGTTGCTACAGTCGATCTTATATTAGTGCCAAACTGTTCGGCGGCTTGAGTAAATGACAAGACTGAATATCCTGAGAAAAATCCCATTAATGAAATTAAAACTAGAAAACTATGATACGTCATCTGAGTTGAAGAAAGATATACTGTTGATAACAGTATCAGGAAAAAAATATAAAGCGCAATAATCCATTTGCGGGTTTTAAAATACTGTCCTAATATCCCGCAACAAATATCTCCCAGCACGAGAGCGCAAAAATAATATGGCATATACATTTGAGGTTGAATTTTTGTTTGCAATCCAAGGTGGGGAGCAATTTCAGGGGCAAACATAATTAAAATACCAAAGCAGAACCATGAAGAACTTGAAACTAAAATGCTTTTTGTATATTTGATCAATTTATGTCTAGAGGAGATAATATTTAAAAAATTTCCTCTTTTGATTTTAGAGTCTACAGCTACTTTTTGGTATAATTCAGGTTCTGTAACCTTCATCCTGAACAAAAGGATTAAAAGTCCAATGATGCCACCTATAAAAAAGTTAGTTCTCCAATCCATTAAATTAGCAAATATAGATGCAATAATGGCAGCCATATGGCCAAAAGCCATTAATAACATGATTCCATATCCTCTATAGAGAACAGGCAAAACTTCAATTATTACAGTGATACAAGCACCTATTTCGCCTGCAAGTCCAAGTCCTGCAAGAAAACGACAGATCGCGTATTGAGGTACAGTTTGTACAAAGGCGTTTGCTATATTAGCGATTGAATACAAAATAATTGAACCAAAAAGTATTTGCATTCTTCCTAGTTTATCTCCAAGAATGCCCCCTAATATACCTCCACATAATAAGCCAAAAAGCTGAATATTGAGTAAAAAAATTCCATTTTGTAGAACGTCGTTTTCGTTAAGGTCAAGACTTTGTAAGCTCGATACTCTAATAGAGCTAAACAAAAATAAATCATACATTTCTACAAAATTTCCTAACAAGCAGGAAATAAA
>JAZKEW010000054.1:0-6568 GCA_040386785.1 Bdellovibrionota bacterium
CTTTAAGCTCAGGGTTTAAATCTTGCAGGCCGTTATCTTGATACCCAACAATGGAAACTGGGGAAAGAGGGATATTATTTTTTTCCAGTAATTTTGTTATATTTTCTCCGTTACTATTAATTGCTTGATATGATTTTTCATACTTAATTTCTTTCCCATTGGAAAAAGCTTTGAATTCTAAAAATGGACACAACGTGCCATAGGCCTTTTTATCATATTCCGCACAGGAAAAGGAGTCTTCACTATCTTTGTATTTGTTGTTTAAGCTGCCAAAGGGAGAAAGTGGGAGCGGAAATAATACTGTTGCATCAATTTTTTTATTAGACTGGTTATAGAATTCATAATAAATATCAACTTTATTTTTATTTATTTTGAGAATTTCTTTCTCCATGCTAATGTCGCTTGATTTTTTAAACTCTATGCCACCACTTGCGACTGTGGCAATTGTGTCGTCGGCGTAAATAGCACGACTCACCAAAGTGGTGATAACAAGAAATGTTAATATATAATTTTTGAACTGCATAAAATCTCCTTAGTTGAGTGGAGCTATTAAGAATGTTATTTCGTAGAAACTTTTTTTATCATATTCCACCAGAACTCATTGCTCAAAACCCCATAGACAGGCGAGATAGCAGCAGACTTCTTGTCTGCAATGCCGCAAATAAATCTATAGAAGACAGGAATTTCTACGAAATTCCACAAATTGTAAATGAAAAATTTCATTTAAGCAAAAATAATGGGAAAGCTCTTTTTATTATTAATGACACTCGTGTGTACCCAGCTCGGGTACGTATTGCTAGGCAAACGGGAGCAAGGGGAGAAGTTTTTATTCTCAATCGCACTCCCACAGAAACAAATTCATACAATTGTTTGTTGCGCCCACAAAGTAAATTAAAAATTGGAGAAACTCTTTTTACGGATAGTGACAACACTTCAATTTTTAAAGTGACAAATTTAAATCCACCACAAGTGAGCCTGCTGCTTGATGAATCTTTGGAAAAAACCTTAGAAAAATATGGAGAAATGCCTCTGCCTCCGTATATAGACAGAGACCCCAAGCGAGTTGCAATTAAAAAAAATTTAGACAAAGAGCGTTATCAAACAGTTTATTCCGACCAAAACAAACTAGGTAGTTCGGCAGCACCCACGGCAGGTTTGCATTTTACGGAAGAGACTATGCTTCGTTGCAAAAATGCGGGTATTGAGTTCACGCCTGTTACTTTGCATGTGGGGCTTGGCACATTTTCACCCGTACAAACCGATGAAATTGAAAAGCACTCTATGCATGAAGAATTTTTTTGTGTTAGTCACTCTACGCTCCAAAAGATATGTGAATATTTACAAAATAATTGGCCTATCATTTACGTGGGCACAACTTCGCTAAGGGCGGTGGAAAGTTTTTTTAGGATCCTACACACACAACAACAAGATATAAAAAAATTAACAAAAAATAACGAACTACTTCCAACATACTTAAAATATGCAGACAGTTGGCATGCGACAAAATTATTTTTGTACCCACAGAGTAAAAGTCATAAAATTTCTCCCTGCATTGGCAATGCAATTATCACCAATTTTCATCAACCAGAAAGTACTTTAGCTATGCTTGTTGCCGCCTTAATGGGCTATGAGTTCTGGCAAGAATTTTACAGCTATGCTATAGCAAATAAATATCGTTTTTTTAGTTATGGCGATTCCAGCTTACTTATGTTTTAAAATTGTATTTTTAAGGAAATAGAATGCAACTCCCAGATCGTAGTTTAATTGAATTCTCTCTTTTAAAAGAAGAATCTACATTTTCCCAAGTATCGCAAGGCACTTTTGATACCTCTTGTTTTGTTGGTGCTGATATCGTCAACGAATTTAACGCCAATCTAGAAAAAAAAGCTGTCACGTTGAGTGAAAAAGAATGCCTTGAAACAGTAAGTGCTCGCGTTACAAAACTAAAATTTGGAGACGTAGAGCTTGAAACTCCAATTTTTATGCCAGTGGGGACTCTTGGCAGCGTAAAAGCACTTTCACCTGAAGATGTGTATGACATTGGGTACAGACTTATTTTAGCAAATACCTACCACTTAAATTTAAGGCCTGGTGTGGAGCTTATGCGAGAGTTCAATGGCCTGCATGAATTCATGCGTTGGCCAGGGGCCTTGCTTACCGACAGCGGTGGCTTTCAGGTTATGAGCCTAGCGAAACTACGAAAAATTTCTGAAGAAGGTGCAACCTTTGCAAATCATATTAACGGCGCATCTGTTCACCTTTCTCCTGAAAAAGTTGTTTCTATTCAGGAAGACATTGACTCTGATATACAAATGGTCCTCGACGAATGCACGCCTTTCCCTGCAACTCACGAAGAAGCACGATTGAGCATGGAACGTTCCATGCGATGGGCAAAAAGAGCTCGCATGTCTCGCGTCAAAACCAACAGGGGGCAATTTGGAATTGTGCAAGGAGGTATGTACACCGACCTTCGCATTGAGAGCCTTCGACAACTGAAAGAAAATAATTTTGAAGGATATGCAATTGGAGGTCTTTCTGTTGGAGAGTCTAAGCGAGAAATGCGCAGAATTTTAAGTTCTGTCATTCCATTTATGCCCAAAGACAAACCCCGTTACCTCATGGGCGTGGGAACTCCCGAAGACCTCATTGATGCAATTTTACTTGGTATTGATATGTTCGATTGCGTATTGCCCACTCGCAATGCAAGAAATGGCTCAGTCTTCGTGAGAACAAATTCTTCGCAAACAGGCAAAATTCAAATTAAAAACGCCATGCACAAGACGAGCAAAGCTCCATTGGACGCAGAGTGCTCGTGCTACACATGTCAAAATTATACGAGGGCATATTTAAGACACCTATTTATTTCTGAGGAATTGTTAGTTTTTAGGTTATTATCTATACATAATCTACAATTTTTGTATGATTTAACTCTCGATTGCCGTCATGCAATTAAAGCAGGAATTTTTCAACAAGAAGTTCTTGCTATTCGCAGAAAATATACAGCTCATACTTGATTGATTCTTGAGAAAGGAAGAGTTTTGCCATTTTCGAACGGAAAAATTAAGAACAAATATCCAAGAACAAAATCTCCTTTTATTGTCAGCGTGAATAAAGATGAAACAGAAAGTTTTATGAATGACATCATGAAAGAAGCTTCAAAACTCAATAATAAAACTAAAAATCAAAATAAACTCTTGTTCGTAAAAAGCTTTTTAATTGGCTTTTTTATTTTTTTACTTTGCTTCTTTTTTCTTTACACGAGCTATTATTTTGTCAATCACACCTTGCTGCACAAACAGGAAAATTGTCGCCCTCTTTCGTAGAGACCGTTTTTACTGTATAAACAACAAGCCTGGTCTGCGAACGTTATTTTTTCTACAAGGAATTAACCATGAAAGCTAAGATTTTATTCTGCGCAAGCACGTTGTTTTTATTCTCAGTTATAGGATGCTCCTCTTCGCATTATATAAAAACTGAAGTTATCTCCAACTCCGATCGCACCCTCAAAACCCCTGATTGGGTTTTGAGCTCCAAAATTTTAAATGATGAAAATGGTCAGGTCGTCTATAATTATAAAATGAACCTCGACGGTTCTGCACGTCCTGACGCTTGTGTGGCTATGGCTCGCTCGCAAGCAGTGGCTGAAATGCTAAAATACATTAAAAATGCCGTCACAACTTCTGGACAAGTTGAAGATTTAAATGCATCTAGTGATCCCTCTTATTCCTCACTCACTGCATTTTTATCACAAGGTAATATTTCAGGCGCTCAAGTCACTGAATCTTATTGGGAACAAACAATGGAAGCCGATGCCTCTGGTATGCGGCCCATTAAAAAACTCTCCTGCGCAGTGAAAGTTGGAATTGACAAACAAACTCTCGACAAACAAATGCGTGACGCAATTAATGGTGCTCCCGGCGGTAATCCTGAAATTCGCAAAAAGTTAATTGATGCACAAAAGAATTTTATAGACAATGTTGGAAATCAAGCGGCCCCTGCGGCTGCGGCGCCAGCCTCTTGATTGCCGCGTCATATAAGGAACTAAATTTTCATGTCTAAAAAACTCCTTGTTGGATTGTGTTCTGTTGTTTTTTCGGCGGCCACGTTTGCCGAAACAGATCCCTGTTCTACTCTTGCAGATCTCACCTCAAAATCAAGCCCAAATACCTTTGTTGGCTTTGGAGCTGGCACCACACAAAAAGCTGCCGATGACGCTGCGCAAATTGACTTAGCCAGCCGAATTCGTCAAAAAGTGACCGCAACTTCGACTGTCACAGAAAATAATGACAGTTCAAAGTTGGAAGCAACCTCAAAGTCAGTGGTTTCTGAAAGCCTCATTGGAGCGAAAGTTTTAAGAAGATGCCCTAATTCTGGCACGTTTTCTACTGCTGTTTCATTAGAAAAATCGCTTTTTATTAGTGCTCTTGAAAATAAATTATCCTCCAATGTGGATAAAGCTAAAAAATTTATTGGCACTATTAATAGCACTAAAAATGATGACATCATTGCACAAAATATTGATAAAGCTAAAAAATTTATTGCAGACTATCAATCTACTTTTGAGAGCGATTTACAGCTTTGTAAAACATATGCTGGTTGCGCCGCTATTAAAGACACAGGTGTGTTTTCCGATTTGACTGATTTGGTTGCAAAACAGGGTGACAAAGATCAATACCTCATGGTGACAAACAACAATGAAGTCACCGATAGTTTTCGCGACGAGCTTATTGATTTAGTGGAAAAAGATGGAACTAAGGTCATGGATGGTGTTGTGGGTGAAGGAGAGACTTCCACAAATAGGAAAATACTTGCAAAATGTAGTGCAAAAGTAGGTTCTAAAATTCCTGGCACTTCCGACAAAGTGGTAGAAACCACCTGTGTTCTTGAATCTTATATTGGCAAGCAAAAAGGCTTTCGTAAAGTGTATTCTTGCAAAGCAATGGCTGATGCTGACATTAGTAAGGAAGACGCTATCAATTCCTGTTCAGGGCGTTTGGAACCGGCGCAGTAAAGCGAAACAATCTTAAAGAATTTAAAGTAACAAGAACCGTCGCCCCTGTATCTGCTAAAATTGCCATCCACAGTGTTGTCTCACCAAGTAAAGTTAAACATAAAAACAGAACCTTTAATAAAATTGCAATGGCTATGTTTTGAGATATCAGACGAAGAGTTTTTCTCGATATTTTGACCACAGAAACCAATGAAGAAATATTCTTATTTGCAATGACTATTTGCGCAGAATCAACGGCCACATCGGTGCCCTCACCCATGGCAATACCCACATCGGCTGCGGATAGAGCCGGAGCGTCGTTAATCCCATCGCCCACCATGGCGACTTTTCCATGCTGAGAAAATTCACGAATGTAATTTAATTTATGCTCGGGCAATAATTGAGCCTTAATTTCCAGGTCTAATCCATGCAAAATACCCTGAGCACTTGCCTTGTTATCTCCTGTCAAGACGATTGAATTAATTTTTAGTTTTTTCAAGTCATTTAGGGAATGTTTAACTCCTATTTTTAATTTATCTTGCAGAGCAATGAGCCCTACAGTTTTATTATTTAAACTAAGCACACAAATGGTTTTCCCTTGTTTTTGTAAAGCTTCACTTTCCGCAGTATATTCTATATTTTGAAGTGAGCTGACAAGAATTGTTTGACCATTTAATTTGCCAGAAACACCAATGCCAGATATGGTTTTTGCTTCGGTTACTTCATAAAAGGAAATATTTTTTTCTTTCCCATACTGAATAATTGATTTTGCCAGTGGGTGGGTTGAATGCTGTTCCACACTCAGCACAAGTTTAAGAATTTCATTTTCTGAATATTCGTCAGAAAATGTGATAACATCCGTTACGCTCAGTTTCCCTTCTGTGAGTGTGCCTGTTTTATCAAAGGCCATCGTTTTAACTCTGCCAATAATTTCAAGAGCAGACGCGTGTTTAATAAGAATTCCAAACTTAGTTGCAACACTAATTCCTGCCGCAATTGCGGAGGGTGTGGAAATAATAAGCGCACATGGACAACCAATTAATAAAATTGCGAGTCCCTTATAAATAGAAGAATGCCATGACCCTAACCCTAATATGGGGGGCAGCACAGCCATTAGAATTCCAAGGACAAAAATAATTGGTGTATAATATTTGCTAAAGTTTTCTATACTGCGCATGGTTTTTGATTTTGACCCCTGCGCATCTTGCACGAGTTGAATAAGCCTCGCTATAGAGTGTTCGCTCCCAACTTGGGTGGTTAAAATTTTAACTGACGACTCTGTATTGAGTGAACCTGCAACTATTTTTTCATTGATTTTTTTATATACAGGAATAATCTCACCAGTTAATAAAGATTCATCAACAGAGGTTTCTCCTTCAACAACAATGCCATCAGCAGGAAAACGTTCGGAGGGTTTCACTAAAAGAATTTGATTTTTTAAAATTTCACTCGCTTTTACTTTTTGCACCAAATTATTTTTTAACACAATGTGTGCATAATCAGGAATTAAAGAAGAGAGTTTTTCAATACTGCGGCCAGCTTTTTCCGGGGAATATCATAATGTGGATGGCCTTTTCT
>JAZKEW010000054.1:6578-8143 GCA_040386785.1 Bdellovibrionota bacterium
AATCATAACCACGACAGCTTCTTGCGCTGCATGTATAAACAAAGCGCCAATAACCGCAGTAGTCATAAGAAATTCAACACTAAAGTAAAATTTAACTTTAAAGTGTTGTACAACTTTTTTAACAATAGGATACAAACAATATAAAGATAATCCAACAAATAGATAAAAACTAACGCTTAAAAAATAAAAATGAACAAAAGAAAAGATTAAAAATAAAATAATAAGAATACTGATAGAATAAGATTCTTTTGTAGATATGGTGTTTGAGCAACCTGAGCATGTCATTTTTGTTGATTCACATTTACCAGATATAGTGTTTTCCATAAATAAAAACTTTCCTTTGAAATTTAAGGGTGTTTTTGAAATAAAAAGTTACCGCCGTAATATTCCAAGTGCTGTTTGATTCGGCAATAATACGGCCTCAGGCAGCATAATTGTCCCAGGGTTTGTCACAGAATTACAACCTGTCTGCGCCCTATTTCCCAGTATAGCCCCAAATTTCTTAAGCCCTGTATCCACTTTTTTTCCGTCTATACGTAAATTTACAATACCGTGATTTATTTTTAAATTTGCAAGTTTAGTCCCTGCACCCAAATTACAATCATGCCCTAAAATGGAATCACCAACATAATTAAAATGAGCAGCCTTTGCGTGTGGAAGTAAAATACTCCCCTTGCATTCCGTTGTATGCCCGACAACAGCCTGGGTCCCCACATAAACAGAACCTCGCACGTAAGCTCCATGCCTTATAATAGCACCGGCTTCTATGAAGCAGGGACCAGAAATAAAGGCTCCTGCTTCAACAATTGCCCCTTTGCAGATGACGATGGACTCTTCCTTTTCCAGAAAGGCTTGGGGGCTAATACTGCCAGCAAAGCGCATTTCTTTTGGAATGGCATTCACACAGTTTTCAACAAACTGAGTAAGAGATTTGCCAAGGGCAGCCCAAGGAACTTCAGTGTCTATTAAAAATTGAAGTAATTGCGATGAAATTTGAAGTTCAGTGGCTTTTTTCAGTTCAAATAAACTTTCATTTTTTACAAAACTCGATTCAATTGTTACTTTATTCATTGTTTTAATCCTAAAAAAAATTTCTAATAAAACTAGCATATAACACTTTATATTCCCTATCAAATGCCGAATAAACATGCAAATGCAGTACGAAGCTGCATTCGGTTCATTCTCCTCAGAAAAGGTGGAATATATGTTTGATAAAAATGTTTTTAAAAAAAGTTTTCGAGTGTGGTCGGAGCAATTTCCTTTTGCAAGTGAAAGCGAAATTCAAAATTTCTGTTTGCAGAATATTCCAGAAAATTTGAAAACAAAATATTCCTGGCTTATTGAAGAGTCTACTGCATGGTTTATGTGGAGACAGGAAATTTTACAAAAAGAAATTTTACAAGAATCATCAACAGCTATTCTATGCTAGAAATTTAATACGTAAATTATTTAAATAATCTTTAGCGGGTTTGCTGATGGTCGCAAAATTAAAATGAGAATTATCCCACTTGTCAGCAAAAGCTTCTTTTAAATGTTTGAAAGCCAAATTTTCTGCTTTGATATAT
>JAZKEW010000055.1:0-9955 GCA_040386785.1 Bdellovibrionota bacterium
TTGAATTGATTCCACAAGGGAAATTATGGCGTGGGAAAAATATTTTAACACTTTTTAAAGCTTTAGAAGATGCCATTAGGAGGGTGCATGATGAAGCAAACAAGCTTTTAGTGGAGTGTATTCCAAGCACTTCAAATGCACTTTTGAGTGATTGGATGCGCATATGTGATGTCAAAACAAAGGAGGGAATGCTCAGCACATTGCGTGCAGTAGGAGGGAATACAGATTCGTTTTTTGAATTGGTTGCACGGGAGTTTGATAAGGATTGTCAAATTTTAAGAAACAATCCGCAAGCTCAATTTATGGCAGGAATAGCGTGTGCTGGCATGGGCTTAGGAGCGCAGTCTATTCCTAAATTTTGCGTAGTTTTTCAATTTTCTGTGGAAGAGTCAATTGCAGAAGCAGAAATTTTATTAAATAAATTAAAACCAGCCCATGTGAAATTTATTTATATTTACAAGAATTTGAAAATGAAGCCTTTTATCGCAGGACGGTCTTGCGCTGGAGATTCATTGAACTTTTATGAGGATTTATAAGGAGTTTATTTATGCATGAAATTACGGGTTCAACAGCGGTAAATAATCACTTTGTTGATGGATCGTCCACACAAAGCGGCACGGTTGTGTCTGCTGATTGGCTCAACACTGTTCAAGATGAAATTTGTAATTTGATTACATCTGTCGGAATTCCTTTGAATGCAAAAGATAATGATGACAGAAAGCAGCTTATTGCAGCTATGACAAAACTCATTGCAAATTCTGTGACAAATTTTGTTACTCAAGCTGAGTTTGTTGCTTTAATTTCAAGGGTCGCATGGTGCGAAGAACAAATTAAAATAATTATAGGAAAGGTTGAAAAACTATGATGGCACCAACAATCGTCGATTTAAGACACAGAGCATGGAGTTTAGCAAATAAATCTATTGATGCGCTCAATAGTTTAAATGAGGTTATTTTTGAAGGTTCTCCCAATAAGCCAGCGAAAATAGAAAATAAGCCAGAAGATTTAAGCAATATTAGTTTGCAATATATTCAGGACGGAATTGATATTTTTAATCGTCAACTTTCTGAAATAAATCAAAAGAAGGATTATTTAATTTTAATTCAAAATAAAAACAAAGAATGTCTTGATGCTTTGACGCAAATTATAGAGGTATAAAAAAATGGATCTGAATGAATTAGAAAAACAAATAGTCATCTTAGAGGCGGATCAAACTCTTAATTTAACGTCGACTGTTCTTGCTGGTGTTCCTTATTTAAAACAAGATTTGGCTTATGTTAAATCGCAACTTGATAAATTGGGGTAAAAAATGAGTGAACTTTATAATAAACTAAAATACAATGTGGACAAAATAAATTCCTTATATAAAAGTGGGATCACTTTTCATAATAGTAAAACTTGGGTTGCGCCGCTTGATGGTTCAATTTCTATTGAAGGACTTGGAAAAAGTTTGCAAGCAAAAGATTACACACTTGGACACGTCGGGTATGCCGTATTTCGTTCTTCTGTTATGTCATCAGGAATAACAGCAATAGATAATTTGTGTGGGACATATGGCACAAAATACGCCGTTATTGGAACAGGAAAAGAAAATGTTAAGAAATTTTCTGCTTATGAAATTGGTGTGGGTGATAATGCTATTTTTAATAATAAAACTTACAGCTGGCAAAGAGCAGATAGCAACAGCTTAAATGTAATACCTGGCCCTGATGAATACGGTCATTATGCCCATTTTGTTGGTCAAGTTTTTCATGTAGAGGGCAAAGATAAAACAAATCTTTCTTTTATGGGAGATTGCGATCTCACAATTACCGACAGTCAAGTTACATGGGATTATTCCCAACCTATTGCTATAAAAATCACAACTTATACTTACAACATATCAAAAATTTACCGACAACCGAGTCAAGCAACTGGGAAAATCACGAAGCCATATTTAAAAATAAAATATTCCGAGGATGTTTTGAGTATTTTTAGTGATAGTTATTCTTGAAATATTTTGTCACGTAGTAGCACTACCCACCTACAGCAACTTGAGCATTCCCTTGAGGCATAGACCAAACGCGTAAAATACCACGTCTAATCCCTTTTTCTTTGTTATCTTTACCTTGTACTTGCTGTATTTTACGGTTCTGCATCCGCATGCCAACTTTAGCAATAATAGCTTCAATTTCCTTTTTGTAAGGTGAGTTTTCTAGAGCTTGTTTCATTTGCTCCATTTGTTGCTGCTGATTTACTGTTTCCGTAGAAGAAGAATTTAGATAAAAAAGATTATAAATTTGTTCTTCTAAATATTGAATAAATGGATGTGTCAAAGGCAGGTGTTTTGCTTTTTTATCGGAAAAAGTTGATCCTGTTCGCACAGCAAATACATCGGCAATGGTTTGCCCAATTACAGCAGCCGAGGCAAATCCAATTGATGTTGAATCTCCATACTCAGCTTGAAAAATACCTATATTTGCTCCGAAAGAAGTGCCAATACCGGCCAATGAGCTTTGAAAATATTGTTTAATAGGAGCAAGAGAAATTCGAACATAACCCCCTTCTCCAGCTACCACACCTTGTTTTAAGCCCATAATTAAGTCTAATTTAACACTTGCTTCTAAATTACTTTGAGAAATAATTTTAATTAATTTTTTGATATTTTGCATCAACTGATCTTTATCGGTATTCGCAGTGAGCGTTATTTTTTTATTTTCAAAAGAAAGTGTTTCATTTCTAAATTGAAGAATATCGTTGAATAAATTAAGAAGAAAAGAATCGAGTTCTGCTTTGATTCCACCACTGAGACATTTTTTATTGAGCAATTTAATATAAGCACGTTCTTCAAGAGCAACTTGAGGCTGCGATAATGTTGTAGAAGCTTCAAACCCATCTTCTCTGTTCATATTGCTAAGTAACGGCGTAGACTCTAGTGATTCTGGTGATTTTGACTTTTTAATCCATTTCACAACGTCAGATTTATTCTCTGCCATAAGCTCTATTTGCCGTTCTGCAAATTTGTTGGCCTTTGTGCTTGTCGAGGTGTCAAAATAATCGGTAAAATAATGATTGCCACCAATACGAATACCGCCATAAACACACAACAACGAAACAATAATACATGCCGTTATAACAGTAGCCCCTACCGGAGTGGCAATAAAACCAGCAATAGCAGAAGCGACAGCCGCCCCTAAGACAACTTTAATCACAGGAATAAGTACAGTCACAAATATTGTTTTAATAATCGGTATTAGAGTGTGAAGCAAAGCTGGTAAAAGTGTTTTTATTACACCCCATTGGCCGTACAATGAAATACGAGCCGCAGATTCCTTTAAAAAAACTCGTATTTTTGATTCTTGTCTCAGAACTTTCATTTTGTCAGAGCGGGCAAACTTCCCTACTTCTGTTTGGCAGGCTTTGACTTCTTCTTCACTTAAATTTTTAGTTTCCTGCCAATTTTTTAAACACATTCTTGCTTTTAATATTAAAAATTGTGCTTGTTCTTGAGAAGGAGCCTTTTTTGCCCACTCTAGTTCAAGGTATTTGCGCATGCGATCGGAGTGAGGAAAATTTTCAACACTCTCATCTTTGCCGTAGCGTGCCTGATAATAATCTTGGACAGTTTTTTCTGTGTCTGCTGCACAATAATAAGATTTAGCTAATTCTTCCGCATCGGGTGCAGCTAGCTTTTTCATTAAAGCAATAATTAACGCCTCAGATTGGCAATGATAGTCCTCTAAAGTCGCTCGTAAAGCCTCCTCGCCATGCGCTCCTTCTTTGACTTTATTTAACACATCTTGAATTGTTAAATCGGGTGCAACAACGCTCATTAAAGACAAACTTCCTTTTTTAGCATTAGCCACCATTTTCGCCAGAGTTTCTATTTCTGCAAAGGAAAATTTTTGTATATTTTGTGAATCTTGTTTTGCTCGTGCCTCATACTCTTTATGCAGCATGTAAAAAGTTGCTTCTAAACTTGCAATCTCAGTGGTTTTTTGAACATTTCTATATTTAAGAACAGGAGAAATCATGGCAATAAATAGCGCCCAACAACCAAGAGCAGAGCCAAGGGATTCAAAACTTAAAGAACCTGTTATATCCGATATAGGATGCAGCCCCGAACCTGCTGCATGTTCTATAGCATTAATATTTTTTGCAATGGCAAAGCCCTGATAACCGCTAGCAGCAACTATTTCGATAGGAAATGGTTGACGGGCTTGTGCCGAGAGAGCAAAAGATCCTTTATTTCGTCTGATCAGCGTCTTTTCTGCTACTTGTACAAGGCTGTAGGCCATCTTCACATCATGATGAAGTCGCTTAAAAAGATAGGCTTTATCGGCATTGGTGATTTGAGCACTTTTATTGCTCATAACCCCCATGATCACAACATGTCGTAATTTTGTAACAACTTCTCTATCTTTTGTGTAGAAAGATTGCTTAATATTATTATAAATTATTTCCACTTCTTGCGCGGTTTTTGCGTTGTGAAGGCTATGCAAAAGATCAAGTATTTTTTCATCGACGAATGACTTGTCTTTCTTAGAAAGTTTTTTCGCTTCTTCTTTTTTAGGCAGGCCAACAATATTTTCATTGGTAAAAATAGAATTGAGTTTGTTTAATTTTTCGGTTGGGTGTTCCTGTTTTTTATGAATTTCATTTGGTTCTGTGGGCACACGTTCATAACGATTTTGATCAGATTTTAACGTGAGATTCTTTTGAGTGGACAAAGAACATCGTCTTTTTAAGGAAGTGACAAAACCTTCTTTTGTTGTGACCTTCAAGCAAAGTAAGTTATAAAGTGTCCCTCGTTTTCCATCGACTTCTAAAGTAGCAAAATGAACTGCTTGTCTAAATTTTTCTATTCCTAAATCTTTGTTATCTTTATCTATACTCAAAAATTTTTGTTTTAATTCTTCTAATTTCTTTTCTAGTACAGTTACGTCATTTTCCATTGCGAGAGGATTTGGCGTTTCTCTTATAAACTGTTCTAATTCGTGTTGAATATCAACAAAGGAGACAAATGTTTTTTTGCTGCTTAATTCTGCTTTTTTAACCTCATGAGAATTGAGGATAGTTGCCACTTTATCAGACATGCCACCTGTATCTTGCAGAAAATAAATTGTCCTTTCTCGAACAGCGTTATCTGTGGATTTTCTGTGGCCTTTGTATCCCAATCGTTTTTCTACAAAATGGTTCATCTTTTTACGAAAAGCAGATTCTGTTGCTGTTGTGCTAAATAACTTTGTTTGTAAATCAGAAGACATCCCTTCAATAACCAATTCAAGAAGTTCGCGTTCTTGCTGCTCATGAGCTTGCATTTGAGCGCTTAAAACACGTCCCAGTAGAGATCGTAGTATGGCGAAGAACCCCGTTGCACCCACCATAGCCCCTGTCGCTAAAAACGCTTCGGTGTTCACGTCACCTACACAAGAAATAAGGGGGCCTAAGTCTGTAAAACCATTATAGGCAGCAATCGCTGTGAGGCCTGCAAGAGTTCCACAGAAATTGTCGTTATTTAACGCAATAAGGCCTTCTTTAAATTTGCATAGCGTATTGTGGTGGGTAAGGCAGGTTTCAAATACCTCTAAGTATTTACTTTGCTGAATGGCTGTACAAACAGAATTCTCTATCGTGTAAAAACGAGGAATCAAGACTTCTCGTATGTTTTTGAGGGAGGCTTCAATTTCTGTGCCTTCGTAGCCACCCCCGCTGAGTCCCTGCAATTTTGTATGAATGACTTCCGTTAGCAAATAAATGGTTTGTACCAGTTGATCTGCGTTTTTTTGTTCTTGATCATCCGTAGAGGTAAGTCTCACTCTGAAAGCATCCATAAGAATTTGATGCAATAAAGGGCGAAAATCTTTGCCCCCTAAAATATTGTGCAGAAAATTGCGCATTTCTTCTGCAGTATGGAGGTTTTGGTCGAAAAAGAGTGCAAATGCCTGTTTCATGCCTTCGAGGCCTTCAGGGGAGAAGGTTCCGTCGCTTTGTGCGAATTGTTTCGAGAGGGTGATTAGCTCTTGTTTCAAGTTTTCTTTGCGAATTTTGGCTTGTTCTTCTTTCCTGTGTCGCCACGCGTTGAAGCGTTGTGTGTAGTTTTTGCGTGGAGGTGGGGGAGTGTCCGGTTGTTGTGGGGAATTTGATGTTTCTTGTCTAGTGGTTAGGAACATGTTTTGGTATGTTAAGTAGGCGTAGAGGACTTGGATGCTTTGTTCTGAAGTTTTTGTGACCTTAACGAGTTCTTGTACACTTACACTATGGCGTTCTATGGTGGACAAGAATTTTAGACATAAGTCTTTGTTTTGTAGATGTTCGTAAAATTCATTTTTACTAGATAAATCTGTTTTTTTTGTTGTTAAATCTTCAATATATTTCACATAAGATTTTATAAGAAAATGAATGTCTTCATCTACATTTGAAGTTGAGCTCTCTGAAGCTTCCTCGATTACAAGATCTCTAGTATTTGCTTGAGGTTGATTCTTCGGGGCTGACGGAATAGCAGACTGATTTTGAGGCTTGAATGGATGAAATAAACGAACTATTCTCTTGTTTGTAGCATTTTCACTCGATAAATGCACATTTAATCCTAAAGTAGGAGGTGTATGGAGTTTTTGCCCAACATTCATCTAAACAATCCTAAACTAATCTCGTACCATAATTAACTTTAAAATATAACGACATATGCTAGTTTGGTTTACTATTTTTGAAAAGCAGTATAGCATATATTTCCAACCTTATTTCTATGTGACATAAAAATAAGTTCATTTTTGTTATATCAACGAACTCCTTGAATCTGTATACCTGATTTATTTTTAATATTCAATTGAATGTATGCCATTAATGATGAAATATAAAAAACCAAATAATTTCATACCAGTTTGTATATAAAAAATTTAAAGTAAAGAAAGATAGCTGTTGATACACAGGCGTATAAATTTATAACATTGGCTATCTACTTGAGAATAGATTTATTTTTTTTATTATTTCTTAATTGAGTATGAATTTTTAATTATTATCAAGAAATAGTTATTAAAAAATCATTCCCCCCGCGATTTTTTGACTAGAAACTTGACTTATTATAGAATCGCCGCTAGTGGTTATCTCTTGATGTGGGACCAATGCTTGTTACCTGGTCTTGCTACGAGGAAATTATCATGCAGCTCCAACAAAATACAAGAAGAACTAAAGTTTAACGGAGGTGGCATGCTTAAAAGCGTTGAAATGACAAAAAGAAACAGGCCACCTAGCTCACCACCTCGGTCTAAGGTTTCTGCCCCCTCTTCAACAGCAACAAATAGCCTTGAACCTCTTCCGTCGTATTACGAGGTGAATGTAGATGGCCCCAGTGGGCCACTGACCATATATCGTAAGAAGACTCGTGATCATTTTCTCGCATTAGCTATTCCCGATGGTTACAGTTCTTCTGATGAAACGGCATCTACGGCATCCGCAACACCTTCCTCTGCGGATAGCTTTCCTTCTTCTCAAGACACGCTAAAAACTCTTCTGGACAGCCTTACAGATAAATCTGCAAAAAGTTTTTTTACTTCTTTAAAACAAGTTGAACGTATAAATTATTTGAGATCTTTATATTCTGAAGAGGTTTACCTTTTTCCTGATCAATATGGAACGATATATAAAGAATTACTTCACTTAGACGATAATGAGTGCGTTGTTTCAAATAGATTTTTGAAAGACAATTTAGGTTTTTTTTCTCTGGACTTTCTTATAAAACTGTATGATGAGCAAAAAGTTGACGAAGATATTTTGGCAAGACTTAAGCATGCTTTTCGAACAAGATTGCTTCTTGAAGAAGATAAACTACTGGCAGCAGGGGTGCAGAAGGCAGCTCTCACGAATATAGACGAGTTTATTTGCTCTGGTAACGCTCTGCGAGAATTTTTTAAAACTATTTTAGAACAAAAAACTATTTTAGAACAAAAGAAAAAGTCTTCAGAAAAATTTAAAATAGCACTTGAAAAATTTTATAGCTCTCCTATTGGAGTTTTTGTTTATAAAAGAAATAAGACCTATGAAACACTAGTTGTACTTGAAACTCAAAGAACAAAATTAATGTTCAATAATAATGATAATGAAGATGAGTTATTGCTAAAAAGTGATTTTAGAAGTGCTATTATGAAGAATCACAGGCTTATCTTAGTTCCTATATTTTCGCCGTCTCAAACTTTGAGCAGTACTGGAGAGGATGGTGTTTCTGAGTCTCCTAAACATATTCAAGATATTTTTAAAAATACAACTATTGCAGATAAGATTGCACTTGCATTTAGCAAAATATTTAATTTAGATAGTAGTAGTAGTCGCCAAAATTTACTTTCCACATCTCCTTTTGCAAAACCTACAGAACCCCCAAATATGACGCTCTCAGATGATGATAAAACAGGTGTCAGTGCTTCACACTTTGCATCATTTTGGCTTCGGAACATTGTTTTCTCATTTTTATATTCCCCATGCCTAGAAATCAGCTTTGATTCAAAAGATAAGACTGAATTTTATAAATATTTTGAAACAAATTTATCTAACGAACTATATGATGATTTATTATCAACTTTTTTAGCACTCTCACCCGATGAGCCAGACAAAGCACCAGAAATAACAGCAGATAAGTTATTGCAGCTGTACGAGAATTTCGTTCTCATCTCCAATGAGAACGAATTTATGGATAAATATCCGAATTTTGATAAAAAATTAATACAAAATATTTATTTGATATGCAAGCTAGCAAGCTGGCTTGCGGCTGAAATTAGCAACGCTATTCCTGAAAGTATTTTCAATAAGTTTCAAAGCTTTATGAAAATGGAAAACCCTGAAGCTCATGAACAAGTTACACTTCCCGCTCTTTGTTATTATAATATAAAAAATGGACTAGGCCCTTATATTGGAATGATGATATGTTTTCATATAGCCACCGCTTCGCAAATACATGGCACTGATAACTCAGCAAAAAATTCTAAATTTTTTCTTCTTTTTGGAACTTTTCTTGGGGTAATCTGTGAATATAATTTCACAAATCCTTATAAAGATGAAAAAGCCGACCCCACAATAGGGTACGATAAAGCTCGACAGTTTTTTTATAATTTATATGTTCAAGGCTTAACTGGCAAGCCTGATCTAGGTATTGCATGTTTATCTGAGTGTGCGTACACCTACTTTAAAACAAAACGAGAAGTCGATTCATCAAATGCCCTTCTTGCCTTGCTAACCGCGTACGATGAGCAAGACTCAATCTCTAGGTCTCAGTGGACAAAAGCATAGGCTTACTCAAACTAGTTTTTAGGATATTTCTTAACACTACCCTTAAATGGTTTGCCTATCTTCGGCTAGCTTTTGAATTAAGAACCCAAATTTAATTTTTATAAAATCAAAAAATACTTCTAAAAAAACCGACATCCCAGCCTGTCCCAAATTCAATTTTAATCAGCTTTCACCGTTTTTGTGAGAAACCTTTTCGTCAGTATGTTATCTTCAAATATGAATTACTTTACCTTGCGGGCGTAAAATAATTCGGTTGGGTTCAAATCCTGTAAGGGTCACCATTGTGTTTTGCTTGTGGGATATAGGAAACTTTACCCATTAGAATAACATCTTCCAGAAACTCGCGGTCAGAGGTTTAAATTAAATGAATAAAGGAGCTCCTCGTCTTCGCATGTTTGCCGCCCCAAATGGCTCTGGTAAAGTTCGATCGCAAGACAACCGAAACGAGACCTAAACACAAAACCATTCTCTCCTGAAATTTTCTTAAAACAAGGGTCGACAATGATGCACTCAAATAAACTTAGCTTATGTTTTCTGATTATTTTTGCTTTTTTAATCTCTAGTTGCGACAAAGGAGGAGAGAGTCCGTCGCCTGCAGATAAGTCCCAATCTAGCGATAGCTCTGCATCCGGCTCTGGAAGTGGCTCCGGCTCTGGAAGTGGCTCCGGCTCTGGAAGTGGCTCCGGCTCTGGAAGTGGCT
>JAZKEW010000055.1:10055-24677 GCA_040386785.1 Bdellovibrionota bacterium
CCGGCTCTTACAACTTGAGCGAAGCTCTCACCTCAACCAACATTCAAGGCAGTTTGGCCCAACAAGCCATTTCAGCCAGTGGACACAGAAATTTCATATGGACAATTAAAAATTCAGGAGACGCAGACTCTCCTCCACTCACTCTCTCCTTGCCAAGCAAGGTCACTGTTAATAGTGGATCTACTTGTGGCCAAAGCAATTATATTTTAAGTGCCAATTCAACATGCACTTTCTCCTTACGCTACAAAGCCTCTAGTTCAGAAACGACAGAAAGCGTGGATTTTAGTTACAGTTATACTGATACTGCAAAAGGGTCACAAAATTTATCACACAAAATAAATTTCAATATTTTTCCAGGACTGTACAACGTAACGAAAAATATACCAAATTTTACCGGCTTAGATTTAACTTCCACTTGGATTTACCAAACCACATATTGCGCTTCAACGAACACACTTTACACAGCCACAAAGAGTGGATTATACATTAGCAAACCAAGCATAACCAATGATAGTTCTGCTTATGTTATGCAAAAATACACAACAGACGATGGGCTTGCAGACAACGATATTCGAAATTTAGCTGTGAATTGTTTAACGAACATGCTATATGCTGGAACATCAAACGGACTTTCTATTGGAAAAATAAATACAGACGATGGCACGTACTCATTCACCACGTATACCAGTAGCAATACCAACAAACATTTACTTGATAACAGCATAGGGCAACTTTATTTAGATGCCACAACATCAACCATTTATATTTCACTAGCCAATGGCTTTTCCGTGGGCAATCTAGGAAGCGATGGTGCCTATACTTTTACGCAGCCTCAATTGCCTGCGCAAGAGGCTCCTACTTATAATCAGCACGTCACAGCTTGCGCGAGAAATTCTATAGGTCTTGGTAATTTTAAGGTCTCCAATGCCCGTATAAACGATTTTGGAATAGGAGCATTTCCTCAAATTCCTTATTATTCCTTGTCTTCTACTCCTCCTTTTTCTGATATTTCTACGTCTGGTTCTAGAACAGTACAGTACTGCCCATATACTCTGATTAATAGCATCAAATACCTATATTTTTTATATTTAGACGTCTCGTACATAATGCCTAAAACCAGCTGCGGTGGCGTCTATTATGCAGATGATATTATGCCAATCTTACCCTGTGGTTTGAGAACCGCCATCAACCAAAGCCCTAAGTTCAATGTCACAAGCATTGTACCCAGCCCTGATGGTTCTCTTTACATAGGCAAAACCAATGGGCTTTCTATTGCAACCAAAGAGGCAGGAGATAGTTACTCCTTCACTACAATGGATATACCAAATATTCCTACGGGTTTTATTTCAGAGGTTTATGTGCCGAACGGCTTGTTTACGCTCCCATCAACATCTCCATATTTAAATGTGAAAGTAAACCCAAAAGATTACTTTCTCTATTCTGGTTTGCCATCTGATTCGGGTTTGCTAAATCTGTATAACATAGTAGCACGTGATCAAAGACAGGACTTCATTGATAAATTAAACAAGATACTAACTGATAATTTAAAGACCTTAAGCAGCACAACAAATAATTTATTAGAGCCTTTTGTTTTTAATATCCAGACAAATTCCACGGGCAATAAAATTTATATTGGAACAAGAACAGGGCTTTCTATTGCGACCAAAGGTAGCGATGAAAAGCTCGCCTTTCAGCACTATGTCTCTATAAATGGTCTAGCAAATAACGGAATAACACGAATTTTTGTTGATAATACAAACGAAACTTTGTACTTAGGAACTAATGGAGGCATGTCCATTGGGGAAAAACAAGCGGATGGTTCTTACAAGTTTACTTCTATCACACAGGGTAATAATTTTCTTGCCATACTCCCCGACCACGACGGCACTCTTTATACCACACTAAGCGGTGGATTATTTGCACAAGATTTATAAACAACGTTTATAAATTTAAACATGAATAGGTAAAAAAGTGAATTACTTAGAAATTACGGCCAATTTTTTTAATGTGATTTCCACTTTTTTTGTCAGTAGAAATAGCTTGCATACTTGGTGGACAGGCATTGTTTCCTATTTGTTGTTTGTTATGGTTTTTTTTCAAGTTAAACTTTATGCTGACGTTTCTCTTCAAATTTTCTTCATTATCACCTGTGTTTTAGGTTGGATAAATTGGAAATATGGAGGAGCACAAAAAAAGCCTTTACCTGTTTCTAGGGTAACATTAAAGTATTTTCTTGCATGTATTGCTGCTGCTTTATGCGGAACATTTATTTATGGATCTATTTTATTGCACTTTACTCAAGCCAGTTGCCCTTTTTGGGATTCCGCTGTGTTAGTTTTTTCTATCACAGCTCAGCTTTTTGTCATGAAAAGAAAGTTTGAAAATTGGTACTTATGGTTTATTGCTGACACCATTGCTATTCCACTCTATTACTCAAAAGGACTGCATTTAACTGCTCTCTTGTATGTTGGCTTAATGTGTATTGGTGTGTATGGCTACTTTTGTTGGAAGAGAGAATTAAGTGGATGTTAGTGGGATGAAAAACCTGTAATTGCCGATTTGGTGATAACATGTTACCCTCATCTTCGCATCACTAAATCGACAATTGTTAATTTAGTGATATCTTAATAGCCACATACAAGAGACACCACATGAGCAAAAATTTTATTGGACGAACTCAAGAACTTCAACAACTGCAAACATTACTCAAAAAAAATTCTGCTAGTATTGTGGTTATCAAAGGGCGTCGTAGAATTGGCAAAAGCCGGTTGATACAAGAATTTGCAAAACCCTTTCGATCCTATTTTTTTTCAGGGGTCCCTCCTTTGGAGAAAACGACCCTGCAAGACGAATTGAAAGAGTTTGGTTGGCAACTAGGAAAGGCTTTGGAAGCCCCCCCTTTTCAAGAAGACAATTGGAATTCCCTTTTCTTGCGTCTTGCGCACCATACTCGTCGAGGGCGTGTGGTTGTCGTTCTTGATGAAATTTCGTGGATGGGTTCTTGTGATCCTCATTTTTTAGGGAAACTAAAAAATGCATGGGATTTGGAGTTTAAAAAAAATCCGCAATTTATTTTAATTTTGTGCGGCTCTGTTTCCACTTGGATCGATAAAAATATTCTTAACAGTACAGGATTTGTTGGAAGAATTTCCCTTGAAATGAATGTAGAAGAACTCTCTCTTTCCGAATGCCATCAGTTTTGGGGAAAATATCAACACCATATTGCAGCGTATGAAAAATTTAAATTGTTGTCTGTAACAGGAGGAGTTCCTAAGTATTTAGAAGAGATACTCCCCAGCGAACCCGCCGAAGAAAATATTAAAAGAATGTGCTTTGACAAATCAGGCTTTTTATTTCATGAGTTTGATAAAATCTTCACTGACATTTTTTATAAAAGGTCTGACATCTATAAAAATATTATCTCTTGTCTAGGAAGTGGATCTTGTGAGTATGATGAAATTTACAAAAAACTCCATGTAGAAAAAAGCGGGACCATAAGCTCTTATTTGGAAGATCTGGTGAAATCAAGTTTTGTGCGTCGTGATTTCATTTGGGATTTTAAACAGGGATCTCCTTCAAAATTAAGCCGCTATCGTGTGAGTGATAATTACTTACGATTTTATTTGAACTACATTGAACCTAATAAAGCCAAAATTGAAAAAGGTTTGTTTCAAAAAAAATCACTTATGTTGCTACCAGGCATGGAAGGTATGTTTGGGTTGCAATTTGAAAATTTAGTCTTGAATAACAGGCGTAAATTGCTTGAAATTTTAAATATTGATACGAATGATGTCGTAAATGACAACCCTTTTTTTCAACATAAAACGACACGCCAAGAGGGGTGTCAAATTGATTATCTTATTCAAACTGGCTTTGGTTCATTCTATGTATGTGAAATAAAATTCTCAAAATACCCCATTTCAAAAAGTATTTTGACAGAAATGGAAACAAAAATGAAAAAACTTAAAACACCTCGTCACACATCAAGACGCCCTGTGCTTATTCATGTCAACGGCGTTGAAGATGCTGTTTTAGAGAGTGGATATTTTTATCGAATTATTGATTTTGCATCTCTTTTGTGAACACATACTTCGCGTAAGATGTTTCCCATGTATTCTTTTTAATATTTTCCATTAATTCTTGATCTGTTACAACAGGAGCGACACCAGAAGAACTTGCCGCTTTACCAACAGCAAAAGCAATTTTATAAGAAACATCACGTATATCTGTAAGCGATGGTAGCAAAGAAAAACCTTGTTCTTTGTTGATATCAACAAATTCACTAATGGTTTGTGCGCATGCAACAAGCATTTTATCTGTCACGCGGGTTGCATTTGCAGAAATAATTCCCAATGCCAAGCCTGGAAAAACAAACGCATTATTGCTTTGGCCCACACTATAAACTTTACCATTATAGCGCACATCTGCAAAAGGGCTTCCTGTTGCCACAAGCACTCTGCCTTCAGTCCATTCAATTAAATCAGCCGGTACAGCTTCGCATAATGCTGTAGGGTTTGATAAAGGGAATATAATTGGTCTTGCACAATGAGCAGCCATGGTCTTAACAATACTCTCTGTAAATGCGCCCCTTTGCGTGGAAGTGCCAATTAAAATTGTTGGTTTTACATTGCTCACAGCATCGCTCAATGTGAGCGGCGCACCTGTTTTATAGCCCCATTCTTTGCAGACTTGTATAGGTTGAACATATCGTTTTTGAAAATATTCAAATGTTTCCTCATTCAATTCTGAATGCAACAATCCATTTTTATCAATTAAAAATATTCTAGAGAGTGCCTCTGTTTCGCTCAAACCATCTTCTTTCATGGCTTCAAGAATTTGATCGGCAATGGCACAACCAGCCGTTCCTGCACCGTGAATAACCACACGTTGCTCACGCATGGAAGTTTTATTCACTTTTAAACCGGTCAATATAGCAGCCAAAGCAACTGCTGCTGTTCCTTGCATATCATCGTTAAAAGTACACATTGAGTCTCTATAACGGTCTAAATTTTTTCTTGCTGTTTGTCTGCCGAAATCTTCCCAATGTAAATAAATATTTGGAAATTTATTTCTAACCGAAGTCACAAAGGCATCAATAAAATCATCATACTGTTGACCGCGAACACGCTCATGACGCCAACCCAAATATAATGGATTTTGCAAAAGTTCTTTATTATTCGTACCCACATCAAGAACAATAGGGAGAACTTGATTGGGATGAAAACCTCCACACAACGTATACATGGCAAGTTTTGCAATTGAAATAACAATACCACCGATACCCTGATCACCAATACCAAGCACTGCTTCGGAATCTGTGACACAAATGACTTTAATGCGAGAAGGATCAACCACATTATTTAAAATATTCTCAATGTTTGCCATTTGCGGATGAGAAATAAATAAACCGCGAGGGCGTCTAAAATTTTGATTAAATTGCTTTACCACATCACCAATAGTTGGCGTATAATACACGGGAACCATTTCTTGAATGTGTTCCTGCATTAATCGAAAAAAAAGAGTTTCATTGCGATCATAGAGCTGAGTTAAAAAAATATTTCTTTCAATATCGGTTTCTTTTTTTAAGTACTGCCCGTAAACGCGAACGACTTGTTCATCGAGAGTTTCCACAACATTTGGAATAAGCCCATCAAGTCCAAATTCTTTGCGTTCCTCCAATGAAAATGCCGTATCTTTATTTAAAAAAGAATTTAAAAGAAGCTCTTTGCTCCTTATCTTTACTTCATAGGTTTTTTTGCCTGTAAAGACATCAATTTTCTCATTAAACATATTTATTCCTTTTTAGAACCAATTAATTGGAGTTAAATTATTTTGCTTTAAAAAATCATTTGTTTTTGAAAAATGCTTGCACCCTAAGAACCCTCTATGCGCAGATAGAGGTGAAGGGTGTGGTGCATTTAAAATTTTATGAATAGAATTCGTAATTAAACTAGACTTAGCTTGTGCAGCCGAGCCCCATAATAAAAAAACCGCCGGCGACTTTTTTTCATTTAAAGAAGAAATAACTTTATCTGTAAAAGTTTCCCAGCCTTTTCCTCTATGAGAGAAAGCCGTATTTTCTTTCACAGTAAGAACAGTATTAAGCAACAAAACCCCTTGTTTGGCCCAGTGTTCCAAATTTGAATTAGGATTAGCTTGGCACTGGATATCATTTTTTATTTCTTTAAAGATATTCATAAGGGATGGGGGATTTGGCACACCATTTTCCACAGCAAAGGCCAACCCATTGGCTTGATGCGCACCGTGGTAGGGGTCTTGCCCTAAAATAACAACTTTCACATCATAAAAATCAACCAGCTTTAATGCTCTAAATATTTTATCTTTTGGTGGAAAAACTTGATACCTATTTTTAAGCTCAGATCGTAATAATTCCCTAATATTTTCCATGTAGGGTTTTTTAAATTCTTCCCCTAAAAATGGGTGCCATCCATCTGCCAAAAAATGCAGGTTGCTTTTAACGTTGTCATTGGTGTCAGCTTGCATATCCATATAAAAAGTCCTTGTTATGCTGTGGGGCCTTTTCCTCGGGTTCCAGAAAAACACGATTGAACCCCTGCGGTCAATAACAATATGAAGTAGATTTTTTAGTAAATGAACAAGAAGAATTTGTTACTCTTAAAATTCCTTTTTAAGAGTAACTTTTTGAGGAATATCCTCTTTTTTTGGTGGAATTTGCTGGGGAATAGCTTCTTTCTTGAGAAGCTCCAGAAGCAGCTCCAGAAGAAGATCCAGGACCTCTCCTTTGTTGAGAACGATTGTCTCCGCCTCTTCCTTGATATCCACCGCCGCCGCCACGGTTAGAAGAATATCCACCGCGACCGCCGCCACCATTTCCACTTGGGCTACCGGCAAATTTTTGTTCTACATTCGCGCCAAACTCAGTTTTGAAAGCTGGGGAAATATCATCCACTTGCAACGTTTTGCCAATTTGATGAGAAATTTCTGCTTTTAAAATATGTGCTAAAGAACTTTTTAAGCCTTCCATATCGAGAGCATCAACAAATTGAGTGACGCTGTCTGAAATAAGCGGTGAACATTGAGCGACGTTTGTTTCAATTTGAAAAAGTTTGTTCTTAATAAATTGATTCACAATTTTTTTAGGATTAGGAATTTCAAGACGGACTGGATTAATTTTAACTTTGCTACAAATAAATTGATATTCACGTCTTTCATTATAAGCAACTAAGGACCAAGATTTTCCAGTGGCTCCTGCGCGTCCTGTTCTTCCGGAACGGTGCGTATAGGCTTCAATGTTTTTTGGTACAGAGTAGTTAATAACGTGGGACAATCCTGTGACATCAATTCCTCGTGCTGCCACATCAGTTGCAACAAGAATTTTCGTTTGTTTATTTTTAAAACGCTCCATCGTAGCGCTTCTATCATTTTGTGTCATCTCACCATTTAACACGCCAACTGCAACGCCGCGTTCAAGCAATACATTATAAATGTTTTTTGTTTCTTCTCTTGTTTTGCAGAAAATAATTGCATGTTCAGGAGAGTAATAAAGTAACAACCCAAGAAGTGCGTCTAAATTGCGACCCATTTTCACTTCAATAAATTCATGTTCAATGGAGCCTGTTGTGGTATCTGTGCTGGCAATTTTAATTTCGTGTGGTTGAGAAACCATTTGTTTGGACATGCGCGTTACTTTAGGGGGAAATGTAGCAGAAAAAAGCAATGTTTGAGCTTTTTTCCCGATGCAATCACGAATTTTAAGAATGTCATCAGCAAAACCAAAGTCGAGCATTTCGTCCATTTCATCTAACACAAGTATTTCAACAGCTGTTAAATCAAGCACTTTTTGTTGTAATAAGTCGTTCAAACGGCCGGGAGTGGCAACAATGGCATCGACTCCTCTGTTTAGGCTAGAAATTTGAAAGCGGTAACTGCTCCCGCCTGTAATTGCAAGAATTTTATAACCAAGGGGTTTGAAATTGACTTCAAATACATCAGCAACTTGCTGAGTTAATTCGCGTGTTGGAGTTAACACGAGCAAACGAGGCTTAGCCGCTTTTGGTTTGTCGAGACGAGCAAAGGCAGGCAGTCCAAAGGCCAACGTTTTGCCAGAACCCGTGCGGCTTTGGGCAATAAGGTCTTTGCCTTGCATAATTGGCGCATAGGCCGCTTGTTGAATGGAAGTTGGCTTTGAAATACCTTGTTTTTGCAAAGATTCTCGCAATTGAGCAGGCAAAAGTGAAAAAATAGAATCGGGTTCATTAACCAAGTCGGTATCTGAAATTGTCATAAAAAATCCTTATGAAGTTGGTTACGTGCTCAATCTAAAAAATAAAGCAACGTATATATAAAAAATGTCTGTATTTTTGCGTAAAAAACACGCAAGAAATATTAAGTTGGGCGAGAATTGAGAAAGAGAGGGGTTTTAATTTTTATAAAACTAAATATACATTTTATAAAACTAAATGCGGTTATAAATAGTGCTAAAAACGACTCAGCTTGTGAGTATTCAGCTTAAATGAAGTGTCCTTCTAAACCCTTGCCGTAAAACAACAGCCCCGCGTTGTACCCCAGAGTGGAACTAAACGCAAGAAGTTTTTAATAAATCTTCCAACATGATGGAATGTCCTCCTAAGTAGGACTTTAACTCTTCGTACTCTGTTTGAGCGGATTTAAGGTAATTACCCCTACGAATACAAGTAATAAGCCTATTTTTAGGTGTATGAGCAGAATCCACAAATTCCGTGCACGTCACCTCGTAACCATTTGCCCGCATAAGACACACTCGCAAGGCGTCTGTCATTTGGGCGGCTACTTCTCGACGCAACTGGGGGGTGTGAAAAACAGGGTTCAAAGCATGTTGTGAGGAAGGCGCTTCTTTCCACTTACGAGCCAGTTCTGCTTGGCAGCAGGGAGCCACAGCAATAAAGTCGGATTTTTGTTTTATAGCAAAAGCAAGGGCCATATCGGTTGCAGTGTCACAAGCATGCAATGAAATAACACAATGGGCGCGACTTTCTTGTGTCCATTCTAAACTTAAAAGGGACTGCGCCTCAAAATTTAAAAATTCCTCAAAGCCGAGAGTTTTTGCTTTAGACTGGCAATCTTGAATTAGTTTTTTATTGCTATCTACCCCAAAAATTTTACAGGAGTCGCTACCGTTAAAAAACCAGGCGAGTAAAAAAGTTAAATAAGATTTCCCGCACCCTGCATCAAGGATATTTAAAAGCTTATGTCTTTCGCGCAGTTCAGAAATATGCGGTTCAATTAAAGTAAACATATGGTTTATTTGAATAAATTTATGCATATTATTTGGAGAAATTGAACTATCTGCATTTAAAATACCAAGCATACGCAATAAATGTGGAGCTGAAAGAGGTGTAATGGGGTATTTTTTTGTACCAATAACCTTTGCTGTTCGCTCGGGAGTCCAATATTTTTTTGCTGTAGTTGCAAATTCTGTTTGAGTCATATTTTTTTTAATTCTCCAAGGCGCATTAACTTAGTTTAGCGCCTTCTTTCAATTCTTCCGGCAAATAGATTGGGGAAACTCTGCCATCTACGGTGTCAGTTGCAAGCATCATGCCTTCACTTGTCCCAAATTTCATTTTTCGAGGGGCAAGATTAGCGACAATAATGACTTTTCTGTTGGCAATTTCTTCGGGCTTGACCCACTGCCTGATACCCGCAAAAATTTGTTTACACCCAAATTCACCAAGAGACACAACCAATTTTAAAAGCTTATCGGAGCCTTCAACAAGTTCTGCACTAATAACGGCACCAACGCGCATTTCAACCTTGGCAAAGTCGTCAATAGATATGGTTGGTTGTGTCTTTTGAATGGCCTGTGTAGGTGGTGCTTGTTTTTCTTCACTCATTTTTGCTAACTCCGCGACTATATCAATTCTAGAATAAAGTTTTGGCATTTCATTCAATTTAAAGCCAGAATGAATGTTAAAATAATTCTTAATTTGTGAATAGAACTCAGTAGAGTTATCGATTTTTTCACCAATGCTAATAAGCAACTCTTTCATTTTTTCAGGAAAAAACGGATAGGCTAAATAACCAACAGCTCTTAGAGAAGCCACGACAGTTGCAATCACGTTAGCAAGACGAGCCATACTTTCTTCATCATTGTTCTTTGCAATTTCCCACGGTTTTTGCTCTGCAATATGCTTGTCAGCAAAGGCAATAATTTTCCAAATTTCATGAAGCGCATCGGCAATTTTAAATTCATCAAACGACTTGGCAACTTTATTTGCAGTTTCAGTCACAAAAATTGCATTTTGTTTTTGTTCTTCATTTAAATATTCAGGAAAAAATTGAGGTATTGCCTTGGAAAAATATTTTTCTACCATTGCTAACGTACGAGACAATAAATTTCCTACCCCGTTGGCGAGATCGGAATTGTATCTTTCAAAATAGGCTTTCCATGAAACATCAATATCTTCACCAGGATTAACAGAACGGAACACAAAATTAGAAAACATGTCTCTGCCGTAGTGAAGAATTTGATCAACACTCAAAACGTTTCCTAAGCTTTTGGACATCTTGTGTCCATCTTTTAAAATCCAGCCCGTAAGCAAAAGTTTCGGCACGGGAATATCCAGTGACAAACACATAGCCGGCCAAAAAATACCATGAAATTTCAAAATATCTTTGCCTAAAAGGTGATACACATTTTTCCAATATGGGCTATTACGAGCCTCATTAAGACCACCAATACCCGTGACATAATTAGGAAGGGCGTCGAACCAAACATAAGCAACGTGGCTACTGTCAAAGGGCAATTCAATACCCCAAGTTAAGCGTGTTTTTGGACGAGAAATGCTTAAATCCCCATCCAAATGTTCTAGTAAAGAAAGCAATTCGTTAGAAAAACGTTCTTGTTGAGTAATTTGTTTATTTTGTATGAGTGTACGCAGTTCATTGCGGTATTTTGAGGTCTTAAAAAAATAATTCCCCTCTTTACGCAGTTCTGTTGGGCGTTTATGCACAAGACAATGATTGTTTTCATCCCGCTCAGAAGCGGTTAAGAAGGCCTCACAATTGATACAATAATAACCTTCGTGCTCTCCGTAATAAATATCGCCCTTTGCGTAGCAGTAATTTAAAATTTCAATCACATTTTTTGTATGTTCAGGGCTTGAGGTGCGCAAAAAAACATCGTAATCAATAGCAAACTTCTCAAAAGCCGCACCCCATTGTTTTGCCATTTCATTGACAAGTTCTTGAGGTTTTAAGCCGAGTTCTTTTGCCTTCGATTCCACAGCTTCGCCATGCTCATCAAGACCCGTGAGAAATTTTGTGGAAAAGCCTCGAGTCAAATAATGCTTTTTTAAAATACTGGCTAAAATTGTTGTATAAACGTGACCCGCGTGCGGACTACCATTTGCGTAATAAATTGGTGTGGTAAAATAACGATGAGAGGAGGACATGGAACTTATCTTTCACTGTAGGGCCTAACAACAAGTCCAGGGACAATTTCTGCGTTTTTAATGCCTACTTTACCAGCAGCAATTTCACGCAAAGCAGTAACTGCTTCCTTGTTATTGCACTCAACAAGGGGGTCACTACCTTTTAAAAGTTGACGCATACGGCGGGCCGCAAGCATAACGACAACAAAGCGATTGGGGATGAGATCAAGGCAATCTTCAACGGAAATACGAGCCATAGGGTGTGCATCCTTTTTGTTTTAGACTAAAGTACCTCAGAAGTCATAACAACCCTAGAGGCGAGCGTCAATAGACATTCAAGCCATCAACTATTTCCTCCTTCAATTTCCTTAATTCCACCCTTCCTTCCGCATTTTTTGGTAACGGGTTTTCCGAGTTCTCTAATTTATTTTTTTGAAAAAAGTTCTCAGCAATACTTTGCAAAGAGTTCAACCTATCCAAATCAAGCCAATTTTTTTGCTCTGGAAAAGATTCTTCCTTTGTAAAATTCAGTGGACACACATCCACATGAATTTTTGTATTATTTTTATCCTCAAAAGTTTTGTATTGTAAAGCCACACCTTGAGTACGACAAATAATGGGTCTTGCATCATAAATAGAGCATTTATTGTCCCTTAAAAACACACAGGCCTTTCTTTTCTTGTATGTTGTTGTTTGTTCCGGTTCCGTGAGCGTTTTCAAAAGGGTTTGTTTTTTTTCCTCGTCCAAATTTTTGACCCATTCCAAAATTGCGGCCGCTTCCCCTTCAAATATGGACAAATCCACATGACAACACTGGGAGCATTGTATCTTGCACTGCATGTGTGCTTGATATTTTTGATGAAATTGATTAAAAAAACTTGACGTGTTTGCTTGAAGTTCAACCAAAGGTTTTAAATTTTGAGAAGTCATAATAATAAAGTTATTCCATTGCCTAAGTATAAAAAGGGCTCTAAAACTTTTAGAGGCCAGCTTGGCCACTCTATGATAAAAAGGGCGCTTATGTTAAGAACATTTTTCATTTTTTTACTCCTTGGTATTGCTTGGTTGTTTGTTTTTTCCATTCCTGTTGGACACCAGGGCAAAAAGCTTTTTGATGTTGGGTATTACTATGTTGTTGATACAAAGCTTGTACACCTCGTGACTAATTTAGTGTCCACAACAGTGCATAAAACTGGAGATACTGCGGGCAATGTTGTTGATGACGTTGTTGAAAATGTTGAACAACACGAACAACAACAACAACAATACGAACAACCACAAGAATGAATCTTCCTGAATTTCTACAAAATAAAATTGAATTAGAATTAGCAAAAGTCCCTCTTAAAGAAATTCAATCTGCTTATGACGACTTATCTCATGCCTACAGAAAAAACAGAGAAAATATTCATTTAAGCCTTAATTCTCATGAAAAAAGATTGGCATACCTTGCAGCACGCATGCCCGCTACCTATGCGGCGGTTTGTTCTGTTTTGCAACAACTCGAGAATGAAAGTATTTGTGAATCTTTGCTTGATGTTGGAGCGGGAAGTGGAACGGCGGCCTTTGCGGCCTGTGAATTATTTGAATCTTTAAATAAAGTAACAGCTGTTGAACGCAACAGCGAAATGATAAAAATTGGCGTGGGGCTTGCGGGTGAGCATTCTGTGCTTAAAAATACCCACTGGATAAATGCTGATATGCTTGCGCCTTCGCTGCAATTTCCCAGGGCAGACCTTGTTATTTTATCTTACGCTCTCAATGAAATTTTGCCAAAAGAGCAAGAAGAACTTATTTTAAAATTATGGAATGCAACAAATAAATACCTCGTTATTGTAGAGCCTGGCTCAAAAGACAGCTTTCAACTCTTGCATAGCATTCGAAGTTTATTTATTCCACGCGGACATACTATTTTAGCCCCTTGCCCCCATGCTAATATTTGTCCAGCTTTTGTAGAAAATGATTTTTGTCATTTTTCAGCGCGTGTACAAAGAACTTCTTTTCATAAATTTTTAAAACATGGAGAACGTGGCTTTGAAGATGAAAAATTCTCATACTTAATTTTTACAAAAATACCCAAGCAAAATTACGAGGCTCGCGTTGTTCGAAGGCCTGCTTTAAGACCAGGGCTTGTGACGTTAAAGTTGTGCACTGAAAATGGATTTACAACAAAATCTTGTGGCAAAAAGAATAAAGAATTCTATAAAATATTCAAAAACAGTGAATGGGGAGATAAAATTCAGGTGCTAGAATAAGGTAGACCACTCGCCTTAATTGCGGTACAATGGAGTCAAATGCTCTATTGGTGCAACAAATAAAAATCGAGGACTCTGCAATGAATTTAGACTATTTCTATGTCCCTCCACTTCCAGAAACCCTTGTAAGTTGTATCAGCTATATGTATGCAGATTCATTTGACTATGACATTCTTGTCAAAAAAATAACATCCGATGTTGGCTTAACTGAAAAGTTATTTACTGTCGCAAATTCACAGTATTACTCTCAAGGGGCTGTTGCAACAAGCAATTTAAAGCAGGCGCTGACACGAATTGGGGTCACGAGTCTATTAAAAATATTAACATCGGAATACTACAACACAGTCTTTAAAAATACGGAAACTGATTTTTTTACCTTGAGAGATTTTAATAGACACGCAAGCTACGTTTCTCATTTAGCGGTGACTTTAGGAGAGCATTTACAAGTAGAAGACACCAACGATTTAATGATTGCTGGCTTATTTCATGACATAGGACTTTTAGCGAGAAGCCACTGCCAAAACAGCTTAATGCAAAAAATTGTTCATAAGTGCAAGGAAAATAAAATAGATTTTTATAGCGCTGAAATGTTGGAAACACTGCCAACACACGATGCTCTTGGCAAACAAGTCGCAAATAAATGGAATTTAAGTGATAGAGTGACTTTTCTTATTGAGCACCACCACACCCCTGAAAATCAAAGACCGACCACCCCTGATTACGGACTTCACAAAGAACTGGATATCCTGACTTTTGCGGACACTTTGGCGCACAGAATGAAATTTGGCTACAACGACTATATTCGTGATACGAAAGTGAATCAGAGTTTTTTGGATAGACTTGGACTTTCCCTTGATATCATTGCAAAAAAAACTCAAGACACCTTCAAAGCTGTGACAGCATTGTCTTTTTAACTCCTCTCCAAAAAGCATCTATTGACTTGACTCCCTACCCGCTTACCTTGTTACGAGACTAGG
>JAZKEW010000056.1:0-12834 GCA_040386785.1 Bdellovibrionota bacterium
TATAGAGAAAATTTTCATTGACGGCTCATTTGTTGAAAACAAAGATAAACCGGGAGACATAGACGGTTATTTTTGTTGTGATCTCTATCAATTTGCAAAAGGTGAAATTCAGCAAAAATTAAATGAGCACAACCAAAATAAAATTTGGTCATGGCAACCAGCTTCTTTAAATGGAAAAAATAAAATTCCCATGTGGCACAAACACAGAATTGAACTATATCCAGACTATGGGCAACCTAGCGGCATCAAAGATGAGTTTGGGAATGAGCAAATTTTTCCTGCAGCTTTCAGAAATACAAGAGCTAATATTCCTAAAGGTATTATAAAAATAGTAAGGGGATAAAAATGCTTCGAACAGAACAAGAATATAAAATTGCCGTAGAGAGATACAAAGAACAACTTGCTCTTATCGCACAGCAAGAAAAAATTTTAAAAACCAAGGAACTTTCCGCAGCAGAAATCGATACTTGTCTACAACCTCTCCGTGCCTTTCATTCAAATCTTTCTGATGAAATTCTTGAGTATGAAAAGACATTGAGAGGTGAATTTGAAGAAATTAATAATTTTGAAAACATCGGGAAATTTCTAATAAAATCAAGAATATTTAAACAGATAAATCAGCGAGATTTAGCAAAGCGCTTGGATGTTTCTGAATCTCAAATATCAAGAGATGAAAAAAATGAATATCATGGTATTACCTGCGAAAGAGTTAATAAGGTTTTATGTGCATTGGGTATAACTCTCAGATCTTCCATTTATGACTCTTATCAGGATGTGAGAACTTCAGATTACACAGTGGTATCTGAGAACTCCGACAACCGCAGTATTGGGCCGAATTTGATCAATATTGAAAATAGTAACACTCCTGATAATGTTATACCAATTGATAAAAATAGAAAGGTGGCTTGCTAATGAAGATTGAACATTTAATATTAGCCAATAATTCTAGCGTTGACATGGAAACTAATCTTTTAAGCGTTTTTGGTTTTATGGAAGATTTTTCTATAATGACGCCAAAACTTCCTTTGTTGCTTCCAGTCCAAATAATTGCCACATTAAAACGTATGGATGAGCTAGAAAAGATAAATTCAATTTTTCAAATTAAAATAACTAACCCTGTTGAACAAGAAATTTTTACTCAAGAAATTAAAGTTGTAATGGAAGCACAACATGTTCGTCAACGATTAAGGGTAAATACTCATCTTCCCATTTCAGCTTCAGGTAATTATTGTGTTTTTTTGATAGAAAAAAATAATCCTAGTCTGGAACGAATAATTGAGGTCAAAATTTCTGTTATAATAAACCCAAATGTTGACCTCTCAAAATCATAAAATCCAAGAAATTGGTAGCGTGTTTGACGCAGAGTCGTGGTAGAACGGCAGAAGAAATTGAGCACACTTTTTTACATGCAGACTTCACATGGTAACAAAAAACAATCACTTCATTTCTGAATACTTACTGAAATTTTGGCTTATAAAACCGGGTAAAATAAGGGTTTTTGATTATCACAAATTGATTTTTGAAGACAGGTGTACAGAAACCTTGTTTGCAAAACAGCATATTTTTTCGCAGAAACAAGAGGATTTTTTCAATAAACACATTGAACGTATTCTTCAGCAAGAACTACTAACCATACCCAATAAAAATTATAGAGTGAAAAAACGTAAGAATGCCAGAGCTCTGTTGCTTTTTGTTCATGATTTAGTCGGGCGATACTGTGCTGCGCATAGTAAAAACAGTGAGTTTGTTGATTTTTTCACAAGTTTAAGTGAACATGATTTAAACCAACTGGCACATAAACTTAATACTCAATATTATATTGGCATAGTGACAATATCTGATGATAGTAAACTATTCTTTCCTAGTAATCTCTTGATTCCTATTTTTGATCCAAAATTGAAATTATGCCATTATGGTGTTCCTTTCACAGGCAATAATTGTTTTTTTCTGCTGAAAAAAGGATTTGATCGTTTATACTTGGAGTCAATCTCTCAAGGACATGCTATTGCTAAATTATCAGCTGGAAATTATAGAACTGATTTGGTAGTGGTTCATTCACATTATTTGCATAATGAAGAAGAACTCAAACGGAATTTGTTAGAATATCGTGAATCAAATCAGCATATAGCAGAACAAATCGATCTTTTTCGTCATTTGGAACAGTTTGAAAATTGATTGAGGCGTTCAATCTTGAGCTGTCATCCTCGTTTTGAAAACCAACTAAAATAAGCCGCTAAAGCTCTACTTTTCAAAAAACTCCACCACGTCAACTTTAAAAGCATGCGCCAGCCGGTGAAGTGTTTGTAGGTTGGGGCTATAACTCCCACTCTCTAACTTTTGATAGTAACGATAGTTGAACCCCTTGTTCACCATATCCTCTTGAGTGTAACCAGAAGCTTTTCTTAGCCTTTTAACGTTTGAGGCAATTCGCAATAGCAATTTTGTGTAGTCACGGCTCTTTTCCATAGACTCATTATTAAAAAGATGGTTTATTTAAACCACGTCCTAAATAAGACGTGTTAGGCGATTAGATGAAATAAAAAAGAAAAATAGAATTAAAACTACGAAGGAAAATTACATGGAAAATAGATTGAAATATTTAGTTTGAGTGGTTGAATTTGTGTTGAAGAATGTGAGTAAAGGCTGGGAGTTTATTATGATAAAAATACAATATGTTCTAACAATAAGTTTGTTACTTGTAACAGGGAGCCTCTACGCCGATCAATGTTCACCTTCATGGATATATGGCTATTGTGGAGTACAGCGAGAATATAATTTATGTAAACAAGCAGGCGAAGAGGTTCTAAAAAAAACAGGAAAATGTTGGACTTGCGTATGGATAGACCGACGTAATCCTGAGGGAGGCAACTGTGAGCTGAGTAGACTTGCAACATCAAGTGAGCAAATTCAATCGACCACTCAAGTTTTGGAGTTGGCAAAGATCGAGAATATGTATTGTAGTCAAAAAGGTATATTTGCTGGGAAGTGAAATGAATTGAAATCCTAAAGGAGAGAAGATGTGGAAGATAAAACACAAATTAATTCATAAATTTTATAAAATTATTTACATTATAGTTTTTCTACCGTTTATTGTTAATGCTGAGCAAGATTTACAACAATTTCAGGATTGCAAACACGTTGATGCTGGCAAATTCTCTAGAGCCCTGCCCGGTCGATATTGTATCAATACCAATATGTGTGACATGAAAATTGTTAACCAAATAGACCGTAACCATATTAGAGTTCGTCAAAATTGTGGAATAGGTTTTGAATCTATAGGTATTGTTGAGTTGACCACATCTGCAGGTAAAACCGAATTGCCAATGATTACCAAGTTTACTGAATCTGGTTCAGGTGAAGACGTACTCGATATTGTTGCTGCGGTTAGAAAATCAAAAGATGGCATTGACTACTGGTCAGAGTGTACACCCAAGTCACCACATCAAGTCAAAAAAAGTTCTAAAGCAAAGTTAACAGGGAGCTGTGAAGCGAGCATTTCTGAAGAGACTTTTAAGGTTATAAAAAAAATTGATGATTCCCATTACTGGCTTGTGAATCAATCCCCTAACAAACCTGGAGAATCGGGTTTACGCGGCCACATGGAAATGGAGACGCATCGGCAGTTGCAGGCTGGAGACACCGTTCAATTTGGTGAGTCTACGTTTCTTTGCATAGGTTCGGATTTTAACACTAAATGGCGTGAAGGTTGTTCTGTAAGTGATAAATCTAAGAATGATTACACTCAGGGAACTTGGTGGATAACCATTAGTCCTGCTGATCCATTTGGTCCCCCATGTGCGAAGGCAAAAACAGCTCAGTATAATTTTGCTCCAGATACGCTTATAAAAGCCACAAAGGGAGGTTGTGTAATCAGTGATAAGGAGCGCGGAGCCTTAAAAAATGGATTTTCCATATTATTCCTAGATTGTACTAATTCAGATCTAAAGGCGAATGTAGTCTATACAAGAACAAGAAAAGAATGTTTACAATACGTTTCGATGCGCAATAGCTTCGTTAATAGTCAGAGAGAAAAAATCAATTCTGATTAATTTTCATTAGATAATATTTTTTGACCTCTTCTAAAAGAATTTATGATTTATTCGAGTGATTAAAAAACTTATCCGCAAATTCTTCCAATTGCTCATAATCAAGGTTAAACTTAGATGCTAAATTGGTGAGAAATACTTTCGTTTTTAGAGTGACCTCTTCTTTTTTAAGCTCGATATACGCCACGTCTTTTGCCTCTATGAGGCCAAGATAAGTTTTCGCGGCAAAGATGACGCACGCGGTATCACCCTTTTCTACATTTTTCATAAACACATCTAAAACCATTTTGCGAGTGTGGGCTCTTTCTTTTTTATATGTGTCCAAATAGGCGGAATATTCACCCGTTTGCTCTTGGACATATCGTTCTCTATCCAAAAAAGCGTAGAACGTTTCCTTAGCGATCATAAAATGGCGCCAAATCTGAGTGTCATATGCAGTGACTCCGCAAATTTCAGTCCATTCGTTCAGGTCTGGTTTGAAGGCAACCCGGCCTACTTTTTTCAATTTAGAGTGTTGACTCAGTCGTTGTGGCAAAGGAACCTCCAAAAATATTTGTCACCAGTTTATTATTACCCAATAATATGAATTTAAACAACATCTTCAGATGTAAATAGTTTTTAAATAAGCTTATTTTGCTAATATTTACTTTTGGATAACATTAACAAACTTTACTTTATTTAATCTTTGTGATGAAAATATAGACGCTCGTGATCAGTACGAGCTTGAAAAGAACATTTCTTTTCGATTACAAAAAAAATTACCTTACGTTTGCTACCAACAAAGTAAGGCATCATAAATGAAGGACATTTATATGGAAGACCATATTGATTTATCCAATATTTGTCAAAATAAAAAAGAAGGCTATGTTGCGTTATCGACCATTTGCCAGGGCAAAGAAGAGTACATTGAGTATTTTAAACGAGCGTCGAACCTTACTCCAGCCGACAAACGAATCGAATTATATTTCCCCACGGAATTTCGGTGTCAATCTACATCAAAAATTTTTTTGTTAAAGCTTAAATCGATAAAACAGCCCTATTTAACAGATGATCAATATCTTTTACCTGCGGGAATTATCCGCGGGAAGGAAACGCAAAAAATTTTAGATATGACAAAAGAAACGACAAAAGAAACGACAAAAGATAATTTTATAAATTTTATTAAAAATTTAAATATTGAAATGAAACCAAACATAGAGGATGCAAGATACATTTTTAGCAGTGAGTCTCCACACAAAAAAAAGGATATAATGTTTTTATTAAATTTTGCACAAATCTTGTATCAAAAGTCAAAGCTACCCGACTTTAACAAACCATTAGAAATACTACATATGGCAGAAATGCTTTCTGAAATAACTATGAAAATTACGCAGGAAAAGAGTAAATTTTACGAGAATGATTTTGATTGCACTGAAGTCATATCAGCCTGTCCTATTGATCAACTTTATATGCCAAGTGGTTGGAGTTTTTTAGGAGAATATAATAAATATGTTTCTAAAAAAGACCTCTATATTTTAAGAAAAGATATTCTAAGTGTAAATCATCCTATCGCAGTTCGCGTAGAGAACAGTTTTGAAAGTTTGTTGGATGCAAAAGACAAAGGCAAAAACAAAGAAAAAAATATTGCATTGTTGGAATTTGGAATAAAAAAATTAATGGAAAACCATACCTCTATCGAGCTTATCAATCCAAAAAAATTAGCCTCCATGTTTCAAGCAGCTTTAAAACAAGGTCAGTATACCGATTCTTTCAGAGCCAAAGAACGAATGAAACACAAAGGTAGTATGACAGAGAAAGGCGATGTTCTGAAGAGCTATGTTAAAGGGACAAATCCTCTTACATTCTATAAAAGATATTTTTCAAAAATTAAAATGGAAACTCTCCAACGTCTTCATAAACAAAAAAGTAACAACTTTTCCCCCGACTTTCCCCCCATCGAAAAGTTTTTTAATGAAGATAGACAATAATCACTAGCCAATCTTTCCGACCCCCCGCTGTTTTTTAATAAAAATGCAACAAAATATACATTCCAAGCCAGCAAGTGATTTTGCTGGACGACTATTATCATTCTTATAGGAGTCTATATGGACAGAAAAACTCATATTTCCGAATCACTACAAGCTTTGAAAAGAGCTCTTGCTTTAACAGGTTCTTTTGCAAACCTCTCGCGCCTGTCCGGCATTTCAAAAATGACACTTTTAAAAATAGGGAAAGGAATAAATAAACCAACAATAGCAACGAAACTTCGCCTACAAAACTTTGTGGAACAAAACGAAACAAGGTCAGGAAGGCCATTCAAAAGGAGTGAATTCTAATCTGAAAAGTTCATATTAAAATTTCATTCTAAGTAGGAGGTCTAATTTGATTTTATTTGATCAAATCGCAAATAAAAAATGGGATATGGCACAAAAAATTACAAGAAAATTCATTGGAGATGGCAAACAAGAAGGTAAGGAATATCTATTTAAAAACCCATTTACATTAGCAACTTCTTATGGATCGTTCCGCTTTAATCCTGAAAAACAGATTTTTATGGACATGACTCAGTCAGGCAAAGACATGCATGTTACACCGGAAAAATTTGTCGCAAAATTATTGCTAATATCAGAAAAAGAGGCATGGAAATTAATTAAAGAGTCTTTAGGAGAGTGGGTTGATTACAGTCAGTACAAGATTCAAAAACAAGTACAGCATCCAGCACCAGTCGAAAAGACAAGCAAAGAAGTTTCATTTAAAGAATGGACATTAAATGACTCCTATCTTATACGAGTAGCAATTTTAATTTCTTTAATAGAGCAATTCAAAAAAGACAATTCAGCTTTAAAAACTTGTCCAGTTCGAGTTATTAATTTTTTTAAGAGCCGAGCCTATGATATTGAATGTGTTTTAAAATACGCAGATTTATTTCAAGTTTTTAATTGGAGTACCATACAAGAAATTCGAAAAATATTCACCAATAAACAATTTATCCAATCTGGTTTGATGAAACAAAATTTAAGTTTTTATTGGTTTGGCTATAATTATTCACTGATTTTTCCATGTTGGTACACGTATTTTGTCGAAAATTTAAATGAATATTGTTGGTTTGTCACAGGAATTAGACTCAGGTTCACACCAGAAAATACCCCTCACCAAACTACAAGTAACAAAGATGACAAATGGGAAGATGCCTCTAGCAAAGAAGTAGAAATTCCACTTCCCGAAGAATTAAAAAAACTTGGCTATCCATCTGCTGTTGGTTGGTACGGATTTAAATACTGGGCAAATACGCACCCCTCTGTATTAAATAAATGTGAAAACTTAAATGTGATTATCGTCGAAGGCATTTGCGACATGCTTGCTGCCATGGAAATTATAACGGTAGAAAACACCATCATTATTACTACTGGAATTTTAGCGAGAAATTTTCACCCTGCAAATATAGATCTCATCTCCAAATGCAAAACTTTGTTTATAGCTTTTGATGATGATTTCAGCGCAAAAATCAATACAGGGCAAGAAAACGCCATAGCGTTAAAAAAGCATTTAAATACCATAGGCATGAATAACGTCGAAATTTTACCCAAATATTTTTATCAAGGAAAGAAAGATTTCAATGATTTATTACGTTTAATTAAAAACAAATAAGACCATCTGCAAAATGGTCTTTTAAAAGGAGCACGATAATGAATAATTCACAAAAAGATATAAACAACTATATTTCTAAAAAAACAGAAAATCAAGGTAAAAATAAACAAAAAGAAAAATTACCGCAACAAGAGCAAGATGCTTTCAATGTAATTTCTGCAGAGATTTATAACGCTGAGTCAGTTCTGGGAGGACAATGGCAAAATGGCGCCGAAGCGATCAACCATGTTTTTACCTCTAACTTAGTTTTAAAGGATAACGGAGCGGCTTCTCCAAAGTTTACAAAAGAAGCCATAGCAGCCGTTTATATGCGAATAGAAAAAGATAGGCACATAGCAGACATCAATGAACTCAAACAAAAAATAAAATACAATGGCAAAGGATTTCATGATGCTCTTATTTATTTTAAAAAATTTGCAGCTCCTATGATTAAAAAATATGGCGAAGAGGATCTCAATCATGATGAGTATGTAACAGTTGTTGCCAAAGTCATTATGCATACAATTTGGCAGTTAAAGCGTAGACTACATGGCTTACCTGTGAAACTTCATTGCTGCATTGCTTTGATCAGTCCCGAGCAAGGAAATGGAAAAACAACATTTCTGTTGAATTTTTTTAGCGTAGTATTTGAATATAAAAGATTATCAGCAATCAAAAAAATTTCTGATATTACAGACCCCAGAGAGTCTGAAGAAAATGCTAAAAAAGTCCTGATCTTATTTGATGAAATGTCAGGGGCGGCAAAATCAGACATAGCCGACTTAAAATCAAGAATGACTTCTGACACATTAAATACAAGACCATTGTATTCTAATTTCACAAACACTTACGTCCACAATACAACATATATTGCTACGGCTAACACAGATAATTTAGGAGAACATCTTGTCGATAAATCAGGGGATAGAAATAGACGCTTTTTTCCTGTTCATGTTAATTCCTTTATTGATGTGAAGATGCCGACCGATCGCCCGCACTTTTTTTGTCACTTGAGTGAGGAAGAAAAAAAGAAGGGTTATCTGTACCCTGAAAAATTTAATGGCACATATTTACTACAACTCATTGATGAAAACTGGGACTGTTTTTTATCTTTAGAAGAAATGAAGTCAGTTCAAGAAGTACACAGATCAAAAAGTGAAGTCGAGGAATTCATTGAACTTGTTATTTATCGTGAACCTAGTCCTGATACTGTAAGAAATTATAGCCTTGCCGAACTCTACACTTGTTTTAAAAAAATATACCCAAAAAACACCGTCACAACGCGCAAATTTTCAAGTTTATTTGAAAAACACTCCAAGATTGAAAAAAACAAAGAGTCTGGCGTCAGAAAAAACGGCATTGGATTCAAATGCGGTGTGGACAAGTACATTTGGGAACTTCACATGGGAAAATAGTGACTTTATTTGACTTGAATATGCACATGGGAAAAGATATGAAAACGAGAGATAAAAAAAGAGGAGCTGTTATAAACAACTCCTTTGATTTGCCAAATTGTGTTTCACGAGCACGGTTGTTATTTGACAATAGAATAGATTTACTATCGTTGAGTAATAATATCAATGCTCAACCTCTTTTTATCTTCTTGAGTGTCTTCTTTTTTAATTAAAAGGAGACTTACAAATGAATTTAAATTTAGACACGACTGGCATTCGCCATATTAAGCGTTTAGAAAAATGGCAAGCACGCGTTCAAACAAAAGATATAGAGTTATCAAAATGTTTTAACACGATGCAAGAAGCTATTAATTGGAGAAATTCACAAATCACCCCAATTGTTTTGGCTTCTTGTATAAAACAGGATGAACAATGTGAAGTGTTATTTGTAAAGTGGCTTGCAAGCCCGTTTATAAAATACTCGGAACAAACTTTGCATCTTTATCGCGAAGCTGTTCGCTTGCATTTTAGATCTTTTTTCCATTTGAAACCCAATGAGGTCACGCCTGATATGATTTTAAAATGGATTAATGATCTGAGAGAACAACCAACATGCAGAAACAACATACGCTCCATTAAAACGATTAAAAATTTGCTTGGTGCTTTTACCGCCTTTTTTGAATGGTGTTACTTAAAATCTTTGATTGAAACTAACCCTGCCAGAGATCATAAAATGCGAGAGAAGTTAAGCCGAATTTTTAAGATGGACCGCATATCAAATAGTTTTGCCTCAACTATCAAGCAAAAAGCGATGACTCCAAAAGAAGCTCGAATGCTAATTGAGATCGCATACAAGCGCGACTTTCAAACTGGGTTTGCAATTGAATTCTTTTTGCACACTGCATTGAGGCTAGGTGAAGTTTCAGCACTCAATTGGGACGACATTATTCAAAGCAGTGGCATGATTTTAATTTCAATCACAAAGACGCGCAGTCATCGTACTCTCCTTATTCAAAATAATGCGAAATGCGGTTCTAATGGAAATATTGAATTGCCAACGGCTATTGTGAGAAAACTCGATGAATGGAAAAGTGCAGCGGTTTCTATGGGGTATGATATTGGTCCAAGCCATTCCATTTTTCCGATAGTAGCCAGAAACCCTCACCAGTTTTCAGTTTTGATTCGAGAGCTAGGGAAGAAGTGTGAAATTCATAAAAAAATTTCTGCGCACTCTTTAAGGCACACGGCAATTACGTTTATGACGATTGGAGGCAATGCACTGCATAAGGTTCAAAAGATAGCACGGCACTCAACCTCAGCAATGACAGAGGCCTATTTCGATTCCTGTCTGGTTCCTGTGACAGGAGTCACCGAAGCTGTGGAAAAAATCTTAAATTCTGCATGTTAAAAATGCATTATTAGGAGTTTCACACTTTTCTACGACGGAATAGAAATGCTCTTCGGCACAAATTTTCTTTCTCACAGTTGAATAAAATTGATTTTGTAGTTGCCGATGAGAATTTTAAAAACTTTTTATATGCAAAGACAGTTTCTAAAGTGGTTCCTGTGACTGCACAGGAACTTGTGAAAGGAATAATCCTGCTGGATGAAAGAAGTGTTGGAATGGCAACAATAATTCAATGGCGTCACCAGCAGGACTCTAACCTGCGACCCCTTCTTTAGGAAAGAAGTGCTCTATACAACTGAGCTATGGCGACTTGTCCCTAGTTCTACAAATTCTAAACCCATGGGTCAAGTGCAAACGACCAGCTTTCGTCTAGAAAATGAACCAATTTGATTCAAATTTTGTTCAATTACCATTACCCATTCCCCCTTTTCCTAATTCCGTCCATTCTACGCGTTGGTTGTCCCTGTTTTCTTGGATGGAAAGAGTTATGTTGATATTTAAACACCATTTAAACTCCTTTTGTGTGTCTATTTTTACTTATTTTTTCTTATATTGTTTATCTTATTTTTTGCCTGAATTTATGCAAAAATATGGAGTGTTGAATAATAGGATTAATTTGGGTTTTCTTGCACAAACGAAGGCTAAGGCGGTTGTTGATGGCATGACAGAAACAAATCTTGGTTTAAATTTTATTGGAAATTTTCATAAATTAAGCCCATTTGAAGCGCAAATTTTTCAAAATTCAGGGTTAGTACACTTGCTTGCTATTTCAGGGGGACAAATATTGCCTGTGGTCAGCCTACTCTGCTTTGTTATTTCAAGTATAGTTTATTTCCTGTTTAAAAATAAATTGCCCCCTCATAAAATAATGCTCATTTCTTCTAAAATAAGAAACTATACAAGTTTTTTACTCTCATTTTTTGTCGCGGTGCTTTTTGGTGGCACGGGAGCATTGATGCGAGTTTCTTGGTTGAATTTTTTTAAAAAAGTCCATGTTTTATTAGGTATTCAAAATGTTATTTTTAAAAGAACGGCAGAATTTTCGGAGCCTTTGCTCGATAAATTTTTAATTTTATTTATTGTTTCATTTTTATTTGGAAATATTTTTTTAAATTATTCATTTATTCTTTCTGCTATAGGGGCGGCTTGTGCTGAAATATCAGCCACTATTTGTCTTTTTATTGTAAAACAAAACAAACAAAATTCTTCAATATTAGATAATTTTGTGAGAGCAAAATTCTTTGCAGAAATTCTTGTCACTATTGCAACCTGCGTTTTTGTTGGGGTTGTTTTATCGCCACTCACGTACAATTCTATTGCAAATTCATGTCTTGCAAATATTTTTGCTATTCCCGTTATCACGTTTATTGTCACGCCGCTTGCTCTTTTGGTGCTAATAACCCCTATTCACAACTGTGTCTTCGATTTTTTATTAAAAGCGTTGGATTATTCTTTGATGCTTTTTAAGCACATCGCTGTAGCTTTTTCTGGCGATAATTTAAATAATGCTCAGGTTCTTCAAAATACGCGTTTATTTAGTCCTGATGGCCTACTATACTTAAATATGGTGATGATTATTTTGTGGGGTGTTATTGACTTAATTCGAGGGCGAAAAGTTTTTCTAATGCGAATGCAGTTTTATAAATGACGACTCAACTCTTCTTCTGTCAGAACAGGTATCAATAATTTTTGAGCTTCTTTGTATTTAGTTGAAGAAGAGGTTTCATTGCAAACTAAAAAGTCTGTCTTTGAACTCACAGCAGAAACAACTTTTGCTCCAATTTTTTCGAGTAGATATTTATATTCTTCCCTTGGTTTTGAAAGCGCACCTGTGATGCAAATATTTTTTCCATAATAAGGGTGAGAAGAGTGTTTTAGGGTTTCATTTGCTGAGGTATCGTCAAGCACTTTAACGTATTTTAGCAAATTATTTATAATATGGTATTTGTCTTGTAATGAGTTGACAAAGTCTTCGGCAGATTTTTCGGCCCAACCTTTGTTTTCTAGCAAGTCGCTTGCTTTAAGCGTGAGAACATTTGTTAAAGTAACGCATATTTTGGCAACTTCTTGGCATTTTACAGCGCCACCTCTTTTTAAACCAAGCGCGGTTAAAAATTTTGCCAGCGGCAATTCTTTTGAACTTTGTATGGAGGCCACAATATTTTCAGAAGATTTTTGTGCAAAGCCTTCAATTTGTAAGAGGTCTTCAACGGTTATTTTGTACAAGTCTGCGGGCTCATTCAGAAGGCCAGCTTCACGCATTTTAAAAATAATTTTGTCAGACACTCCCATAATGTCTAGGCAAGAAACAAAATAAACAAGACTCTCCTGGTCTTTATAGCTGCAAGTGCGCTTTTCTAGACACATTAGATCGGGGCCT
>JAZKEW010000056.1:12844-15838 GCA_040386785.1 Bdellovibrionota bacterium
GAAACCACATTTGCAATTTTTTGGCAATTGATATTTTTGTTGCCCTGCCTCAACAAGGCTAATAATAGCAGGAATCACTTCGCCGCTGCGAATGATTTCAACCTTTGCACCAACCGAATAATTTCCCTGCTCGATGTATTCTGCATTATGCAAAGTAGCATAGGAAATGGTGGCACCAGATAAAAATACAGGTTTTAATTTTGCGCGAAAGGTTATTTTTCCGCTGCGCCCGACACTTTCTTCAATAGATAAAATTTCTGTCACAGCGATTTCGCCAGCTTGCTTAAAGGCAAGACTCCCTCTTGGGTGGTGCGACGTGTTGCCTAAAAATTCCCACGTTTTTTCATCGCGAATTCTAAAAACAATGCCATCTATTTCGTAATCTCTTTTTTTTTCATAAATACTTTTTAAGAATTCTTCAACACTTTTTTCATCAAGCTGTGAAGAAATTTCTGTAATAAATGTGTCTTGAAAATGAAACCCCAACTCTTTTATGAAATGAATTTTGTTCATGTAATCAAGGTTTGTGTTAAATATTTCAGAGAATTTTCTAGCATCGAGTATTTTTTTGTCGTGACCTTTAAATGTAATTATTTCAAATGGACAAAATTCAAAACAATTGAGTATGTCAACGACCGATTCAACATCTTTTCTGCCCATAGTGCCAGGAACTGCATTGCGAAAGCTATCAAACTTGTCAGCATATTGCTTAAATTTAGAAAGAGGGAAATAAATTTCTCCACGAATTTCGTAAATAAATTGTCCGTCCAACAAATGTTTATTTAGGTGAATTTTTTTAGGAATAGATAAAATATGATAAACGTGTTCCGTAATATTTTCACCAAATTTGCCGTCTCCTCGAGTTGAGGCAATGGTTAAATTTCCTTGTTGGTCGTACTCAAGGGAAAGAGCCATGCCATCAAATTTGTCAATGGCAACACAGGGATACTTATTTAAAAAATTGAGCAAATCTTTTGGTGAATAAGTTTTTGCAAGGGAAAGCATGGGGACTTCGTGTGAAACTTTATTTTTTGTGTCACCTGTTATTTTAGAGCCAACAATGGAGAGTACTGGATGATTGGGCGCTAAGTTTTTTAATTTGTCTTCTAAGGCATCATATTCTTTGTCACTTATAACACTCTTACCAGAGTAATATAGCTTTTTATGATACAGAATTTGAGAAGCTAGTTTTTCAACTTCTTGATTTTGATTCAAAATTAATGTTCCACTTCAAATACGATTTAAAATTTCATCCACAGATATACTGTTGTAGCTTAAAACTTCGTTGAGTTTGCCATCTTCTTTTTTAGGTCTAAAAATACTTTTCTTTAATTTTAATTGTTTGCCTTTTACAAAACGACTCCAATGACCAAGGGGACCCCATTTGTGTGGTTCCGCTAGACCCATGAGCGTTAAAGTAGGAGTTCTGGTCGAAGCAGCAATAAACTGCATAGAACTTGTGTTTGTAATAAGGTATTTGGCCTGAGAAACAATTTGAATTAATTCGGCAATGCTTTGCGGCTGTAATATTTTAAAATCTTCTGAGGCCACTTCTTTCAGCCAATTAGTTTCTTTGGGAGACCCTATAATAGCGACTTCAAAATTTTGTTCTTTTAGTTTGAGTGCAAGTTGACGGAACTTTTCGCTAGGCCAAGCTTTTTCACGAATACTTGCCGTAGGATTGATTAAAAACATTTTTCTTTCCGAAGGGTGAAATAAATTTTCATTAAGCTGAGGTAAGCCGTTTTCGCTCCAAAATTGAAGGCTATTTTCTATTTTATTTTTATCCAGAGGCAATAATACTTCTAGGTATCGATCTCTTTCATGAATATTTTTTTTAGATTTCTCTAAGGTAAAATGCGTAAAAAATAGCTTAGAAAATTTGTTTTTACTTCCACCAACTCGAACAGGAACTCGAGCGAGCAAGGCTCTCCAAGCAAAACGCAAACTTTCTGTTCTTAAATCAATCGTCATTTGATAATTTTTTAAAAAAGACACGATACAAGAATGAGGTAATGAACATTCTATCCATTTATTTTCAGCTAAATTCGAGCGCCATAACTTTAATTGCGTGAAAGTTTTATTTTGCACTTCTAGAATAAAATGAATATTGGACCATATTTTTGGAACAATAAGTTCTTTCCAAAGGGGCGTTCCAATAACTGTAAACTCAGCATAAGGAAATAATTGAATACTTTCATATAAAGCAGCAGTGGATACTAAAAGGTCACCAAGGGCGCCAGTATGATAGATTGCTATTTTTTGAGGTATAATTTCAGGTGTTTTATTCTTCGTAGGGTTTTGCATTTAAGGTAATTTTTCTTTTTCTTTCATTCCATCCCAGTTCACCATGATCCCAAGATTCGTAAGTTAATTTTACTTTGGAAGCATCATAAACTAAAATTTCTGCTTTATCCTTGAAACTAAATTCCAGTGGCCCCGGTTGGCGATACCCTGAAAATACTTCTTTTCCATCTGCAACTATTTGTATCTTTACCCTAGCTAAAATGTCAACCTTTGCACTTCTTGCCACAACAACAGGTGCCTGAATAGTTTGTGGCACATTTGCTGCAGATACGGGAAGAGTTTTTCCAAGTATTGCGGTTTGAGTTGAGCTCAACCCAGCATTATTTTTTTGCTCGTTTGTGTCAATTAGTTTTCTTTCTGAAGTAAGAAGAGGCTGTGAGTCGAGTTTATGGTTTTGAGAATTGAGTAGATACACAGCATAAATTATAAATAAAAAACCGGCTGAAATTGAAGTGTATAAAATAGTTTTTTTATTCAGTTTTATTATTTTATGCTTTATTGCGGGTGAGGAATCGGCGCTAACAGTATTTTGTTCTGGTGTGACCTCAGGCGCTTGAGTTGGAAAAATTTTGTTATTTTTAGTTTCATCTATTTTAGTTTCGGTTTCTACCACACTTATTTTTTTTGCTTTATTAACTGGTTTTGCAAGGGGCAACACATTTAAATTGCTTTTGTCGTGATTATTGT
>JAZKEW010000057.1:0-7275 GCA_040386785.1 Bdellovibrionota bacterium
AGACTCTTCATGAGAAGCCGCCAAAAAACTAATATCTTCCATATCTTTGATGGAACAAAAATTTTTAACTCTTAAATTTAGGAGCATATAACCTCCTTTAAATATATTATATGTGAAATTTTCTCACATATCGACTCTAAACGCCACATCTGTAGTCATTTTTGTTGGGAAGGTCAAGGCTTTTGAATTATTGGAAACTTGAATGCAAGCAGGAATCTCTCGTGTTATATTCCTTTAATAAACAAGTAAACAGGAAGGAACACCACCATGTCTCTCAACCCCATCGACTTTTATAGCCTTACGGACTCATTTACCAACGAACAAAATTTAGTTCAGAGCACAGCACGCGATTTCGTCGAAAAAAAATGCCGCCCCCTCATAAAAGAATGTTTTGAAAAAGGTGTTTTTGCGAAAGAACTCGTACAAGAAATGGCTGCTCTCGGTTTTTTAGGAGCCAACTTACACGGCTATGAATGCGCAGGTCTTGACGAATTATCCTACGGCTTCATTATGAAAGAGCTAGAACGCTGCGATAGTGCCTTAAGAAGTTTTGCGAGCGTGCAAACAAGTCTTGCCATGTACGCCATACACGCCTTTGGTTCCGAAGAACAAAAAAATAAATTTTTACCGGAAATGGCAAAAGGCAAATCCATTGGCTGCTTTGGACTTACGGAATCTGATTTTGGCTCAAACCCAGCCGGCATGAAAACCTTTGCCAAAAAACAGGGAAAAGATTTTATTTTAAATGGCTCAAAAACATGGATTACAAATGCACCTTTGTCTGATGTGGCGGTGGTATGGGCAAATACAGACGACGGCATTCGTGGATTTTTGGTAGAAAAAAATACAAAAGGCTTTAGCGCTCCTGAAATTCATTATAAATTGAGTTTACGCGCGTCTGTAACAGGATCTCTTTATTTTGACAATTGTTTAATTCCTGCAGAAAATTTATTGCCAAAAACAGAGGGCTTAAAAAATGCTCTTATGTGTTTAAATCAAGCACGATTTGGCATTGCCTTTGGAGTGTTAGGTGCAGCAGAAGATTGCTTATCTGAAGCTTTAAATTATACAAAAGAAAGGGTAATGTTTCAAAAACCCTTGGCAAGTTTTCAACTTGTGCAAAGAAAATTGGCTCTTATGACCACCGAAATTACGAAAGCGAATTTACTTGCAGTTCAGTTAGCAAAATTAAAGCACGACAAAAAAATAAAGCCTGCACAAATAAGTATGGCAAAACAAAATAACACACAAATTGCACTTGATTGCGCACGAACGACACGAGATATGCTTGGTGCCAATGGCATAAGTGGAGAATATAACTGTATGCGACATATGTGTAATTTGGAGTCGGTGTACACTTACGAAGGAACAAATGACATACACCTGCTTGTCGTGGGTCAGGAGCTAACGGGAATTGCAGCGTTTGAATAAACCACATTCACCACTCTAATATGTAGCCCACCCTGCGTAAAATGAAAGGTTTCTTTATTCTGCGTATGCATTTTATTCATAGCAAGAGACCATGTTTCTTCGCTTGGACATAAAATGAATGCACACAATGAGCTTTTATTTTGCTTTAATGCAGCCCCCAATTCATTTATTTTCTGAATAATTTTTGTATAGAATTGAGCACTATCAGCTTTAGAATTTTGTCGTAAACCGTACGGAGGGTTTAGAGGCATAAAGACAACTTCATTATCTGAAAATTGCTCGACAAATTTTTTCACATCTAATTTTAAAAAATTCTCATATTCTTTTTGTAATTTAATGGAATGAATTTTATTAAAAATATTTTCGCTTTTTTCTTTTATTTTTTGTTCAAAAAACTCGAAATTATCAGAAAATACTTTACTTATATTTTCTGCATTATCTAGGTATATAATGTTTTTTAGTTCACATTCTATTTTTTCAGATTCTTGCAAGCATTTTTTATTTAAAAAATTTATTGTCTTTTCCTTAAAAATGGATGTCGACTCAAAAATAAATTTTTTTCCAAAAAAATTATTCGAGAGATTAAAAACATTTATCAAAAATTCAAAAATAAAAGTCCCGGATCCCCCAAAAGGGACAAATAAAGTTGAAACTTTTGAAGTAGGTAAAAATTGCCGTAAGAAATTGTGCGATTTTTTGACACAAAAATGAGCAATATCTTCTCTCAGGGGAGCTGCTGCCGTGAGGCTTTTTTTATAATTTCGTTTATACAGTTCACTACCAGCTAAAGAAACGGACACGGTGAGTTTATCTTTTAAAATTTCGAAAAATAAACTGTTTGTTAACGTTTCAATTTGTGAATCTTCGTTACAGAAGGAAGCAAGCGTGGATGTTTTAATAACTTCTTTTATAGCTCCTTCATGAAAAAGCTGGCTTGCAATAGAGTTTACTTTTATTTTTATTGGAAGAGATTCATCCAGGTAATCGCCCCAAGGTATTTTATTGCAAGTTGTTTTTAAGTTTGATTTACTCACCACTTGTGCTTCTTGAATAACTAAACGAACGTCTGTAACCACTGAAGAACGCATAAGGATTTCAAATAAAGAGTCAATGTGAACGTTTGAAATGCAAATTGTGTGTTTTTCCATCTTGATTATGGGACGCTGTTTTTTTTCTAGCCATAGGCGGGAAAAAATGTTGTCAATTTCAGTGAGAGTGTCCTTGGCAAAGCCGGAAGGAAAAGTGATAATAGCCTTTAATGCCGACATTTTTTTTAAGTTCATATTTCCACCTAGAGGAATAAGTATCATGCGCGATTTGCAAAGACCTAACTGTGTGATAATGGTTTCTCGTGTTCGAGAAAAGATTTAAAACTTTCTCATGGCATTACCAAACAAAAAATTAAATTAATCATCAGGAGATAAAATGACTGCCCCAAACGTACTCGACCCAAAGTGGTTATCTGAAGTTGAACTTCTTGACTTTGAAATTGAACAATCTGAATCTTTAAAACCTGCGAATATGGAAAAATTTTTCACTTCAATTGCAAGCAACCAGATGAAGGTCGATCTCACCGATGGCATTCTTAACGATATTTCTAAAGAACTGCAAGACACAATTCCCTGGTTTTTGTCACAAATGCCTCCACTGTATTTGTGGTCAACCTCTAATAGAGCAATTATGGATGATATTCTTGAAATTATTTCAGGAAAAGTTCTTTCTGAAAAACAAATGGCAGAACGGCACAGCGCTCTCACGGAAACGGTAACACTCATTGCATCCGGAGATCAGTCAAGTTCAACAACCCGAATTGCTTATGTGCTTTCACGCTATCCTTCTAAAATTATCCGCATCTTTACGTCACTTGATAAAAAAATGGGACTTTGTGAAATTTACCAGGCACCTTATACTCCTTTCAGTGCAACTGAAAATGCCACAGAAGAAAAACTAGTCTCTCTGAGAAAAGCTTTATCCCAAAAACCACAAGAATCCGTAGAAAATGTTATTCAATCACTTGATAAAGATTACGTAAAAATCGCTTCAGTTAAGCAAATGATGCTAGCCATCGAAGCCGTTACTTATTGTACAGAGAATGAAAATTCTTATGTAAATTTAACTCAAATTTTTGAAGAGCAAACTCAACAATTTAGAGGAAGAGTTGATATTGGTCTCAAAAATTTTCCTGTCAATGCCGCAGTTGAATACGTTATTGGAATTTTTAACCGTTATAATTTTCAAGTTCGCCGAATTTTAGCAAATGAAATTTGCATTAATGAGCAGGAAAAATATACTGTTATTCATCTCATTACTGCTACCGCTTCTGGTGAACAAATAAGCGACAAAATGAAAACTTGGGGCAAAACAGTAAAAAGTTTAAAAGCACTGTCCTATGTTGACCATGGTGATGAGTGTTCTAATTTATTGCATGGAGATAACCCATTTAGTATTAACGAATCTAACTTAATTCGTGCTGTTGCAAATTGGGTGCATATATTTTTAACAAAACAAAATCCATACTATTACTCATTTGATAGAGTTTCCAAAATTATTTTAAATCACCCTTTGCATATTGAACTTTGCATTAAGTATTTCCGATCACGTTTCGATCCTCGCTTTGATGGAAATAGAAACACAACTTCTGCAGCTTTATTGGAGCAACTCCAATCAACCTTTACAGACATTATCGACCCCATTGAAAGAGCTGTATTAAAAGAAGTTTTTAATTTTCTCACTCATATTTTAAAGACAAATTATTTTATGGTCTCAAAGGGTGCTTTAACATTCAGACTTGACCCTGAATGTTTAAATAAGAATGATTACCCTGAGACGCCTTTTGGTATTTTTTACATGATTGGGCGTAATTTTAGAGCATTTCAAGTGCGTTATCGCGACATTTCTCGTGGCGGTATGCGCGTGGTGCTTCCAAAAACGTCCGGCGACTACGACAACGCTCTGGCTGGTTTATTTGATGAAGTCAATGGTCTTGCCTCTGCACAACAACTTAAAAACAAAGACATTCCAGAAGGTGGTAGCAAGTGCGTTATGGTTGTAAAACCTGGCGCAAATAAAAGCGATGCTGTTAAAGCGGCTGTTTCAGGTTTGCTTGACTTAATTAACATCGACGCAGAAACAGGCCGTTTCTCCAGCGATATTATTGATTACTACGGCAAAGACGAAATTATTTATCTTGGTCCTGACGAAAATTTAACCGATGATCTCATTGTTTGGATTATTCAACACGCTCTACATAGAAAATATAAATATGCTTACGCATTCATGTCGTCTAAACCTGATTTTGGAATTAATCATAAAACTTACGGCGTGACTTCTGAAGGCATTAATGTTTATGTCGACAACGTGTTACGTTATTTAGGCTTACAAAACTCCACATTTAGAGTGAAAATGACCGGCGGCCCCGACGGGGATGTGGCCGGAAATGAAATGAATATTCTTTACAGGGAGTACGGAGAAAGATGCCGACTTGTTTCTGTGGGAGATGGACTTGGAGCCGCGTACGATCCAAACGGTCTAGCCTGGGGCGAAATTCTACGTCTCTTCAACGCAAGTAAATCAATTGTTGAATTTAATCCTGAAAAGCTAAGCAAAGATCCCAAAGCCTTTGTCATTGCTGCAAATACCAGAGAAAATATGAAAATTCGCGACAGCCTATTTACGACGGCGGAAGCCGAAATATTTATTCCAGGAGGAGGTAGGCCGTACGCTGTAAAAGAGTCTAACTGGGATAGGTTTTTACTGCCAAATGGAAAACCGAGCGCTATGGCAATTGTGGAAGGAGCAAATATCTTTTTTACAAAAGAAGCCAGACAAAAACTCGTTGACAGCGGAGTCATTGTCATCAAAGATAGCTCTGCAAATAAAGCTGGTGTGAGTTGTTCTTCTTACGAAATTATTGCTTGTTTAACCATTTCGCCCAATGAGTTCTCTGAAATTAAAGATGTTTACGTTAAACAGGTTCTTGGCATTATTCGAGACAATGCCGACAAAGAAGCAAAACTTTTGTTTAGAGAGTGGCTCAGAAATAAATTAAGCACTGACCTTGTTAAATTAAGTTATGAAGTTTCCGCTGAAATTAACTTTGCTAAAGATATTTTGCTTGAAAAATTAAATACATTAAGCGATGCTCAACTTGAAGAAAGTAAATTTAAATACGTCTTATTCAAACACTGTCCAAGTATTTTGGTTGAGAAATATAAAGAGCGTATTTTGACTCGCTTGCCTCGAGCTCACAAAATTGCTATTTTGAGCGCTCATATGGCGAGTCACCTCGTTTATAAAGAAGGCTTAAATTGGCTTGATTCCATGCATCCAGACCAAATATTTAAAATTGCCCTCGACTATATGGATGCAGAGCGCACTGTAGAAAAAATGGTTAAAGAAATTGAAGTCAGTGGACTTTCTTTCAAAAATGAGATTTCAGAAATACTGCGTTATGCAGGTGCTAAACACTTAGCAAGCATTGGTCTGTAATTTAAGGACATAATTTAAGTGATACAAAGCTTTTTTGAGAGAAAAAATATTTTTTTTCTCTCCACTCTCATACTGTGCGCTGTTATAATGTTCCATTATATTTTTCCATTTGCTCTCGGCGTTACCATTGCCTACTTGCTTGAGCCTCTACTTGAAAAATCATTACTTTTTTTTCGTTTAAACAAACCTTCTTGGAAATGGGTGTTGTCTGTTCTCATTATTCTTGTCACTATCATGCTTGTTTTTGGGCCAATTTTAACCCTTTTAACAACTGGAATTCATGAATTAATGTCCGTATTAACCAGTTTACAGAGCCAAACTCAAGATCAAAACTTACTCCTCACATTTGCAAATAAAACCAGTGAAATTTTATCGCATTTTGGTATGAGTTTTTCTGCAAATGAAATTGTTATAAAATCGACTCTTTTTTTAAAGGGCGTCTCTCATACCTTACTCCTTAATATAGGCAATGCACTCGTTGCCACCCCAGAATTTATTTTAAAATTTGTTATTTTTATTCTAACCTGGTGTTTTTTTCTTGTCCGTGGCAAAGAATGGCGTGCTCGTTTTCTTACTAAAATATTTCCATGGGAAAAAGAAAGAGACCTCATTGCTTCCACTTGCTCGTCTGTTTTAAAAGCATTGATTGTAGCCAATGTGCTTGTTGCTGTCGTTCAAGCGTTTTTCATTGCAATCAGCTTAGCTGTATTTGGAGTTCCTCGGTTTATTTTGTTTGGAATGATCGCTTTTTTTATGTCTTTTATCCCTATCATAGGCACAGCACCATTAATGCTTGGAGCGGCCGCTTGGTGTTATTTTTCCGACGGAAGGCTTTTCGCTGCAATCGGAATTTTGGTGAGCGGATTGGTTATTGGTTTACTTGATAGCTTTTTACGCCCCTATTTTATGAAAGGTGGGGCGGAAATTCAATTTTTTTGGATTTTCTTAGCCATTATTTGTGGTATGTCACTTCTTGGTGTGCCTGGAGCTGTTGTTGGACCAGTCTCCTTTGCTTTATTTGCTGCCGCCTTAAAAGCATTAGAATTAGCTCATGAACAAAATTGATTTTATTAATGCCTCTTATTTATTAAGCAATAACGAACCGACACATTCATATGGTGTCTCTATTTTTGATATTGATGGCGATGATGATCCTGAAATTATTGTTGCCAACTCACGACACGGTAATGTGATTTATAAATATAGTGAAGAAAATAATTGCTTTATTGATGTTGCGCCTGAGAATTTCAAACAGAAAAATAATGACACAATTAACATCTGTGTGGGTGATTTTCTGGGCAATGGAGCGCCTTCGATTTATATGCTGCACTCCGATACCTTTGGTGGCTTAAAAAA
>JAZKEW010000057.1:7297-19601 GCA_040386785.1 Bdellovibrionota bacterium
TATCAGAACATCTCAAGACAAAGATTTGCCTAAATTTAATGATTTATTTTCATTACAAGCGAACATGAGTAACCCATATTCGGGCCGAAGTGTTGCGGCAATTGACCACAATGGCGATGGAAAACACGGATTTTATATTGTTAATTACGATGCACCAAGCCTTTTCTATCATTTCAATACGAAATTAAAAAAAATCGAAGAAATTTCTCAAGAACTTGGAATAAGACAATTTTCCGGCGGAAGAAGCATTCTCGCTCAATATATTTTAAACGACAAAGCTCTCGATATTTTTATAGGCAATGAAAATGGAGCTAACACATTTTTTACAAAAAACGATGGCAAAAGCCCAAAACAAGCCACTCAATATCAAAATAAGGCTACAGAGTTAGATTTTTATGATGAGTTTTTCAATGCTCGCGGCATTGCCATTGCTGACTTTAATGGAAATGGGTTAGCTGATATTGTTCTTGGCAATTGGTTCGGTATGAACTGCATTTTTATGCAACAAGAGGCCGGAGTCTTCGAAAATTTACCTCCAGCTATTTTTAGAGAACCCATGCCAATTCGTAATGTTATTGTAGCCGATTTTGATAACGATGGTTTTGAAGAAATTTTTGTAAATAATTTTGATGAATCGAACAGAATGATTCGTTCTTTAGGCAATAACGAATGGGAAGAGCTTGATATTGGAGTTCTTGCTTCCGAAAAATATTTTTGTACTGGCGCCTCAATTGGCGACTTAACGGGGAACGGCTTTCTAGATATTTTTATTTCCACAGGCGAAGAAAAAAAACAGGAAAACCAATTATTTTTGGGTGTAGATAATAAAAATTATTGGCTACGTATACAACCTATTACACAAAAAGGTTTTCCTGCATTAGGGGCAAAGGTACGCCTTATTTGCCGTAACGCAAAAAATCAAACTAAATTTATTTGTTCAGGAAGCGGATATCTTTGTCAAATGGAGCCAGTGGCACATTTTGGCTTTGGTGCGAAATTCCCGGACATTGAAAAAATTGAAATCACATGGCCTGGCAACGGTGTTAACAAACCACCTACTCGTATCATTGATGGAAAAAACATCCAGCCAAATTTATTTATTAAAATTCCTCATCCTAAGACAAAGGTCTAAAAACATATGACTGACCTTCTCGTTATAAATAAACCAATAAATGATCCTCTTTCCTATTGTAACTATATTTTGCCGCACGTTTCTCGATCGTTTGCTCTTGGAATTAATACACTAAGCGGACAAACTAGAAAAAGTGTCTTAATAGGTTATTTATTATGCCGTATTGCGGACACAATTGAAGATGATGTAAAATTATCTGCAGAAAAAAAATGCCTTTACCTGGAAGAATTTGTAAATTGTTTTTCTGACAAGAAAAAAAGTTCATTTATTTCCGAAATTGGGCATACACTCCATGGCAACTCTTTCCATCTTGACCTTGTTAAAAACACACACCTTGTTTTTGACTCTTTTTATGCTCTTTCTAAAAATAGCCAGTCCATTTTAATCTATTGGATAAAAGAAATGTGCTTTGGCATGATAAAGTTTATAAAAAAATACCCCTTCGGCATTCGAATTGCCGACATAACAGAATACAAAGAATATTGCTATTATGTAGCAGGAACTGTTGGCTATATGCTGACAGATATCTGGAAAGAATACGCCTATTTTATAGGGCCAAAGCGCTATGAAATTTTAAATAAATCTGCGGGTATATTTGGAGAGGCTCTACAATCGGTCAATATTTTAAAGGATATAGCCTGGGATATTGAAAATGAAAATGCAATATTTATTCCGCAGTCTAATTTAACAGAATTATCTGTTCATGAAATTGTTAATTTGACTGCAAACAACATGGATATTTCGCTTGAGTACATTCAAAATATTCCACGCATTAACACGTCTGTACGGTTTTTTTGTATCTTTCCTCTGTTACTAGCCATTGCCACTCTAAGAGAAATTAAACGGTCTCCTTCTATATTAAAACCGTTGAAAAAAATTAAAGTTTCAAGAGATGAAACAAAACAGATTTACAAAAATGCTTATCTTGCAAGTTTCAGCAATTGTTGGCTACGAAAAACGGCGAATAAAATTAGATTGATTTCATAAATTCTAAGCATAGTTCTACAAATTTCTCAGGAGCTTCCCAGGGCACCCTATGCCCAACATGAGGAATAACAATACTTTCTATATTTTTATTTATAGACATCATTTCTCTTCCTATGAGAGCAAACTTTGTGTCGAGTTCGCCACTTAACCATAAAATTGGTATTTGAATATTTTTAATCATAGGACGTAAGTTTTCTTGCTTTCCTAGGGAAAATTCTGTCAATATTTTTGCAATTTTCTCACGCTTATATAAGTTTTCTTCTCTATTAAAATTATTTTTTTGCCCAGAAAAAATTCCCTGAGAGTCCCAGGCATTTACGACTGAATTCCAGGGTTCATTTAAAAAACGGTTTGCCCAATCTTCATCATTTTTAATTCTAGCTTCTTTTTCATTCTCGTTTAACAGACCTGGATGGGCTGAAATAATAATTGCGGCATCCCATTGGTGGTTTTTTTCTATAAGGCTATGCAGTGCTAATCTGCCGCCAAGAGAATATCCAATAAGAATATTCTTTTCTTTATTGTTGTAATTAGGTTTGTAATTAGTTGATAGTAAGTAGCTTTCTATGGAGTGCGTAATAAATTTATAAGGTAGAAAATAATTTTTAAAAATATCCCAATCAGAAGAAAAGCCGAGAAAGCCGTGTAGAAAATGTAAATTAAATAACATAAAACTCTGCCTGCGGAGCGACTAACGCCAACAGCTCACGAGTACAATTTTCATGCACAACGACAGCGTTTTCCTGTTCAGAAAAATAAACCACCTTTAATTTCTTTAAATCCTGCTTACTTAAAATAGCTTGTGCATACGCCATATGAAAAGCGCTTAAAGAGGGATTATAAGCACAAGACTCTATACAAGATCCACAAATAAGTAAATTTTGAGCCGCAAGTGAAACATCATTAAATTGCAATACCACCGCCGAAGGATTTTGTGAATATGGACAAAAGGAACGCTCTAAAGCAAACAATAATTTTTCTTTTATTTGTTCACTTATTTTTTTTGATGTGTTGTGCACAAATTTAAATTTTTTATTATCGAGTATTTTTCCAAACAAATATTGCGTTACTTGAAGATCTTGTGGACCAAATGAATTGGGTAAAAGCTGCGAAAGTAAAAAAGATTTCTTTTTTTCGGAGCTGACAAAAATTTTAACCTCGGCAAAATTATTCATCTCTCTCATAAATTGCCGACAATGTCCGCATGGAAATGCCGTTAAATAAACTTCTTTTAAGCCTGTTTCCATTTGCGAGTAGGCCATGCTAACTAGCGCCTGCTCTGCATGAATAGTTTGATTCAAAGGAAACTTTAAAAACTCAATATTTGCTCCAAAATAAAGTTTATTGCTGACCCCTAAACCAACGGCACCAACTTTAAAATTTGAAATAAGTGGTTGAGATAAATTTCTTGCGTAATTGAGGGCATAAAATAAAAACTCTTTCTTACTTAATTTCAAAGATTGAGCTAGTGAAAGCCATTGGCACTCTTCCAAATAATACTTATTATGGGATATATTTTTTAAGTATATTGCGTCTAAGTCTTTAAAAGAATCCATAGAGATTCACCAAGCTTTTACAGCCCCAGGGTACAATTGCATTGTTTTGACGAGCACTTCATGTGAATTCATAATACTAACAAATTTTTTATAATCTTCATTGTTCTGCTGGCTCTCCTTTGCAACAATAATATTGATGTATGGCTTCGCAATTCTTGCGTCCTCATGCACAAGAGCTTCAGAAGGTTTAAAACCTGCGTTATTCACAAAATCGTTGTTCAAAACCACAGCATCCACATCGGGAATAACACGAGGAATTTGACTGGAATTTAAAGTTGATATTTTCAAATTTTTAGGGTTACTCGTAATGTCCTTTAAATTCGCAAATTCACCACAATCAGGCCTTAATTTAATAAGACCAGCTCGGTCTAGCAGTAGAAGAGCCCTGCCCTCATTGCTGGGATCGTTTGGAATTGCAATAGATCCTTTTTCTTTCAATTCAGAAATTGTTTTTATTTTTTTGGAGAAAATACCCATTGGATAAATAAAAGTATTTCCAATAGAAATTAATTTATAATTTCTTTTTGCAATTGATTGTTTTAAATAAGAAACTGTTTGAAACATATTCATGTCTATATCACCTGAATTCACAGCTTCATTTGGCATAATATAGTCAGTGAATACGACGGGTTCAACATCAAGATTATATTTTTTTTTTGCTAATTTTTTTGCGAGATCTAAGACATCGACAGAGGGGCCTGCAATAATTCCTACTTTTATTGGTTTTGCAAAAGCGGCTACGGAGAAGGTTAAAAGAAAACAAATGGTAACAAGAGCCTTATGCAAAAACATATTTTTTCCTCTAAACATTAATGATTTCTGGTCACTTTTTTTGTTAAAAAATCACCAACATATTGCAATACCAAAACTAGAATAATTAACACTGCGATAGCCTGCAAGAGAACGGCATTATTAAATTGATAATATCCGTACTGTATCGCCATATTTCCCAATCCACTCCCACCAATGGCACCTGCCATTGCAGAATATTCGGTTAAACTGACAAGAAGTATTGTTGTTGCGTTCAAAATTCCAGGAAACGCTTCTGGTAATAAAACTTTAAAAATAATTTGCAAAGGAGAAAGCCCCATTGATTTCGCTGCTTCAAAAACACCTGGAGAAACAGATTTAAATTTCCCTTCAACAAGTCGGGCAAAATAAGGTATTGCAGCAATTGCCAATGGCACAATAGAAGCACTTGTTCCAATTGACGTGCCCACAATAAATCTTGTTAAAGGAATAATGGCAATCATCAGAATAACAAACGGAATTGAGCGACCTAAAGTAACTATGGCACTCAGTATTTTATGAGTAATAGAATTTTCTAAAAATTGACCTTTTGCTGTAATGGTAAGGCCAATTGCAATAGAAATACCAAAAATAAATGCAAATGCAGCGGAAACAAAAACCATGAGAAGTGTCGCCAAAAGGGAGCTGTATAGCAAAGTGAAGTCTATCATATAAACGACACCGCCATTTCACTGGAAAAATCATGGGAAAAAATGAGTGACTTCCCTTCCCTGCTTTTAGGCTCTTGCATAAATTCTTCTTTTTTAGAGACTTCTACCAAGCCCCCTTTTTCTATAACAGCGACCCGATGACAGATATACTGTACCACTTCTATTTGATGCGTAATTAATAAAATGGTGACACCAAACTCTTTGTTTATTTTTTTCAATAAATTTAAAACTGATTTTGATGTTTGTGCATCTAGGGCAGAGGTGACTTCATCACACAACAAAACAGAGGGGCTATTTGCAAGCGCTCGTGCTATGGCAACACGCTGTTTTTGTCCACCACTGAGCTCGTCGGGGTAAGAATTTATTTTTTCAGAGAGATCGACTACTTTGAGAAGATAATCAACACGATCTTTAATCTCTTTTTTAGAAAAACCAGCAACTTCCAAAGGAAGAGCTATATTTTTAAACACCGTTGAATGTGTGAGCAAATTGAAATGCTGAAATACCATTCCAATTTTTCTTCTTTTCAAACGCAATTCCTTTTCAGACAGTGAATTTAAATTGACACCATCAAGAATAATATTTCCAAAGGAAGGTTTCTCTAATAAATTAGCACAACGCAGTAACGTGCTTTTACCTGCACCGCTTTTTCCTACAATTCCAAAAATTTCACCTTGCTGCACCGTTAAATTAATATTATTTAACGCCTGAAAATTGCTGTTTTTTTTATTAAAATTTTTACTTAAATTTACGAATTCTATCATAACTTTTTCCAATATTTATTTTTTAAGTGAAGAAAAAACTATCCTAAGAAGTGCTCGCACATACAACAAGAGCGCATTTTTTCAAAAATATTGAGGAAACGTGAGAAGACATGGGGGAGATGAAATGACTTAGACATGTGTAAACTCGCTTTAGCTGGTGATAAACAATACGCCCGCAAGCTGGAATTCAAATCGGCGTTATTCAGTTAAAACACAATTCATAGAATGAGTCAATACGTTTTAGGTTGGCAACCAATTCACCACTTTCATGTGGTGGCAATTGTATCACAAAAATAGTATCTTTTACATCTGTTTAAGATCTCTTTATTTATTAGGAGTTATAAATTGAATCCTGTCTTTAAATTCGGAGGAACCAGCATGGGTTCCCTGGAAAGAATTGAACACGTCGCCTCACTCTGTGCAAAATTAAGACCCGCAGTTGTTGTAGTTTCTGCTATGGCCGGAGAAACCAACAGACTCATTGGCATGGCACAAAAACTAAACAGCCGAACAGACGTACCAGAATACGACATGCTGGTAGCAAGTGGCGAGCAAGTTTCCGTTGCGCTGCTCAGCCTTGCGCTACGTAAAATAGGCATTGAACCTGTTCCCATGCTTGCTCCAAATGCAGGAATATTAACAGACACACATTACTCGCGAGCAAGTATTTTAAAAATAAATGAAGACCTCATTAGCGACCAAATTAAATTGGGAAAATTACCTGTCATAGCGGGTTTTCAAGGAGTGACTAAGGAGGGCTGGCTAACTTCCTTAGGTCGAGGAGGTTCTGATACCTCAGCTGTTGCAATTGCAGCCGCAATTGGAGCAAAAGACTGCGTCATATATACCGACGTTGATGGTGTTTTTACGACCGACCCCAGAATTTGTCCCAAAGCAAAAATTATAAAAAAAATTAACTACGAAGAAATGCTTGAAATGGCAAGCCAAGGAAGCAAAGTTTTGCACATAAGAAGTGTACAATTAGCTGCAAAATGGGGAATTAATTTAATTGTTAAAAATACTTTTTCAGACAGTGAAGGAACACAAATGCTCACAAAAGAAACCTCCATTGAAGGTGAAGTTGTCACTGGTATTGCAACGACTCTTGATGAAAGCTGGATTCAAGCAGGACCTTATAAACACGCTGAATTCAATTTACCACACGTTTTTTCACTTCTTGCAGAAAAAGGAGTCAATGTTGATATTATCAACCAAAATGAAGAAAAAGATGGTATTAAATTTAGTTTTACTGTCGCTCAAACAGATGAAAAATTAGCGTGCTCAACTTTGCAGGAAAAATTTAACCACTTAAATATTCAGAGCAGAAATGATGTTTCAAAAATTTCAATTATAGGCGTAGGAATGCGCACCCACGCTGGGGTTGCTGCTAGAATGTTCCAAGCGCTGGCCAAAGAAAAAATTGATATTCTTTTAGTCACAACCTCAGAAATTAAAGTGGGTTGTCTTATATCTCGTAAAAATATAGACGTTGCTGTAAATATATTGCACAACGAATTTATAAGGGAGCTCTAATCATGGCTAGTGCTGCAAGAAAATTATTAACTATTGAAGACTGGATAAGTCTACCAGACAGTGAAAAATGTGAACTTATTGAAGGCGATTTTGTTTATAAATCTATGCCAAGCTTTGAGCACGGCCAATTTCAAGGAAATCTCAGAGAATCTTTATCTAAATTTAACAGAAAAAATGATGGAGGAAACAATCCTCCCTTCACAGGTTGGTGGTTTGCCACAGAAGTTGCCGTGGCTTATGAAGGCCGCTCAAACGGATTTATACATGATATTGCCGGCTGGAGAAGAGATAAACACAAGGAAAAACCCAAAGGAAAAAAAGTTATTATAAAGCCTGATTGGGTTTGTGAAATTCTTTCTGGAAACAAATCCAATGACCTTATCACTAAGAAATGGGTTTTACACGAGCATCGAGTTGAGTACTACTGGATTGTTGATCTTGAAGAAGAAATTGTGCAAGTCTTTAGATGGTCTGAAGAGGGATACACAAATATCTCTGACGCTAAAAAAGGTGAAAAGAAAAAATTAGAGCCTTTTGAAGCAATCGAAATGGATATTGCGTTTTTATTTGGATACGACTAAACTCACCATTTTCTCTTGCTCTTTTTATTCTTTTCCACTAGATTGTCCGCTTGGCCAATTTTGAAGTGCCATTATTTTTATTTTCATGAATGAGGTCCGCTAAATATTATGCTTGTACAAAACAAACAGCCTAAAGGGATGTACGTTCTTGGTTTTACCGAAGTTTTTGAGCGCATGAGCTACTATACCCTAGCTTTTTTGCTCGTTTTATATGCCTCCGCTAGCCTTGAAAAGGGCGGGTTGGGCTGGTCAAAGGAAAGTGCAATTTACCTTGCTGGGTTTTATAATCTTGCCGCTTATACACTTCCTTTAATTGGTGCATTTCTAGCCGACAGAGTTGTAGGAACATTTAGAGCTGCAATTTTCGGCGCATTTCTTATCATTACTGGGCATTTATGCATGCTTTTTACCAGTCCTGAGCACATCTCAATTTTTTACACTGCTCTGTCTTTTGTCGCTGTTGGGACTGCATTTTTCAAACCTTGTATGCCAACTTTGCTAGGACGCCTTTATAAACCCAATGATTTAAGCAGAGAAGGTGGATTCAAGCTTTACTATATGGGAATTAATGTAGGGGGCATGCTAGCAGGCGTTGTTGGTGGAATGCTGTTGCAAGGTTTTGGCTTTCGTATTGCTCTGGCTTCCGCAAGTGTTGGTATGATTGTTGGTTTATTGGTACTACTTGCAGGAAGAAAATATCTTGTTACAAAAGATTTCTTGCAAGAACAATCTAAGTCTTTAAGTAGTTCAAATGAAATTAAAAAATCTTCACCAATTTATAACAAAGCTCTTCAATATTTAGCGCTATCCTTTCTATTTTTTGCTCTTTGGGCAACGGTTTATGGCATTATTCTAACAGGAACTCTCTCCATTTACATTGAAAACTTCACACAAAAAACTGTTTTTGGTTATGATATTCCGACAACATTTTTTCAATCACTTGAATCTTTAGGCATTATCGTATTTGCGCCATTGCTTGCATACATTTTTTATGTTGTTGCAAAGTACAAAAAACCATTTCACTTTTTTTCTCAAATGAACCTTGCACTCTTCGTTATTTTTTGCGGAATTGCCTATTTCTCCTACCTTACGTTTTGTGCTGGCGTTGTCCCACAGGGAGAAAAACCTTTCCATTGGCTCGGCATTTCACTTTTTATACTTTCTCTATCTTTAAGCGAAGTGCTCGTCAATCCAGTCATTATGTCAGCAATTAGCTTACTTTCCCCCGCTAAATACAAAACTCTTTTTCAATCATTTAATTTAGCTATTTTTGGAATTACAGGACTTATTGCCGGTAAAATTGGAGCTTTATCATTAAAATACCCTAGCCAAACATTTATGAGTGTCACAGGTGTTATTTTTGCAGGATTAGTGTTCTTTTTGTTCGTTAGAAAGAGGATGGTCAAAGTCGCTATTGAAGCAGCTGAGGAATTACACTTGGAAGAGGAAAGAAAAACAGAACCAACGATCGTCTCTGTCATTCATTAATCCCATGATTTTCTGTAAGCCAATTCCACGAGATAAACCACAACGATTTATTTTCTAAAAGACCGCCGCGCGCAGATTCAAAAACATCCGCTCTCAATACGATGTATACAAATTCCTTTAGCGTTTCGTTTGATAGTGCATCTAACTTTTTAACCAGTTTAGCATCCAAATTTTTCCATGGCCGTTCTTCATGCAGGCGTTTTGAAATATTATCGAGAGCCGCATCTGGAATAACAAATAATTTAAGCCTTTCCGATTCATTCCAAGTTAAACATAAAAATAATATTCGTTTTACATCGTCAGGAAGAGCTTTAAATCGAGCTTCACTAAAATTAACCGAGGTAAAAGGAGGAGGAGTAAAATTTTCCCAATTCGTATGCTGTGAAACACTTACGGCTGAAACAGCATTAGAAATAGAAAGCAGCGCCTGTATATCAAGGGAAGAATAAACATCAACACGGCCATCTGCACCACAACCTAAAATTGATCTATTTGAAAATATTTCCTCATATTTATTTGAGTTGAAATCATTTTCGTCGAGCATTGATGTTTGCGCACAAATGCTAGAACAATAAAATAAAACTGCTATAAATGAGATATACCGTATCATTAAAATTTATCCACATCTCCAAAACTTAATTCTAGGAATACAATATTTGCAAAATAATCGGAAGTTTGTATCCCTCTCCACTGCTCGGCACCTACTTTAATTGAAAATGAAGTCGGGAGAATTATTTTCACTCCTCCGCCATAGGTTGCAGAAAATTGTCCAAAAGCTGTCTTTGACCTTGCAGAATTCAGAGCCCTTTGGTCAAAGAAAATGGTATAGCCAAATCCACCGGTCGCATAGGGCCGAAACATTTTTGCAATGGTCTCATTTTTTATAAAACCTCTTAAGTCGGGAGTTGCTGCCACTTTTGAAAATAAAGAAAGCGGACTTGTATTCGCAAATCCCGAATTACCGAAGGACTTCCAGTCGGACCAACGCATTTCGACCCCTCCACTCCACATGCCTCGAATATGTTGATCAAAACCTAACATAACTCCGAATCCAGAAGCGTTATATTCGGTACCATTCGTCAAAAATTCGCGATAAATACCAAATGAAAAATAGGTCTCAGGAAAAGTGATAGTCTGACTCTGCTCAGGAATTAATCGAGCAGAAATTCCGTTTACCAAAGGCACTTGAGGTTTATCGCCCGTTTTAGTATTGCTTGGATCGTCAACGCTTGCAAAACAATTTTGTGTGATGATAAACAACAAAACAATACATTTTGCTCTTAGGAAAAATATCATGACTGCCTCTGCTCTCGTAACCTTATACACCGACGGTGCCTGCTCAGGAAATCCAGGCCCTGGTGGCTGGGGTTGTATTCTCATTTATGGCGATACTAAACGCAAACTTTCGGGCTATGAAAATCATACAACCAACAACCGAATGGAACTTATGGCTGTTATCAAAGGACTTGAGAGTTTAACTCGATCTGTTGAGGTTAAGATCATCACCGATAGTCAATATGTAAAAAATGCCTTTACCCAAGGATGGCTCAAAAGTTGGAAGAAAAACAATTGGAAAACGAGCACAAAAGAAGATGTAAAAAATAAAGATTTATGGCTTGTCCTTTCCTCTCTTGTAGAAAATCATAACGTCAGCTGGGAATGGGTTAAGGGACATTCAGGAAATAAATACAATGATATTTGTGATACAATTGCGCGTGAGGCTATTAAATTAAAATCAGGAATAGATGAAAGGGTCTCATGAATGTCTGCAAAATTTGATCTTTTTTATAAAACACTTCAGGAGCAAGGCATTCAATATCAGGACAATAAACTCGTTCCTGAGCAATTTTATGCAGCTCATTACGAAGAATTTTATAGCCAAATTCAAAGCTATGCACAACGAAATAAAATACATAAATTCTTAGTCTTGACCGACGACTTAAATATTACAAACATTTTTCCAAAAAATTTAGATATTAAATTCATAAATACATCTGAAATTTTTGATGTAAATTTATCTGAATATGATGGAATGCATTTTATTTCTATTCCAATTTCCGTTGAAGTAACAACAGCTCCAATTGCAAAAAATATCCATGCAACTTTTTGGATAGAGCCTTTATTAAAAGCAGCTCCAATTTCTTTAGCTCGTGCTAGCTTCGGCTATTTATTAGCTTATTTTGTTGCCTGTGGTGATTGCTATTTAGGCTTTAAATTGAATATGCTTGACACATATTATGATACTGCATTTCAACTCATGAAGCCATTTTTTCCTTTTTTACAATTTAAAGATGAAAACGTATCTGCCACAAACTATTTATTGAACAACATGGAAATTCTGGTTCAAGCTCAAGTCATGGCTCAAGTTTCTACGTCGTTATGCAACCAAACAACCCTTTTAAACGGCTATGAACACGCGATAAGTCGTGGCCTTCATTTTTTAAGACTTTCTTCGCATAAAGATTTAGTACTGCATGGAGAACAAATTGCTTTAGGCACAATTTCCAGTTCTATCAGCTATGAATGGCTGCTTGCACAAAATGAATTTGATACAAAAAAATTACGCAGCCTCACTGAAAAAGAGGCTTCTTCTCTTATTCAAAAACTTCTCTCAAAAGCACCTTTTATTGATGCAGGACAAGATGTTCACAAATCTTTTTTAAATGATTATTTAATTAAAAATGAACGCTGGAATAAAGTGAAAGAAAATTTTGACACATTTTGTTTAGAATGGCCTGATATAAAAAATCAACTACAACAGCTCGTACTTTCGCCTATAGAAATTGAAAAAATCCTGACAAAA
>JAZKEW010000057.1:19611-26494 GCA_040386785.1 Bdellovibrionota bacterium
TCCTTTATCTCCAGAATCAACAAACCCAAGTACCTTAGCCCTTGAATACAGATGGGCTCTCCGCTTTGCACCATTTATTTGTTCTCATTTTTGCCTTGCTGATTTTATTTTTTGGATTGGAGAAGACCCATGCGCCATTGCAGCTATGTAATATTTGTTTTACTTAATTTTTTTTCTTTTTATGCCAATGCATCAACACAAGACTTTCCCAAGCTTGAACGCTTGCAAAATCAAGGGGCAAAAGTATCCGCTCTTGTGGTTAATTTAAATTCTGGAAATACAATTGCAAAAATATCTCCAGAACAAAGACTTTCTCCTGCTTCAGTCTCTAAACTCATTATTGGAGCAGATGCTCTTGAGACCTGGGGAGCACAAAAAACATTTTCGTCTCAAATTTTAAAGCGAGGCACCCTACAAAATCATGTTTTACAAGGCGATCTTATTTTTTATGGGGGAGGAGATCCTTCACTCACGAACGAAAAATTATGGTTCTTAACAACAGATGTTGCGCGTTATGGCATCACACAAATTACAGGAAAGGTGATTGTTAATAAATCTTTATTTGGTGACATCTCTAAAGATGAAAATAGAAAAGCAGGAAGTGTACATAGTAAAAATGCTTATGATGCTCCACTGTCATCGGCTGCAGTGAATTTTAGTGTTCTTGCTCTTGTTGTGACTCCTTCGCCAAATGGCGAAGGAAGAGCTCGCATTGCTCTTGAGCCATATGCAATTCCCAGTGTTAAAATCATCAATAATGTAACAACAAGAAAGTCTGGAGTTTCCAAAGTTACGGTCACAAGAGAATCAAAAAATGGCTTTGATACTTTTACCGTGAGTGGAAATATTGTGGCACATAGCCCCATGATAAGGGTTTACCGCTCCATTTCAAACCCCGATCAATATGCGGGAGAAGTCATAAATGCATTTTTAAATAAAAACGGTATAAAAACGCCGGGGGACATTAGAATTGAAACCACACCTGTAAAAACCACAGACAAACTTGTCTCAGAGGTTCAAAGCTATCCTCTTGCTTGGCAATTAAGAGGTTTATTCGAAGTCAGCAATAATTTTATTGCCGATATGCTTACTCTAAATTTGGGTTTACAAAACAACTTACCACTTGGGGATAATCTTTTAAAATCTTCGGCAAAAAATCTTGAGCATTACATGAAAGAAATGAATAAAACATCATCAAGCACCACTCCCATTGTACTCCATAGCGGCAGCGGTCTCACGCCTGAAAACAGACTTTCTGCTAAAGACGTTGTGACACTCCTTTCTAGAATGTATTCAAATACTCATTTTTTTCCTGAATTTCTCTCCGCTCTTGCAATACCAGGAGAAGAAGGGACCTTAAAACATCGCTTTCAAACTTCAAATGACCTGCCCTCAAAGTTGATGTTAAGGGCAAAAACCGGCACACTGACAGAACCTTTTGATGTCGTTGCACTTGCCGGTTATAGCCAAGCAAAAAATGGGGACTGGCTCGCCTTTACAATTATTGTGAATGGCTCTGCAAAAAGCTCAGCATCTAACACGGAAAACATTCGACAGGCCATAGATTCCGACTTATCTAAAATTTTGGCAATGGAGCAGCAATAATATGGAAAAAAAAAGTCGTGGCACATATACAATTCGTAGATTATTTCCATCTTTATCTGATGCTGATTTAGCTATTTTTCAAGAAAATTCATCTATTATCAAACTAAAAAAAGGACAAAACCTTTTTATTGCCGGCGACTCCCCTCGCTCTATTTATGGTGTTGCCAACGGATGTTTAAAAATAATCCGTGAGGGGCAAGAAGGAGAAAGCGTTATCACACGTATTGCGAGAGCAGGAACCATTGTGGGCATTCGTGAAATCTTTGGCGAATTTAAATATAGTCGAACATCTGTCGCTCTTAAAGAAAGCGAAGTTTTTTCAATTGACAAAGACATGGTGCTGACTTTAATTCAAAGAAATCCTGCCGTCTCAATGCAATTTATGAAAATATTTTGTACTGAACTTGCACGAATGGAAAAACGAATTGAATCTGATTTATACAGACCCGCAAAAAACCGCGTTGCTTCTGTTATATTTGAATTATATAATTTATTTTCTGAAGAGGGCGCCACGACTTTTGAGCCTCCTCTCAATAGGAGAGACATTGCTGAACTCGCCGATGTCACTCCTGAAACTGTAAGCCGCTCAATCGCTGAACTCAGACAGGCAGGAATGCTTGAAACTCAAGGGTCAACGTTTACTATTCTAGACGTAAATGCACTGCAAAATGAGGCTGAAGAAAGATAAATTGGAATGCAAAACCAAAAAATTATAGAAAATATTTTTGCTCAACAAAAAATTTTAATTCAAAAAATTCCAAATTTACAGCACTATTTTATTCCTATATTGATACCAGAATGGAAAACCACTCTTCCATTTCTCCCAATTCGTTGTTTTCGAGACTTCAACTTGCATTCCAACTTTTCGGAAGAAACAGCACATCAGTATAAAATTTTTCTTTCTAGCGGAAGTACCGGTAACAAACAAGCACGACACATTTTTTCTATTCCTGCTCTTGAAAATTACGAACAACAAACATGCAATGGTTTTTTAGCTTTTTTAAAGCGGAACCAACTTAACAAAGCAACACCAATTATTTCGCTGGTTCCACATCAAACAACTTGGCCTACAAGTTCTCTCGCCGCTATGATAGAAATGTTTGCAAAAAATAATTTTAAAATGAATTGGTGTGATATTAATGCACAAAAAGAAATTCTAATAGAAATATTAAAAACATATCCAGACAGAAGCCCCTGTTTAATTTTTGGAACAACTTTTCATCACCTTATGCTTGCAGACAACACCAATTTAGAATTCAGAAAAAGTATTCAAACTCAATTTCAACGTTTAAATATATTTATTGTTGATACAGGTGGAACTAAAGGAAGAACTCAAGCTTTAACACGAGAACAATCTGTTGAAAAGCTAAGAAGCTTTTATACATCACCCAATTTTGCTTTTTTCTCAGAATATGGCATGTGCGAATTGAGTTCACAGGCATGGTCTGCGCAAAAAATTCATGATGGATCTTTTATTGCAAACGAAACACTTATCCCGTTATGTATTTCCATAGAAAAAAAAACCACTTTATCTCATGAAGAAAAAGGTTTTATTGCCTTTATTGATACCGTTAATACAGAATCTTGGCAAAGTATTATTACAGAAGATGTTGGTTACACAATAACAGAAAATGCATTTCATTTGCTTGGCAGGGGCCCTGACGCTTCAATCAAAGGATGCAGTTTAAACGTACGAAATTTTTTCAATTTTGCAGACAAAAGTGAAAAGGAATTAATTAACAGCAAATCACAGAATAGCAAAATAAATTTAAATCAAATTCTTACCACATTAAAAGAAAAATACCTGTGGGATACTTTTTCAATTGCAGACTTTCAAGCCACTGCAAGCTCAATTGAAAATAAAATACCACTAGATAGACAATATAGCAGCAAGAATTTATTTATTATATCGGCTGCCAACACCCCAATTGCCTGGCTTTTTCCATTTTTAATTGCAGCCAATAGTGGCGCGTCTTCCATTACCATTAAAATCCCTAGTTTAAGACTAGACGATTATTTTGTTGAAAAAATCATTGAAAAAACAAAAAATTTAATTTGTTTATTTGCGCAATATTTTCCGAATACAAAAACTTATATTGATACCAATAAATCCATAGCCCATAATTTTAGTCAATATGACATTGTTCTCGTGTTTGGAACAAATGAAACGTGTCAAACAATAGCGAATCAAATTGACCTCAAAAAAACAGTCTTCATAGGCAAAGGAGATGTTAAAAACTCTTTAACAGTTGATATTAAAAAAGATAATTCTATTGAAATTGCAAAATTATGTAGTATTTGGAATGGACGTGGTTGTTTAACTCCTGTCGTTTTATTTTGTGAGGGTTCTCAAAATGAAATTTATAACTGGGCTCATAATTTTGCAAAAAACTTAGAAAAACAATTTCTAGAAAGATTTGAATGCAATAAAATAGATTTAATACAACATATTGTGCATGCACATAGCTGCGCCTATATAAGAGGCCAAATTGAACAACTTGGCCTTTCAAATGAAAAATATATTTTTCGAGGGTCGCTCACTTGTGTTGTTAATTTAACTGAAGCGCAATTGGAACCAGAGTTCAATTTTGGAGGCTTTGGTTTCGTTTATTTATTACCATCAACAATGCAAAATAAATTCACCGAATTAAGTGAAATAAATGTCTTGCCCTCTATTTGTGATACTCTATGAATTATTTATCTTGCGTCAATATTGAAATTAAATTTGGCTACAAGCCTTTGTTAATGAATGTAAGTTTCAAGCTTAATGCGTTTGATAAGCTCGCTCTTGTGGGCGTGAATGGCTGTGGCAAAACTTCTCTCTTGAGAGTTCTTGCAGGACTTGCTAGACCTTACTCAGGCCAAGTTTTTTGCATGGAAGAAGAAATTTGGCCAAATCGAAATTCTGTTAAAGAGCATTTTTGTTTATTTTTAAGCAGTCAACCAGCGTTATTGCTTGAACATTCTGTATTATTGAATCTAGAATATTACTGCCGTTGTTTTGGTGTTAAAAAAAACCCGCAGGTATTTGATGACGCTTTAAAAAAAGTTGGATTGTTAAACAAAGCCAAACTTTCAGCACAACTTCTCTCCACGGGACAAAAAAGAAGATTGACTCTCGCAGCAATGCTGTTAATACAACCAAAAATTGTTTTAGCTGACGAACCAACTAGCGGATTAGACGAAGAAGGGTATAACCTTTGCATGGAAATTTTTGATGAATTATGCCTTAAAAACAAGAGCGCACTTCTTGTTGCAACACATGAAAAAAATTTAATTCACTGGTGTGATAATAAAATAAATTTGGAGCAGTTTGCACCAAAAATAATGGGAAAAAAACATCTCATAAAAGAATTAATTTGATGAAAATTTTAACCCATGAAAATATACAGGCAACAGCCTCTGGAAAAACAATTCTCATTGGAGAACATTCCGCAGTGTACGGCCACAAAGCAATTGCTGTTGCTTTACCAGATATTCAACTAACCCTTACTTTGTATTCTCATAACAATGCGAAATACAATACAAGTTCTTGGAACCATGCTTGGCACACAACTCAATTAAATAAAGAAGTTGTGATGGAAGAAAGAATAAATAATCTTCTTTTGTTGGCCTTTAAAAAAGCCTTATCATTGGTTGAATTTTCATTTTTATTAGAGGATTTCATTCCTCAAAAATTTCTTATCAATTCTCAAATTCCTCTTGGAGGCGGCATGGGCGGCAGCGCGGCAATTAGTACGTGTCTTGTTCGTATTGCTGCACAAATAGCGAAGGTTAGTTTATCATTAGATCAACAAATTCAGTTCGCCAACGAAGTTGACAGTTTATTTCACAGTGGCAAAGCAAGTGGTTTAGATGTCAGCGCTGTTGCAAGCAATGGAGTGATTGAATTTCAAAAAGGCTCTCCAATAAAACAATTGCATAATAAAGTTCATGTATGGATTGCATTAATAGACTCTGGAGAGCGATCTGAAACTTCCTTTATGGTTGAAAAAGTAAAAAATTATTATGATACTAGCACACAATTAGTGACTGAATTATTCCAGAAATTAAATCAACTTGCTTCTACTTGCAGCCAAGCTTTAGAACAAGGCAACTTAAACGAATTTGTAAACAGTTTAAATAATTCGCATGATTGCCTTGTTAAACTTGGTGTTTCAACAAATAAAGTAAATAACATTGTGATGAATTTGAAAAAGCAAGGGGCCTTGGCGGCAAAGCTGACAGGGGCTGGTGGTGGCGGCTTAGTGCTCGGTATTTTTGCAAAAGAACCAATTTTTTTATATGAAATATATGGAAAAGAATTTGTTTATATCAGCTATTTATAACAAAGGTTTTGTCATGGAAAGTTGGTTTAATATTTTTTCTCTTGTTTTTACAGTTAGTGTCCGATCTTTTTGGATTAAAAAGTCCTTCTGGATTGGCATCATTATATTTGCTCTTTGTCTTTTAATTTTGTTTCCTTTTTCCCTAGGAACACAAGTTATTAAACGTCCAGATGTGCAAATAGGTTGTCTATGGGCAATTATGGAGTTTGTTGCAGCACTTTGCATTAGCAGGATGTTTACCACCGAACAAGAAGCCAATGCTCTCGATATTTTACTTTGTTCTCGAAGTTCTCGTTGGGCAATCTTATTTGCAAAAATTTGTTTTACAGCACTTCTTATTTTTTCTTTGCAAATTCCAATTTTATTTTTTTGGATGTTTTTTTTCAATGTGGATTTTTTTTCGATCACGACATTTGTCCTAAACCTATTTTTCCCCAGCATCTTTTTTTCTTTTGGATCCGCGGCCATTGGCGCCTTCGTATACGGGCTGACTGTACGTTCACTTGCTAAGGAAATTTTGCAACCTATCCTCTTTTTTCCTTTACAAACAGCTCTATTATTGGCATCGGTATCCATATCGTTATCGGCGAACTCTCTTGATTCCCTGTCAAGTGCTTTTGGACAACAGGCTTGGTGGACAATTTTAGTTTTGTACCCAGTTATATTTAGTACCCTAGGATGGATATTTAGTTTTATGTTGCTTGAAGAATAAGGAGTTCAAATGCAAAATTCCTTGCCAAATAAAATAGTTGCTCCAATACGACGTTGGAATTTAATTTTTGTTGTTTTTTTAGTGATGCAGCTCGTTGGATGGTATTTGGCATTATTTAAAATTGGCTCTGATATAGATCAAGGAAATGTATACAGAATAATTTTTGTGCATGTCCCTGTTGCTTGGTGTGCTTTTTTTTGGTTCTTTTTTAGTGCGACATGCAGCATTTTATCTTTTA
>JAZKEW010000058.1:0-971 GCA_040386785.1 Bdellovibrionota bacterium
TGACTTCCAAGGAAACTCCGTCATTGATTTTTCAAATTCTATATTTGAAAATGACGTAAATTTTAGAGGAAGTAAATTTAAAACTTTAAATTTTAATAAAACTATTTTTAAAGGGAAAACTGAATTTAACTATAGCACTTTTTCTAATGATTGCGATTTTAGTAATACGTATTTCCATAGTTCAAGTGATTTTGATTTAGCAAAATTTAATGGAAATGTTAACTTTTCATCTTCTCATTTTTTTTCTTCTGCTAATTTTAAATCGAATTCTAATTCTGACAAGAGTAGCAAATTTCAAGGAGAAGTTAATTTTTCGAATGTAAAATTTCATGGGATAATTAATTTTAGTAACCGAACATTTAATAATAAAACAAATTTTTCTGGTTGCATTTTTGAAAATGCACCAGAATTTCATAATTGTACTTTTCACCAGAATACAAAATTTCCTGAATACCGCAATTTTAAAGACACCAAAAGTGAAGACGCCTCCCGAGCCTATAGAACCCTTTCTCTTGCAATGGCTCATTTTAAAGCGAGAAGAGAAGAAGCTATGTTTTACGCCCTTGAGCAGAAAAGCCTCAGGAAGAACCTTGTATTTTTTGATAAAGTTTTTTCATACTGCTATGATATTTCTAGCAATTATGGTCAAAGCCTTGGCAACGTATTTTTTAGTATGTTTATATTATTTATACTTTTCTTAACTATCTATGGGATGTGGTTTTCTCCCAATATAAATATAAATTCTTCTGTTGATTATGAAATCATAAGAGAGTCATTTGTATATACAATTCAACAGATAGTAAAGCCATTCAACGTATGGATTGCGAATAATCATTCCTCAAATTCAAATGTACACTATGTTTTATTCTTAAAAATAGTTTCCACTATTCAATCTTTACTTTTTTTGATATTTATTACCCTTCTGGTTTTTACAATAAGATGGAAATTTAAAAGAGAATAAAAAATTGGTA
>JAZKEW010000058.1:981-1702 GCA_040386785.1 Bdellovibrionota bacterium
AATGATTTAAGAAATTTTTTCAATGTTTTCACCACCCGAACCTCAAAACATGTAGAAAGTACAATTTCTACATCTCACCAGTAAAATCAAGCCTCTCAGAGCAACACAAGCGCCACCCCTCACAAAAAACATGTTAAAATTCACCTCAAGCGAACTTTCAACATATTTACGGAAACAAAATGCCAAAAGAAAGCAAAGCAAAAGTCATCACTAAAAACGATTTTGGTTAGACCACTTACAAAACTCAATTGTTTTAAGTAACCCATTAAGTTGTGGAACATAATCAGAATTCTTATAATTTAGGAAATCCATATCACTACCAATCTTTTGACATTTATCTAAGCCAAGTTTTGAGTAGTATTCAGAAAGTGACAAATCTATTTTAATATCCATTAATGTATGCCCTTGTAAGTATAGCCTTGCCAATTCATAACAAGCTCCTGCATGACCCATTTTTGCTGATTCATCATATAATTTTATAGACTCCTTATAATTAATAGAAACACCCCAACCATGTCTGTAACATTGTGCCATATCATATTTAGCAACAGCAGCTATTGGTTCATTACCCTTAGTTCTTATTAATTCTTGATTATTTCTCACCCTAAATGATACATCTTGTGCCATCCGCTCCAAAATTTTATCTGAAAGCAATTGATCACTATCAACTTCTTTTGGAAGTGACCAAAAAGAACTTGGGTTATACTCTCGATTATCTTTC
>JAZKEW010000058.1:1727-4039 GCA_040386785.1 Bdellovibrionota bacterium
TACTCCTAATAAAATAGTCTATCGTGTAGGGTTATTCACTGATTTTTGCGCAGAGTGTGCAGAAAAATCATCAAACAATTTTTTAAAATTTATGAAATCACCATCTCCTTCTGCATCAACTAATTCTTTTATGCGTTTTTCATTTGAACACATTTCATTTAATTCTGACATTTTTTCCACCGGAGCTAGTTCTTTAAGCTTTAATCTAGATTTTATCTCTGCCAATAACAAAAAAGCTTTAGAGTAATTATCCACAATATATGGGGATATTTTACATGAAATATGTAAAAACATCCTAATAAAACCCAAATTGCAGAAACTAATAGCCGTCATAACATCATCCTTATCATAACAATCATAATAAGTAGCTAATTCAGAAAAATTATTAAAAATAGCTATCAGTTTTGATCGCAAACCTTTAAAGGCAACTTCATCATTTTTATTATTCTTATAAGCTTCGTTAAATAATTCTTTTGCAACTAACCCATTCAATTTCTCCTCTGAAATATCACAAACTAATAAATCTGAAAGCTTAATAAGTAAAAAACACTTATTTTTTACTTCATCAAAATCAGACTTATTTTTGCAATGTACACATAAATGAATAGCAAACTGCAAGTAAAAAATAGGTTTAATATAAAACTCATGAACTCCAGAATTATTTATCCTAGAAAATAAATTTTCAGCATTTAAGGTCAAGTTGTTTTGGCACTTAAAATTTTCAAAGCATTCTAACCAAGAAACAGCAATAATTTTCATATCTTCTCTTGTTATTTCTGGTATTTCTACACGTTTACCCTCTTCCAGTACTTCTATCTTTCGAGAACTATCACTATTTTCAATGATGCTAATAGCAGCTACAATCAAAGAAGCTTGAACAGAATATATATAGGGTCCATTAACTGCTCCATGAACAAAATTCACTGCATTTCCTTGATAGAGAAAATTTATCCTTTTCTCACTTAAATAATACTTACTAATATTTGAATTTTCAATCTCTGTGTTTTCTCTTTCTTTTAGCCTTTTAAGAATAGATAAATCAAATTCATCATTACTCGATGTGCATGAAGCAATAAAAACGTTATCTTTCAAGGAATAAAAGTCGAAACCTTCTAATGATTTTGTCCCAGTTGCACCAAATATCATATCAGATTCAGAAAGGATGTAATCTTTATTAACAACTCGAAACCCCATAGAACTTGCTTTCATATGTCTTATTTCATCTTTATCATACACAACGACACTGGTAATATTTTTTTGTCTTAAATGTTCAGCTATGCTTCGACCAATTTTTCCGAAACCAATAATCCCTATAGTTTTCATCCTTTCAAGCATCGTATGTGCATCAACTCTCAATATAGTACCAGATGCTTCAACAATTGATTTTCCAACATTATAGTCCTCTGTTTCTTTTAATTCACATCTAGCAACTGAAAAAACAATAGGAAAGATAAAATTTCTATCTTCCTGAAATTTTAAAATAACACTTTTAGCATATTTTTGATGTCCATTTTCAGTATCTTCTACTACTCCAATAAATTTTTTGCCAAAGTGATCAGTAATTTTAATAAGCGGTTTTGAGAAATAACCACCTATATCAATAATTAAAAATTTTTCTTCCCCAGAAAGATTTAATTTTTTTACTAGAAAATCAATACAATTACTATCTTGAGATAAATAATCATCAAATCTATTTATCTCATTGCACTTATACTCTTCTACATCAACAAAGGCTTCACTATATTCTGTTTTAATTTTCTCTTTAATCCTCTTATCTGCATGTGAATGTTTTGGAATAATGATAGCTATTTTTCCTAATTTCTCCAGCGCTCTCAAGAAAGGAGGAAGTGTTGGAACAATATGATTTACAATAACAAATTTTAAATTATCATCTTTTCTGACATTTTTTTTAGCAATAATAGAACCAAAAAAATCATCAATTAAAGTTTGTTCATTAATAGTTGATTTTTCATCATTACCTCTAGGAATTGAAGGAGCCCTTCGACGACTCGGTGTTTCTTGCGCTATTTGCATATAAAACCTCCAATTTCTTTTAAAAAGTTTATGTATATATAAAAACAAACAATTTCATAAAATCTAAACCTGCAACGCTTTTTCCACTTCTCCAATTCGTAACATAGTCGGCGGATGAGTATCGTATAATTTCGCAAACAGATTTTTAGGCGCATCAAACTGCATGTTTTTAAGCTTATCCAAGAAAGACAAAAGCCCTGCCCCAAAGCCCGCCTGAATCGCAAACTGGTCTGCCTTGTATTCCTGCTTGCGTCCGACAAACAGCATGGCAAGCTTTA
>JAZKEW010000058.1:4049-5765 GCA_040386785.1 Bdellovibrionota bacterium
GTAAAAAATAATGCCATCAAAGTGAATATCAACCCAAAAAGAACCATGAACGCTCCTGCATCACTTTTAGTCGCTCCGCAAATCCGACTCATGGCTTCTATGACGGTGGCGATAGCTGAGGCCGCTAATGCCACTGTCATGGACACAATACTAACACCTAAGGCAATCCCAAGCTTTTGGCTGTCTCCATAGTGAAGATGCCCAAATTCATGAGCAATCACTCCGGCAAATTCTTCATGACTGGCCGTCTCATACATTGCCCGTGATACCACCAAGGTATTTTTGCCAATCGCAAAAGCATTCGGTATGGGATTATCAACCACCATGACGTGCACATCCAAAGCGGATAACCCATGCCTTTCCAGAATGGCCTTCTGAACTTGTTGAATAACAGGGTTAATTTTGGCGTCTTCTCTGGGTATGGTTTTGCGAGCCCCTGACAGCATCCGTAAAATCCACTGACCTATCGAAGAGTTAAACAAAAATGCCAAGCCCACGACAATCACAAAAGAAATGCCCATCAATAAAAAAAGCTGATAATTCGTGACCCGATCATAGGCAAGACTTACAACAAGGTCTAAGCTTAAAAACATCACCAGCCAGTTAAACGCCAGCATCAACAATAAAACCATTTTCCATCCTCCTTTTGTTTATGGAATCAATTTAAGCGTTAAGTCTTTGGTTTTTTTTGACTTGTCTAAAAACTAAAAAATTTAAACACAATAATAAAAACAAAAAAAAACAAAAAATAAAAAAAATAAATTCAGGAATATTTCACTTTGATTTTTTCAGTACTAAATTTTCCCACCTTGCTGATTAAGTATGCCTCTCCTGCACCAAGGTCTTGTTTGATTGCATCGGGATGGATAATAAATTCCTTGTTGCGCCTCACCGAACCCATCCCCGTATTGCCCTGATTCAAATCGACCTGGGCGGTTAAATCAAATGTCTCTCTTGTGCCCGCCCATCCGGCTACCGCCTCGGCACTTTCCTGATCATTAAGCCGGTGACAAATCATCGTGTTCACACAATTTAACACTTGACTGGCGAATGTCGGATGAATTTTTTGCAGATCGGCAATGCCCTGTGTCCCAAAGATCGCATGAATGCCCTTGCCTCTGCCCATGTTCACCAAATTTAAAACCTGCTCGCCGGCAAAAACAGAAAACTCATCAAAGATCGTAAATATCCGTTTTGAATTGCCTGAGTTTTCTCTATCGATGACCGCCTTGATGTCGTTGATGATGAGTTTACCCAAAACCGATGAGAAGCTCGGAAAGCGTAATGCAGGCAGCGCAAAATAAACCACGCCGTTTTGGTTAATCACATCCCGAAGACTGAACATGCTCTCATCTCTTTCAAAATATCCGCCCAGCTCTGAATGAATCAACAAACTCAAATGCGCCTGCAGTCCCGTGATGTCTTTTTTCTCATAAGAGGCCAATCGACTGACGCGTGCTTCTAATCGTTCGTTTTTTAACTGTCTCGTCAAAAGAGCCAGCTGGCCATAATCTAAAAACTCCACCACGCGTTTTAAATCATAAGGCTCTTTGCTTGCCAAGAGTACCTCAAAAGTGGTTTGCAGATAATCTTCGGCAATAGAGCGGTAGTAATCACTTTCCCACTGGTCTTTCAAACTGATGATTTTGTCTTTAAGTTCGGTATATCCACCTTCAGACAAGGGGTCATAATGCCGGTAATTCCCGCAGTTAAATC
>JAZKEW010000059.1:0-10189 GCA_040386785.1 Bdellovibrionota bacterium
CTTTTGTCTTATAGTTTGACCTGTCCAGTTCGGTGATTGCGGTAATTTGTTTGTTTATAGCAAATATTTTTATCAAAAAAGACAGAATTTTCCATCAAACCAGCCATACTTGGTGCAACGTTTTGTAAAATTGTCTTGTTTTGTATGAGATCAGTGTCCATTGGAGGAGTCTGAATAACAACAATATTGTAACCAAATGCAGTGGAATATTCAGTGTTGACGAGCATTTGATTATTAGAAGTTTGAAGAAGGGGGTCATTTTTTTCTATATTTAATTTTGTCGCGAGTGTGTCGTTAACAACTTGCTTTGATTCCTCTGGTTTTGAATCTGGAGGATTGTCATCGGTGTTTTTTGGTTCATCTGTGGTTTCTTGCATTGAATTAACAATATTTTCAGGTGCGGAGTCGTTACCATCATCTTCTGTTTGAGGATTATCCTCTTGAAAACGATTTATTAAGTAGTTTTTATTTGGTAACCAAAGAGAGCTTCCAACGGCAACTTTAATAGGCTCTCTCCCATTCCTTTGTATTTGATTTATGCTCATATCAAGAAGATAACCACTGCAAGAAATACTGAGGACTCGAATATTTTTAGCTGTGGGATCATTGATAGGTATATTTACTTTTTGTATTTTTTGAACTTCTTCTTCACCAAAAGTTTTTGCCCACACGTATTGGCCAAGAATGACCCGTATGTTGCCTGGTGTGAGAGGAAACACAAGAAAATTAAGGTACCGCCTCTCTTTTATGATTGGAATATTTGTTTTTATTTCGTCCCCTGCGGAAAGGTAAACTCCTTCAAATAGGGAGGTCCAATTTTGATACGGTAGTATAAGATTGACTGCCCTTCGATTTGAATCTTGGCTTGCAGAGTTATTAAATTGTCTACTCAAGGGAAAAATTGGCCATAAATAATCTGTTTTGTCTGGGTAATATTTTGAGTCGCCAACTAAAATTTCAGCTTCATCATCTAATGACAAATCGTAAATAGGCACATTGAGAACATTCATTCTCTGAAACTGTTTTTCTAATCTCTTTTTTTGCTCAATTCTAGCATATCGTTTCAATCTTTTTCGTTCTAAAATTTCTTGATCTAAGGCTGACGTGGGCCAAGGAGAAACAAATCTTGAGAAAGGGGCATTGTTTAAGTTTGAAGTTGTCGATTTAATTGGAAAAAAATATAAAACTATAAGAGAAAAAATAGATATAAAAAATAAAGCGACAAAGGATAGAATTAAATATTTATAAAACTTAGTAATTTTTTTTATTTTAAATAACATATTAAACATTCACTTGTTAGAGTATTCAAATATTTCATGCATAACTTCTTCCCCATAGTTTTTAAAAAATAATTCTTTCTCGGCAGTATTTTGAAATAAAGTCATTTTAGAAAAATTCGAATCAATTTTGAATATTTTAAACTGATTAAAAAATTCATTTTGAAATAATTCGTTTGTTTTTTCTTTTGGTATCTTGTTTTTAGATATGATTTGTTTTAAACTGGAAATTTTTTCTGTGTAATTTTCAAATAAACTAGAAAATACTTCGCCATAACTAAAGCCACTCGGATTAAAATTTGTATAGTCTCTCACTAAAACATAATTTTGAGAGTTATTAAATCTACAAATAAATGCCTCTCTCAAATTGCCCTGAATATAAAATTCATACTTTTTATCAAAATAAATATTCCCACTGCTATACTTTAATTTATTTATAATGCTTTCTTGATAATTGAGGTTATTAAAATTTATTATTTTTGGTTGACAACTATTTTTTACTGAGATTTCAATTATATTTTCAAAAAGATAAAGCTCATTTTCTCTTTCATTATAGGAATAAAAATTGGTTAAAGAAATTTGTTCTGTATTTGGTTGATATGGAAGTATATTAATGTTCGTTATTCCAGCTGTTAGCAAGCCTCCAATATAGCGAGCAAGAGCAAGATCCTCTTGCTTTAATTCCTTTTTATATTCTAGTTGAGATAGTTTTTTTTTGTTATACTGAGTAACCAAACTTATCTTTTTTCCATTATCAAATTCAGTCAAATATAAAGCAAATTTGTTATAATTTGAGTTCTTTTCCCGCATCAATGCATCAGAATATTTTTGTAGAAGATGCAAATTTGAGCTATACATATTTGACCATCGCCATAGAGGATTAAAGTAACCAGCAAAACCAGATTTAAAAAAGTATAAAAATTGTGGTTGAGAAAAAGAAAATTTGTTTAAAAATACATCAAACCAGGTTAAATTTATTTCCTCAACTTGTGCAACCTTTCCAAAAAGTGAATGAAAATTATAAGAGTTTTCTGCGTCAACTCCAAGAAATATTTTTTTATCTATATTTACAGTTTGGGGAAGTTCAACCGGAACAGGGGTGAAAAGGCTATAGTATCCAGTGGAATAAAAATGGAACAAAGACGAAATAGTATCTAATTTATATGAATTTGTTAGCAATAGTTTATGAGAATTTTTTAATAAAATTTTACTTAAAATAAAATTGTTTGAGTTATTTAATATGTCATCTGGTATTAAAAAAATAAACGAAGAATCTTGCGGAAATTTTTCTCCTATTATTCTTCCATAGTCGAAGAAATTTTCGGTATTTTTTGAAAAAAATATACTATGTATTTTGTTGGATATAGAAACAATAATGTTTTTTTGAGAAAGAAAACTTGCTACCATTTCTGGGGCAACTGAAAAATTGAAAAATAAAAAAGAAACATTGAATAAAAATAAAATAAACAAAGGAATATATCTTGTGGAAAAAATAAGTATAACAGGTTTTTGACCCCGTTGTTTTCTTTTAAAAAGTTTATAACTAAGAAGAGTTTTAACAAAAATTGCTGGCAAACTGAGGACTATGCCAATGATTGAGGCAAAAATTAAAGTCAGAAAAATGACAAAAAGGGACTTAAAAAAGAGTGAATAAGAGCTTGTCAACACCAGCTTTGCATTTGTTCCATATGTTGGATCATACAAATAAAAATAAAAGAACAGACTCAAAAAAATCCAAAAAAAGACTGATGCCATAGAGTAGCCAAGAACAACTTTGTTAATATAATCAGTCTTATCTCTATTATTTTTTTTTGTATGAGAATTATAGAATAAGGTCATTTGAACTTCGCTTGCACTAAAGGAGAATCTTGAGTAACTCTATACCGCATATTAACACAAAGGCAAATAAAGTTAGTCTGTTCGCAGAAAATCTGACCATGGAGCAAATTGACCACAAACATCTTGCTAGGTGATTCCGTTTCTTATATAGAGAGAGACGGACTCCGCAAGGGGTTACTAAGTTACAAAGAGGGGAGGTGATTATATTATGCCAGTAGTTAAGGTAAAAGAAGGTGAAACTTTTGAAAGCGCTATGCGCCGTTTCAAAAAACAATGCGAAAAAGCAGGCATTCTTTCTGAAGTCCGCAAACGTGAGCATTATGAAAAACCTTCTGTTAAAAGCAAAAGGAAACGTATGGCTGCTCGTAAGCGTGCTTTGAAAAAGCAGAAAAAACTATTAGTTTAGTTCTGTTATTGCGATAAAATATTGCATTAAATTCCAAAATGGGGTTGTTTATTGGCAACCCTATTTTTTTGCTAGAAGCAAAAAATTTATAATTTTAGGAATGTGCCGTAACTAAATGCTAATAAAAAAACACTCTATCCAAAATTTGGTTGAATCCATCTCTCTTTCTGAACACCTCAGGCGTTATATTGATTTAAAACGATCTGGAGGCAATTGGTTGGGGCTTTGTCCATTCCACCAAGATTCCACCCCCAGCTTTTATGTGTATCCTACGAACTACCATTGTTTTGCCTGCAATGCGCATGGCTCCATTCTCAATTATGAAATGCATAGAACTGGCTTGTCTTTCAAAGAATGTGTAGAACAGTTGGCTCAAACCTACCAATATTCGATAGAATATGAATCGAGCGAACAAGAAGAAAAGAAAGTCCAGCAACTTCAAAAACAAAATGAACAGATCGCCGTTTTAAAAAAAATACAGATGCGGGAGCCTGTAGAAAAATTTTCTGCTCAGGAAATTCAGGTCATTCAAAGCTTTCATTACAGTTCTTATGAGTTAAAAGAGAACCTATTTTTCATGCAATACAGTGCTATTTCTCCATTGGAAAAAGAAAATGGAGAACTTTATGGCCTTGTTTTCTTAAATTCTACGACGCAAATACCTCTTTATGTCACCGTAAACAAAAATTTTGCCCCCTGCTTAAACTGGAATGAGGCAAGAGTCCATGCCATAAAAGAAAAATATCTTGTTGTGACATGTAATTTACTAGATTCAAAATTTTTCTATGAAAAAAATATTCATAACGTTGTTACCTGTCTTGCAGAAATTGATATTTATTTGTTAAAATTATTCTCAAGAAGAGTTAAAAATATTATTCTTGTCATTCCTGATAATGAAAAAGGCAAATTGTTTTTATGGCAGACTTTTCTGAATGCGGTAAGTTATGAAAATATTTCGGTAGATGTGTTGTTAACACATGCTGAGAGAGAGAAAAGAAATATTTTTTTCTCTACTATGACTGAGGAAAAAATAAAGATCTGGTTAAAAAATTCGGAAAAAATTCACATTAAAGTAACGCAATTGTTTCTAGATTCTCTGCCAAAAGAAAAAAATAGGCAAGAAAGCTTCAAACAAAAAATTTTGCCAGTGATTAATAAAATTCAAGAACCTTCCATTAAAAAAGCGCTACTGGCAGATATTGCAAACAAGTTTTTTTACGCATCTGATATTACTAAAGTACCTTATCAACCGTACAATAGTAATTCAGTAACGCAGAATAGTAATTTAATAACAAATGAAGACCTGATTGAGCTTATTGCAAAAACAGTTAATTTCTACCATAAGTTTTTATTGCATTCGAAAAATTTTTCTAGTGAAGCAATGGACTATCTTGCCTCAAGAAGGTTGACTGTAGAAAATTTAGAACGCTGGAAAATAGGATTCTGCCCTTCTGGCAATGAGCTTTCTAAAAAAGCACAAACAGGAATTGTCTCTCAAGAAAATTTGCAGCTGCTCGGTGTGATCAAAAAACCACGGTCTGGTGGCAATCACTACGATTTTTTTCGCGATCGAATTATAATTCCAATTCCAAATCATAAAGGTGAGTTTGTAGCCCTATCAGGAAGAATTTTGCCGACTAAAAACGAGAATGGTGTCCCAAAATACGTGAATTCTCCTGAGTCGGATATATTTTCAAAATCGAAAATTTTATTTAATTTTTACAGAGCCCTCGATGCAATTATTATAAACAAATATGTCATTGTGGTCGAAGGCTATATGGACTGTATTAGTCTAGTTGATGCAGGGATCGAAAATGTTGTTGCCGTTATGGGGACGGCATTGACCAAATTTCATCTGAATGAACTGACACAAATTACGAAACGAATTATCCTTTGCTTTGACAACGACAAAGCAGGGCAATCTGCCGCAAAACGAACCTTTGCTGCTGCGGTTAATTTTCAGAATGTTGATTTGGAATATTTGAGTCTGCCTGAGTGTAAAGATCCTGATGAGTACATAAAGAGGTTTGGGAAGGAAGAATTTTTAAAAATTGCTCAAAATAAAAACGCTCTACTTTATGAAAAAATTTCTGAGTGGTGCCATTCAGAAAGTCGAGATAATCAAGAATTTGTGATTCATATTCAAAAAGAATTTGAGTGTTTAATTGATTCACAAAATGACTTATTAGTAAAACAAGTTGGAAATTATCTTCTCGATAAATACAACGTAAATTTGAGAAGTTTTTTTTCAGCGCGTCCCTCGCAGGAGGATAAAAAAACCTCACAAATCGAGTCAACACTACTTCGTGAATATGACCTCAATTGGCCGGTTAAAACCCCTATCGAGCTGAAATTATTGTTTTCACTTTTATTCCTCAAATTTTCTGAGCTACCAGAGCGTCTGCAAAATATTATGCTTGCGCAAACGAGTGAGAATGAAAATGATGAACAAATATGTGCTCAGGCTATAGAAAACCAATTTAGTAAAACAGGGTTTCGAGTTTTTCTTGAAATTTCTGCTTGGATGGCGGAAAATAATCATATATCACTTCATTCTTTTGGTTCTGAATCCGCTCCCTTGTTTTCGCAAGAGGCACAGATTTTGATTGGCTTTGCTCTTTCTGACATAAAAATCCTTTTGCGTTTTCATTTGCATGAATTGATAAAAGAGAGCTTGTCAAGCGGCATATCCATGGTATTATCTGAGAATGTCTGGAATTTAAAAAATACGGGTTTTTTAAAGTTTCTCCTTCGCAATATTATGCTAGCGTTTCAAAACGGCGTGCTGCAAAATTTGTTTGCGGAAGCTTTGCTTAATCTTGAAGTTGATTATATAGACTGCACGTTGAAGGCCCATTCTAGCCTTCATTTTGATAATGATTTAGACGCACAGTTTCAATTTCTTGTTGCTGAGCGGGTTCGGCGTAAAATGAAACTTGGAAGCCTAGACTTTAAGTAGTTTATATTCAAATTTCTTTTTACCAGTATACACATAAAAGGGGTATTTAAATATGGCAAGTCCTAAAGCTAAAAAAAGTAACAGCCAAGCGGAACAATCAAAAAATACAAAAAAAGCTCCTAAGCCGTCTGCAAAACCGGTCCCCGCTAAATCAACCTCAGCTAAGCCTGCGGCAGCAAAATCAGTAAACACAAAATCAACGCCGGCTAAAAAAACAGCACCTAGTAAGCCTGCACCTGCAAAACAGCCGCAAAGTAAGCCGACACCAGCTGTTGCAAAATCTTCACAAAATAAGCCAACACCGGCGGCTGCAAAACCGTCACAAAGTAAGCCTGCATCTGCTAAAAAAGAATCTGGTGCCAAAGCAAAATCATCAAATGCAACAAAAGCAAAGCTGGTAGCTAAAAATACAGTGCCTAAAAAGGATGAAAAAAAAGTTGTTCAAAAAAATGTGAAAAGTGATGAAAAAAAATCTTCGCATTTAATGAAGCTTTCTGAGCTTGTTGCTAAATCAAAAGTGAGTGCAAATGAGCAAAAAAAACCTGCAGAGAAAAAAGTCAGCCCACCCCCTTCTCCTAAAGGCAAAGCAACTGCAACTATTGCAAGTGATGCGGTTAAAAAAACTGTTGCTCCAAAGCCTCCAGCAGATGTAAAAAAGGCAGGTTCAGCTGCTGCTAAAAGTAAACCAGTTCTTGCTGAGATTAAAGAAAACGAAGTCGTGGATGATGCAGCTAAAAAAGCGGCTGCAACAAAACCTGCGCAGGCCAAGAAAAAAGAACCACCAAAACAAGTTCCAAAAAATCAGAAATCAAAAAGTGTGGATGCAGAAGATGATGAATCTGGAATGGATGACGCTTCCTTTGACGAGGACGTAGACGAACTTCTTCTTGACGACGATGAAGAATTGACCGGCGATTTAGATTTAGACGATCCTGCTGCGCTTGTAGACAACGACTTTTTATCTGCGGAAGATTTTGGAGGAGAACTCAATACTCCAGCAGAAGAAGAAGACCTTGATGTGGCAGGAAGAAGCAATGATCCCGTCCGTGTTTACCTGAGAAAAATGGGTCAAGTTGCTCTGCTTTCTCGAGACGGTGAAGTTGAAATTGCTAAAAAAATTGAAAATGAAGAAAATAAACTACTCGATCACCTTGTGTTGCTTCGCATTGGCCTTGTGCATATTTGCGACGTGGGACAAAAATTTATTGATGGAATTATCAAGGCCAAAAATTTGGTGAAAGGTTTTGATGATGAGCAGGACCAAGCTACCGACGAAGGACAAAGCCAAAAAGTGCGAGTCTTGGTCGAAAGTTTTATGAAGCTTGCTGCAACCGTTATTGAGATTGAAGACAGGGTTGGTTTGGCTGGTATGAGCAAACTCTCTGCCCATGAAAAAGAAGTTTTGAGCGAGTCTCGTTTGCAAATGTTTGAAATCATAAAAGAGATCAACGTCAATCGTCGTATTATTCAACAAATTGTTTCTGAACTCGATACTCATGCGAAATCGGTATCTGATTGCCTCAAAGAGTTGAATAAAGTTCGAATTAAAACCCGCCTTGATGAAGCGAAACTCAGTGAATATTGTGGTGCAAACGCATCTCGCCCACTAGAAGTGAATTTTCTTAGTGAGCGTGAATGGGATAATTTAAAAAATACGTATTTATCCGCTCAAAACGGAATTGCTGCTAGTGAATTGGCTTGCTTTTTAGGACGCCATGAAATTCCATTAAAGTTCCAAGTTATTAGCAATGCAAATCGTTTTGCCGAGGACGCAAAAAGAGAATTGATTGAGGCTAACCTCAGGCTTGTGGTCTCTATTGCAAAAAAATATATGAATCGCGGGCTGCAATTTCTTGATCTCATTCAAGAGGGCAACATTGGCCTCATGAAAGCCGTAGAAAAATTTGAATACAGACGTGGCTATAAATTTAGTACGTACGCAACTTGGTGGATTCGTCAAGCCATCACTCGTGCCATCGCCGACCAAGCGCGTACTATCCGTATCCCCGTGCATATGATTGAAACAATCAATAAAATGGTTCGTACGAGTAGACAACTTGTACAAGAAATGGGGAGAGAGCCCACACCCGAAGAAGTGGCTCAACGCATGGACATGAGTATTGAAAAAGTTCGAAAAGTTATGAAAATTGCCAGAGAACCTATTTCGCTTGAAGCTCCTATCGGTGAGGAAGAGGATAATCATTATGGCGATTTCCTTGAAGACAAAACTCATGGTGCGCCTATTGATATTGTGGCAAGCCAAAGTTTATCCGATCAAACCAAAAAGGTTCTTGCGACTTTAACGTCACGGGAAGAAAAAGTATTGCGTATGCGTTTTGGTATTGGCGAAAAAACAGATCACACTCTAGAAGAAGTCGGTCAGAGTTTCGATGTCACCCGTGAAAGAATTCGTCAAATAGAGGCCAAGGCTCTCAGAAAGCTTCGTCATCCAAGCCGCTCCAAAAAATTGAAGGCATTTATTGAAGGTTAATCACTGAATGAGGTTTAAAAAATATGTTCTTATTTGGATCTTATCTTGTTCGTAAAGGTTTTCTGACTCCAGCGCAAGTTATGGCAGCTTTGGATATTCAAAAGCAAACGTGGTTGCCAATTGGTCGTATTGCTCTGAACGAAGGGAAATTAACTATCGATCAAATTTTTGAAATTTTAAACAGACAAGCAGAAACAAAACACCCGTTTGGAGAAATAGCAGTTAAACTTGGCTATCTCAAGAAAAGGGATGTGGATCATCTTCTTGGTGAGCAACAAAAAAACATTCGTCCCGTTGGGCAAATTTTTGTAGATCTTGGCTATATTTCACATGCTGACATGCAGACAGCTCTAAACGCCTTTCTAAGAGATCCTGAGTCATGATCACATTTCCACCAGATTATATTCATTTTGCTTATTTCGGCCGTCCACACGGTTTAAAGGGAGCGTTTTTTTTAAAAACAGAAGACAGAAGGACAGTTTGGGATAAATACAAACTTTTACTAGTCGAAACGCAAAATGGTTTTGTGGAAAGAAAAGTCTTAAAACATTACCTCAGTGGGAATGCGCTTGTTTTAGAGTTAGAAGGTGTAAATTCCCGCACAGAAGTTGAAGCGTTGTATGGTAAAAAAATTTGTATCCATAAGAATGAAATTAAATTAAATGAAAATGAATTTCTGGTACATGATTTAATGAATTATGATGTGCTGGTTAAAGAAAAAGGTCTTCTTGGGCATATTGTTGGTATTATTTCTTATGGGGCACAAGAAAATCTTGAAATTAAAATGAATTCAACCCAAAATACAATTCTTTATCCATTTGTTGATAAATATATTCTTCATATCAACTCTGAAAAAAAACAAATTGAAGTAGAGTATTTGGAAGAATTTTTTGAGAACTAAATATGAAATTCAGCGCAATTACTTTATTTCCAGAAATGTTTGATGCCATTAGGAATGAAGGTGTTGTTTCAAGGGCCATAAATAAAAGCCTTCTTGAAATTGAAGCCATTCAATTGCGAAATTTTGCACAAAATTCGCGAAAAAATGTTGACGCTCCTCCCGCAGGTGGGGGCGATGGCATGGTTATTATGGCTGATATTGCAGAAAGAGCTTTGCAATCAATTCTGACAACAGAATCTCTGGTTATATTAACAACCCCAAAAGGAAAAATTTTTTCTTCACAGCTGGCAAAAAAACTATCTCAAAAAAAACATCT
>JAZKEW010000059.1:10228-17110 GCA_040386785.1 Bdellovibrionota bacterium
AAGTCTTGGTGATTATGTGCTCAGTGGTGGAGAGCTTCCAAGCATGTGTATGATGGATTCCATTGCTCGCTATATTCCAGGCACTCTGGGCAATGAAGACAGCGCTCAACTTGATAGTTTTGAAGATGGACTTTTAGAGGCTCCTTGCTATACAAAGCCGCAAATTTTCCATAATGAGAAAATTCCCTCTGTGCTTTTATCTGGAGATCATAAAAAAATTGAGCAATATAAAAAAAATGAACAACTTAAAATAACGGCAAAAATGCGGCCTGATTTAATTTACTTACTGTGGGAAAAACTATCACGGCAAGAAAAGTTTTTAGTGGAAAAAGTTTGGAAAGAAAAATAATTTTTTGGTATTCAAGCGTATGTGAAATGAGTGTGCTATTCTTGTGTACACAAGTTAACTCATGTATTTAATTTATACGGATGAAAAAATTATCTTGACCAAAGCGATGGAAAGTCGCATGTATTTTATGGCGGAATATAAAACGATTTGATTTGCACTATATGAAGGAGAACGAAAGCTATGGACATGCATGAACTCATTAGGCAAATGGAAAGAGCTGAGAGAGTCTGGCCCGACGAAAGGCCTTGGGCTATTCAGGTTCTTGCAGGTTATTTGCACGTGCAGCCTATTGAACTGCTGAACTTATTCAGACAAATAAATCCAACTCTGGAAAATGAACGCGACCAGGTTTTACCTGAAGACTTGCGTTTACTGAAAGCGTACTGTGAGCGCGTTATTGAAAAAAATGCTATTGAAAGCATGGAAGACAAACGCAAAGAGCAGGCCCGCGCAAGAAAAACGATTCAAACATTGGGGCCAAAAATATCTGAAATGATAGCCGGCCGCGATCACGTTCGAGCTCTCAATTCATACATTTATTTGCTTGGTGAAAGTGGAGAGTACGCTCTTCCTGAAGAAAAAGCGCAATGGTACGAAGAAATGGGGCGATTGTGCTTAAAGGTAAAACGTCATCCCAATGAGGCTGCTCGCTATTTTCGTTCTGCCGTTAATGCGCTTAGTTTGCTAGAAGATGTGGATGGCATTCAAGACTTACTTGAAACTTACGATGAAGAATTTTTGGGAGACGAAGCTCGGCGTTCCTGGGATTCTGTTTTAGTAACAGGAAAAGAGTCTATTGCTAAATTAACTTATGTGAATGCGGGGTAATAAATACATGAAAAAAAAATTAATTGCGCTTTGCGCAGCTTCGGTTGGTACTATGTTGCTTACTTCTGGTTGTTCTACACCAAAAAATTATGCTCTCCCATCTCAAGATCAATATCAGGGCTACAAAATAATTGATGGTGTGGACAAAAATGTTTTATTTGCGAAAATAAATACAGAAGACAAAATTGCGGTTGTTTTAAGAGATATTGGGACAACTTCATATTCTTTTATTGAGCCTCGTTATAATAATTCTATGGTCCATTTTGATGGAAAATCTCAGTGCTGTGGGCCTGACAGTCCAATTATGGGGAATTCTGGGCTTGTTGTTTACAATTTCTCGTTTATCGGAAAAGGCACAACTGCAATTAATATTATTTCAAGACAAAAAGGCCTGAGCCCAACTGCGGCGAGCTTTGAAACCGATCATGTTTACGTAATAAATGCGGAAGTTAAGTAAATTCTCTCCATACGTCATAATTAGCTATGTATATAGGATTCAAATGAAAAAAAACATGTCTTTTGCTATGTCTATCCTTGTTGCATTATACAGATCATTGGAATTATTCAAAACTGAGCTGTATAGAAAAATAGTGTTTAAATCAATGAAGCATACAAAAGAATTTACACTAACGAATAATGGCTCAGAATGTTTTGTCGTTATGCCTGCCGATGATATTATTTCGAGAGCTGTTTATCTGTATGGTAGTTTTGATTTTGATAAGTTTGAAAAAACAATACAAATACTAATCTCTAAAAATTATAAAATAGAGACTCTCATTGATGTTGGGGCTAATATTGGCACAATTTGTATTCCCGCCCTAAAAAGAAACTTAGTACGAAATGCAATTGCAATTGAACCTGAACTCAAAAATTTTCGTCTTTTGTCTGCAAATATTCTACTGAATGATTTGTCAGATAAAATTCATTCGCACAATATTGCTTTGGGAGATAAGAGTAAGCAAACTTTAAATTTTGAACTTTCTTCCTGCAATAGTGGAGATCACCGTGTACAGGCGAATGTTTCTCAAGATCAAAAAATGCAATCAAAAGAACATTCGCGTGTTATCACGGTAAAATCTGAAAAATTTGATGATATTATTCCTAATATGAATTCTTGCTCGCAATTAATTTGGATTGACACTCAAGGTTATGAAGCATTTGTATTAGAAGGCGCCACAACTGCAACAAACCAGCGCGTGCCTGTTGTCATTGAATTTTGGCCCGCAGCCATTGAACGAACAAAGACACTTGATCTTCTAAAGAAAAACATTTTCAAATATCATCAGTTTTATGATCTCTCACAAAATAACCCAATTTCTATGCAAATAAACGATGAAACTATATCTAATTTATATCTTGCATTGCAAAAATCAAATAGCTCAACAGACATTCTTTTGCTCTAGCAATTGATTATCTTTTTACCGCCCTCTGCATTTCTCTTTTAGCATCTTTTTCTTTTTGTGCATCTCGCTTGTCGTGCGATGCCTTTCCTTTCGCAACTCCTAATTCTACTTTAACTCTATTCTTGTCATCAAAATAAAGTTCCAGTGGTATGAGCGTGTACCCTTTTTGTCGTGTAGCTGTCTCTAGTTTATCAATTTCTTTTCTGTTTAAAAGCAATTTTTTATCGCGCCGTTCCGAGTGATTCATGTAGCTTGCATGCTTCAACGCGGGAATATACATATTGACGAGCCAGGCTTCTTTATCCTTAATCATGGCGTAGCTTTCCACAATACTGCCATGCCCTTCTCTAAGGACTTTAACCTCACTGCCTTTTAGGCAAAGCCCCGCTTCAATTTTGCTTTCAATGCTGTAGTCGTGCCATGCTTTGCGATTTTTTGAGATAGATTTCATTGTTCTGTTCACTTATATTCAATTGTCTGTTCACAGATTAAAAAGCCTGTGTCAGAGTTCTAAAATTGTTTTATATTGTCTAAATTGTCAAGGGAATAAATAATTATGACATTTTTAACGCCGTTTGTAGTCTCCGTCATGTTTATGTTTATTGTTGGATCCTGCATTGGAAGTTTTTTAAATCTAGTTATATATAGAGTTCCACTAAATTTATCGGTACTACACCCTCGAAGTCATTGTCCCACATGCAAAAAAAATGTCCCAATTTTTGGACTCATTCCAATTTTTGGATTTTTTTTATTGTTGGGACGGTGCTTTTTTTGCAAAGCAAAAATTTCATGGCGGTATCCGTTCATAGAATTTATCTGCGCTTTGGGCACATCAATGTTATATTTAAAACTTTTTGATGAAACTAAACTATTAAATTTAGTTGTCTCAAAGGCATTTTATTTTTCTGAAATTATTCCTCTGCTAACGACTCTTTGGCTTTTTTATACAGGAATTATCTTCTTTGCAATTGATTTTAAACATAGAATTCTACCTGATATCATCACAATTCCTGGTATGGCTATTGGCGTTATTTTAAGTACATTCAACCCACATGTAGGTTTTTTTAAATCTTTTTTTGGCATTGTTGTTGGTTTTGGTGGTTTGTTTTTAGTCACAAAAATATATGAAAAAATTAGAAAGAAAGAAGGAATGGGCTTTGGTGATGTAAAATATTTAGGATTTATTGGTGCAGTAGTGGCTCCACTGGGGGTTTTTTACACTTTATTTCTTGCAAGTATTTTAGGTTCAATTGTGGGAATTATATATGGTATCGTCACCAAAAAAGGTTTATCTGCTAGCATTCCATTTGGGCCATTTTTGGCCGTTGCAGCACTTTGTGTTTATATGACGTTACTATGCTAGAACAATTAAACGACAGACAAAAGCAAGCTGTCACCACAATTAATGGGGCACTTCTTGTTCTTGCTGGTGCAGGAACGGGCAAAACAAAAGTGATTACCGCAAGAATAGCTTGGATGATTTCCCAAGGAATTGAACCTGAAAATATTGTTGCAGTTAGTTTTACGAATAAAGCGGCAAATGAAATGCGCGAAAGGCTCAGCCATTTAATAGGAGATAGAAAAGCAAAACGAGTTTTTCTTTCCACGTTCCATTCTTTTGCATTGAAAATATTAAGAGAATACAACGTAGAAGTTGGCCTACAAAAAAACTTTTCCATTGCAGATGAAAATGAAAGTATCAGCCTTCTAAAAGAAAGTATTCGGGAACTTGCTCTAGAGGATATTATTTCTATTACAAGTGCTGTTGAAAAAATGTCGTACTATAAAGACAATTTATACGAAGAAAAAGATTTCAAAAAAAGTACAAATTTTTTTGATGCTAAGTTTTGTTGTAAACTATTTCTTGCATACAATAGAAGATTACGGCTGTTTAATTTAGTGGACTTTGACGATATTGTATACCTTGCAACTATGGGCTTTTTAAACAACGAAAGCCTTCTTAACAAAATGCGAGAAAATTACAAATATCTTTTAGTAGATGAATATCAAGACACAAGTTTTTCTCAATTTAAATTTATTCAGTTGCTTGCTCAACCTAGAGGCAATGTTTGTGTGGTTGGGGATGATGATCAAAGTATTTATTCTTGGCGTGGTGCAAGGCCTTCTATAATTGCTGATTTTTTAAAAGAATTTCCATTGGCAAAAAGAGTCACACTCGATCAAAATTATAGATGCTCTTCAAATATTTTGAACGCAGCAAATTGTGTCATTCGTGAAAATACCGAAAGACTTGGCAAAGAGCTCTGGAGTCAGAAAATCAACGAACATCCCGTTACAATACAGAGCTGTGAAAATGAACGAGAAGAAGCAGAATTTATAGTTGAAAAAATTAATTTATTCCGAGACAAAAACTCTCAATTTAATTATTCTAATATCGCAATTTTATACCGCTCTAGTAGCCTTACTATTCCTATTGAGCAAATTTTTCAGGAAAAAAATATTCCCTACGTTTTGCATGGAGGAACGAAATTTTTTGATAAGAAAGAAATTCGTGATTTATTTTCCTATATAAAATTTGCAAACAACAATAAAGATTTAAATAGTCTATTTCGCATTATCAACTTACCGGCCCGGGGAATTGGTATTGCAACCTTAGAAAAAATAAAGGCTCGCTTTATTAAGCAACAGGATTTATTTGAAATTTTATCAGAACTGTCATATGAAAACAGTTCTATTTCGAGTTTTCTGGAATTATGGAATATTTATGGCCAAGCACTAAAAAATTCAAAAGGAATTCCTAATATTATTGAGGCTATAAAAGATTGCTACGAGAATATTGGATTAAAAAAAGATATTCTCCTCAATTCCTCAAATATGCAGGTGGCTCAGTATAGGCTAGATACCATTGAAAGAGTGTTTAAGGTCATAGAGAAAATTGGTTTGCCCAATGCAAGCTTGCAAGATATCACAGATGCACTTCATTTGGATGAAGCGCAGTTTGCACCCAAGCTTGAAGCTGATGGCAAAGTTCAACTCATGACAATCCATGCTTCAAAGGGGCTTGAGTTTCCTATTGTGTTTTTGGTCGGTGTGGAAGAAGGTATCTTACCCCATGAGCGAAGTTTGAACATCGCAAATGGCGAGCAAGAGGAAAGACGGTTATTCTATGTTGCAATGACTCGAGCAAAAGATAAATTGTTGCTTTCTCATTGTGTGACAAGGAAAAGATCCCGCTCTCAAAGTGAGGAGCAAAAACCATCACGGTTTTTGAGTGCAATTCCAGCTGGGGTAGCGGAATTCACGCGGGTTGACCCCATGATTGAAGTGGAAAGAAAAAATGATGCGCTTAAAAAATTGTTCAATTTATTCAAGTGAAATTAAAGTTTATGCTTAAATTTATTAAATATACTCTTTTTTTGGTCTCTTTTTTCACCATTGCTATGCTCGTATGGTGTCTTTTTGTATATCAAAATTTACGTTCCTCTACCCCTACACTGTCCGATTTAGTTCAAAAATTAGACTCCTTTTCAACCGCAATTGCATTTAATTACTCTAGGAATGTGGACAAACAATTATATCTTTTTTCTAAAAATATTGGGTTAGAAAATAATCCATACACACAACAAACAGAGCCTAAAGAAGGAAATATTGGAGCAAATGGTTTTCTGATTTTTGACGTCCGTCCTAGTTATAGTGAAGTTCTATTTCATAAATTAGACAATGTTCTCAATGAAGCCTTAGATTTTTTGAATGAAGCCAGTGTGAAAAATGACGATACTGAAAAAATGCTTGCTCTACATGAAACGGAAGCCAACACTCCTGAAAGTCCTTTTGTTACTCCGTTATCTTTATTTTTAGAAGAAATATGGAATGGAAAAACATTTGTCATAGGTGGGGCAACGCAATTTTATCTTTCCTACCAAGATTCTTTTATACTTGCCTTGGAACCGTATATTAAAAATTATGTTCAAACAAATTCAAATTTCTTTCGAGATATGGTCATTAAAAATGTTCCAATCTATGTGCAAGATTTTTTAAATAAACACTCTGTCAACGTAGGCATAGAGCCAGCAGTTGTCGCGTTGGACAGCTCAATACATGAATCTCAAATTATTCTTTCTATTGAAGATTCCTCAGAGTTTTTAGAGTCAATTTGTTCTGCAAAAATAAATCCATGGGATTTATGTGGACGATTTTCTATGAATCGAGCGAAATTCAGAAAAAACGCTGAATCGCTACTTGGGCTTGTCAGCCAAGATTTTAAGGTCACGTTTAATATTTACTGGACGATACGTGGAAAAGATATTATCTATTCCAATCAGAAAGATTTTGTTTTAAAAT
>JAZKEW010000060.1:0-10860 GCA_040386785.1 Bdellovibrionota bacterium
ACGCGAATGTATTTCCTCCTCTCTATCACATATTTTCGCCTTGTGGCGCACTACATGAATTCTACTTCAATTCCTCGTCACTTGACTATCCAGCAGCCCCCGACGAGTGCTGCAGCTCTTAGCGAGGGTGCTCCCGACCTCGAAGGTCGTCAAGAGAAGCCCGCTAAAATTAAAGAGCTCACCTTGGATGTAATTCTAAAATACAAAACTATTAAGAGTGTCGTTGAACAAATCAAAACGAACGATGACAACTGCGAGTTGTTTGTGTCTAAAAGTCGTTATTTTGGACCAGCAATTCCGGAAAGTGCACAAAAACTATTGGCATTTGCTTTTATTATGGAATCGACACAATCTTTTGATGAGTCATTCGCTAGCGATGGTAAACTTAATATTGCTAAATTTAAACAAACTTTGACAGATGCTGGACATGGAGATATTGCCAGTGAGTTAAAAAATTCCTATCTTGAATCCATAACTTATAGTCGTGGGAATTATGAGGTACATCTGGACTCTCAAAATGGTAAATATTTCTTGCCAATAAATGGCGAGGTGTTCCTTATGAACAAAGGCCAATATTCTTTCAGGCTTGGAACAAAAAACCAAAAAACAGAATGGCCTTGCTCAGACGACGAGGCTAAGTTAAAAACTCTTCGCTGTAGCATAAGTAACAAGCCGCATGGCAACTACTTGACGGCTACTGTTATCGGCTTCGCAATAACGCCCGCTCCAGGTAGAAAGGATCAACTTATCCTCTCTTACAATAACACAAAAATAGGGGATGTACGTGGAGTAGATGAGGAGAAATGTCGCATTAAAATTACTGACCATAGTAAAGTTGATGAATTTCTTGCCAAAGCAAAACAGGGTGAGCGCATTGCAGCATTCTAGTAGGGCTTACGAAGTAAGTCATTTTTTTTAATTTGATTTATTGATTCCATAAAATTCTCCGGAAATATATTTTTCGAATCTTATACTAGGGCCCATCCCGCGGGGCTACGTCATGCACACAAGTCGGACTTGTTAGCTTTAAAAAATAATATCTCAAAAAGTTTTAAAAAACCAAAAAATAAATAAAATACTTTCCAATGAGTCCTGCAGTTTTAATTTAAATTATCATTGGAACAGTTATATGAGCATAAACATACCAAATTGTGAATGCATTGGCCATTTTGGCGATTTTCGACTAGATCAAACAGAAAGACTTTTTTTCAACGAGTCCTTGAGAAAAAAAATTGTTTATCAAATAACAGAGCTGAAGAGGTTCGATTTCACCGATTTATTTGGAATGAAAAAATGAATGTAAATAAAATGCAAGAAGAAATATTTTTAAAAAAGATACAGTGGCTTGGGCTTATTAGATAGTGGGTCGTCATGGTGGTTGGAAAGGATATTCTTCAGAAGGACCCGCTGGCCCCATAATCATTAAGCGAGGATTAGATGAATTACAAAAAAACCTTGATGGCGTTAAATGTATTAGTTAAGATTCTAAAAAAACACCCATCTCAAAAAATTGAAAAGTACCAATTTGCGTGTTACACAGTAGTGTAATTTTTTTCCAAAATAAAGGAAACTATGATGCAGACACCTCTAATACCCAAAACACCACGACTTATGCCGAAGGAAGCCTTCTTCCTTACAAGCGACGGAGGGCGGCGGCGTCCAACTAAATTGGAACTTAAGGATAATGAGTATTTTTCTACTTTTCTTTCTAAAGACCATCAAATCAATCTTCAAAAAGATTCGCTCTTTCATCCTACTTGCGACGTGACAATACCCGACGTCAGCGACAAAATAGTTGATTTTTCGTTTTCTGGAAAAATTGACGAATTATTATGTCAAATTAGAGTGCTTTGTTTCGGAGGAAAAAAAGGTAACGTAAACAGCAAAACTAAAACTCGAAATTGGAATACATACAAAGAGGACAGAGCGAAAAGACGAAATTTGACGCTTCGTAACGCTATTTTTGATGCTTTTGAGGCTTTTGAGGTGTTGAGCGCTAAAACAGATCCTGTAACGAACAAAATGATATGTGATGTTTTTAATGCTGAGTTTATCTCAGCAAAACTTGGACTAAAGCTGGAGACCGTAGAAAAGGTTGAAAATAGCGACGGAACGTATGAATTGTCTGCTATCTGCAAAGGCAAAGGTGGTTTTAAGTACCAAGTTACTTTATTAATCGGTGTTCAGAATCCTTCTATTGTCTGATTGAATTCCTGCCGTCCTTCTCTTATCCCACTAAGGACGATCTCATCCTCTAAATCTTTTTACTCTAAGATCGAATGTTAAGTTCCCTTGACTCTTGAAATACCATATCATTCTCAAACCACCAACTGGAATTTTGGCGCCGGCGTGTGTGGTATTTTCATCAAATCGGTTAGAATGGAAGCACAAGCATGACAATAAGAAAAAATAATAAAGGAAAATTAGTTATGGTTAAAAGCGAACTTGTTGAGTTAATTTCCACAAAACTTGATTTAACAGCGCCAAAATCGGAAGAGTATATAAACTTGTTCTTCGATTCCATCGTAGAAGCCCTCACAGAAGAAGGGCGTGTAGAAATTCGAGGCTTCGGTGCATTTACCGTTCGAAAATACAAACCTTATTACGGCAGAAACCCCAAAACAGGTGAAAAAATTACTGTTGCTGGCAAAAAACTTCCCTTCTGGAAAACAGGACTTGAACTCAGACAAAGAGTGGACGGTATTAGTTGAGAATTATTGATGTTCAAATCGGCAAAATAAAAGTCCCTCTCAAGCGACCTTTTAAAACCGCGCTCAGAACCGCCTATGTCATTGAAGACATCGTTATTAAAATTTTCTCAGACAATGGGCTCGTTGGCTACGGAAGCTGCGCGCATACTCCCCTTATTACGGGTGAAACTCACGGCTCACTGATCGACGCCCTTCTTATTTTAAAAGAAAAAATACTCCACGTTGAATTCCACTCTCTTGAAAAAATACTCAATACTCTTTCAACAAGCTTTGTACACAACACCTCAGCTCTTTCTTGTTTTGACATAGCGCTCCATGATATTTACTGCCAATTTTTAAAATTACCTTTGTATCAATATTTAGGCGGCGATCACAACATTGTTTTTAGCGACATGACCATTAGTTGCAACGACATCACGGTTATGATTGCTGATGCTTTGTGCGCTATTGATGACGGATTCCACGAACTTAAAATTAAAGTGGGCTTAGACCCAGCAAATGATTTTGAGCGTATTTTTGCCATTTCTAAAGCTGTTGGGCCCAAAATTAAATTACGCATTGATGCAAATCAAGGCTGGAAACCCAAAGAAGCCCTACGAATTATAAATCAGCTTGAAAGACACAATTTAAATATTGAATTTATAGAACAACCTGTGCACGCCAATGATTTAGAAGGGCTTGCATTTATCAGAAACAACGTTTGCACAGATATTCTAGCCGATGAATCTATTTTTTCCCCACAAGATGCTTTAAAAATTGTGCAAACAAAAAGCTCTGATCTCTTGAATATCAAACTTGCAAAAGCAGGAGGGCTGCTACCCGCTACAAAAATTTATCACGTCGCTCAAGCTGCATTTATTGAATGTATTGTAGGATGTATGTTAGAAAGTCCCATTGCAGTGAGCGCTGCAGTACACTTTGCTGCGGCAAAAAAATATATTACCCGTTGCGACTTAGATCCCCCATTTTTAATTGCGCAGAACCCAGTTGAATGTTCTGTTAGTGTGGATGGCAATGCGCTCATTATTGATGAAAAAGTTTCTGGCCTAGGAATTAAGCATGTTCATGATTTTAAATTTATTGTATAATGAGTGCTTATGTCTGAGGTCTTTTCTATGAAAGAAGCAACAACAATTCCACCACCGGTGTTTTCCAAGCGCTTTCAAGCCATTGCGCGCTGGGTTGTTGTGTGTGTCCTTTGGCTCATTATTTCTTCTATTGCCATTGGCAAAGCTGGCATTGCAAATTTTATGCAGCTCATGAATGAACGAGATATTCTCATACAAAATAACATGCAGCTTAAAATTGAAAACCAAATGCTTGAAGAAAGAATTTTTTTGCTTCATACTTCCCCCGAATATCAAGCTCGCTATCTAAAGCAAAATTTTGGGTACGTCGAGCAAAATGAGTATGTATACCAATTTAAGAAATAACTAAAATAACTCCTCAAGTAAGAAAAAATAAATGAATATAAATGACTTTGAAGTGTATGAATATCTGGCACCAAATCCAGAGAAAGCGAAACATAATATTTTATTTGCACATGCTAATGGTATTCCAGCTCTTTCTTATAAAATTTTATTTGAAAAAATGTCCACCCAGCTCAATTTAAATATTTTTACTTATGACATACGTGGTATTGGTAAAACAAAAATAAAAGAAAACACAGACAAAAAAATATGGAGTTGGCAAACTTTAATTGATGATCACGTTTTTGTTTTTGAACAACTTAAAACAAAGGCCATTGGCAACTGGGTTTTAGCTGGCCACAGCCTAGGAGCATGGCTCGCTCTTTTATCTTCCGAAAAGCTTAAAATAAATCAAGTATGGCTGTTCGATCCACCAATTCTAGAACCTATGACCGTCATGCAATGGTTTATTGTCAAAACCATAGGACGTGCCGATCTCAACCCAAACAGCAAAAAAGTTCTCAAGCGCAAAACTCGTTTTCCGTCTTATGAGGAAGCTCTTGCGCTGTTGAAAACAAAATCATTTATGAAAAATTGGAGTGATGAACTTATTCTCAATTATTTAGAAGGTAGTTTTGCACAAAAAGAAGATCACATTGCCTTGCGCCACAACCCACAGTGGGAAGCCCATTTATTTGAAGAATACCCAGCAGCAGCATTTTTAGGTTTTTTGAGGCTGTCATTGTCGTTTAGAAGACAATTTAATCCGCTCTTTTTTGTCGGTGAAAAAAGTGATACCTGTAATCCGAAGTCGAAGCCCTGGGTACAACTTTTTTTCCCACGGCTACAGTGGATCTCTATCCAAAATGGAACCCATATGTTTCCTTTAGAACTCCCAGACCAAATCATTGCGCATATTTTAAAGTTTATGCACCCATAGGAATTTGTTATGTTAAAAAAAAATATGTTTTGCTCTTGGTCGGGCGGAAAAGATTCTTGCTTAAGTTTATATCAGTCTTTAAAAACATCTCAAGTCTCTTGCTTAGTCAGCTCCATGATGGAATCGGGCGAAGTTTTCCATTCCCACGGTCTTAGTCATAGTGTGCTCAGAGCACAGGCAGACTCCCTCAAAATTCCATTGCTAATCTTCAATACTTCCTGGGAAGACTACGAACAAAACTACAACCGCATTCTAAAACATTTGAAAACAAAACATCACCTTGACGGCGGTCTATTTGACGACATTGATATTGACGAGCACAGAAAGTGGTGTCGAAATTTATGTGAAAATCATAATATGTTTGCATATCACCCTCTGTGGCAACGGGATAAAACATCTATTTTATCTGAGTTTCTTGAACTTGGGTTTAAAGCTAAAATTATTGCTGTCGATGAAAGAAAATTGCACCGCGATTATTTAGGAAAAGATTTAAATGATGAATTAATAGCTGAATTCAATGAAAAAAATATTGATCTTTGCGGAGAGAATGGAGAATACCGCACTGTTGTTTATGATGGACCGCTTTTTTCAAGCCCTCTTACTCTAAAACATGGAGAAGTATCACTAAAAAATGGGTATTGGTTGTTAGAGGTGGTGTTAAATTAGTTTTTTATGTGATTGTAAGATTTCCAGGTTAACTATAACCAATTTATCTCATTTAGATTTTTTAAACGAAATTTGGATGAAACGAGAATTTGTCCTCCTCCAAAACTTATGCAATAATACTCAAGTTTTTTAAATCAACCTAAACTCTTTGCTTTCTCATCCAATTGGATTCGTTGTGCGGGTAACCGCTGCGAGAGCAAGATAACTTCCGGAGTGGGTATCGTATGAGCAAACTTTTATCCTCAATTGAGGACTCTTTTTCTGTTGCATTTCGTAAATCCCTTGCCGAAAAACGTCCTATTCTTCTTTCTGGCCCCACAGGCTCAGTTCTTTACGAGCGTGGAATATTCATCAATAAATCCTTTGAAGAAGTCAATTTGTCGCAACCTGAATTGGTTATGCAAATTCACAACGAATACATTCAAGCTGGTGCACAAATCGTAGGAACAAACACATGGGCCGCAAACTTGTGCAAACTAAAACCTTTTGGCTTAGAAAATAAAGTTCGCGAAATTAATTTAGCAGGCGCAAAACTTGCCAAAAAAGCAGCACACGACAATTCATGTTTTGTTGCTGGAGTGCTTGGGCCACTTGGCGTGCGCATTGAGCCCTGGGGGCCAACTTCGTTAGATGAAGCAAAAGAGTTTTTTAAAGCACAAATTACTCCGCTTATTGAAGGAGGAGTTGATTTATTTTTACTAGAAAGCTTTGCTGATTTATTTGAAATTCAACAAGCTATTTATGCCATAAAAGAAATTTGTAATTTACCAATTATTACCATGATGGAAGTTAATGAAGAAGGGCAAAGTTTATATGGAACAGAAGTTTCCTGGTTTGCAAAAAAGTTAGATGAATGGGGTGCAGATGTTATTGGTATTTCTGGTGGAAATGGCCCTGCCCCTATTCTTGAAATTGTAGAAAAATTAAATTCCGTTACTAAAAAACCGCTGGTGCTTTACCCACATGCTGGACAGCCCCGTCTTGTAGACGGCAGACTTATTTACATGACAAGCCCAGAATATATGGGAGAATTCGCACGAAAAGCTTTCAATAAAGGCGTTTGTTTATTAGGTGGGAGTAGCGGAACTTTGCCATCGCATATTAAAATGATGGCTGGTGCACTCAGGCAAGCAAAAGCTTTTGCAAACACAGAAAATTATATTTCCGTTGAAGCAAATGCAAACACAATGCTAAAAGATAATTGTGTTCCCCGCGCCCAACAAAGCAATTGGGCTAAAAAAATCAGCGACAATCAATTTGTCATCTGCATGGAACTTCTTCCCCCAAAAGGACTTGATTGCAGCAAAATTGTTGAACGCTCAAAAATATGCAAGCAGCACAACATTGACGCCATTAATATTCCCGACTGCCCCAGAGCCAGTGCGCGCATGAGCTCCCTAGCCACAGCCTGTATTATTGAACGAGATGTGGGTATTGAAACTATTCTTCATTACGCCTGCCGTGATCGTAATTTACTTGGAATTCAAAGTGATTTATTGGGTGCAGCAGGACTTGGCATTAAAAATTTATTGTGCGTTACGGGCGATCCACCCAAAATGGGTCCTTACCCCAATGCCACTGCTGTTTTTGACATTGATGCCATTGGACTTGTCAATATGGTAAGTCGTTTAAATACGGGCTACGATTTAGGTGGAACAAGTATAGGCACACCAACAAGTACAAGCATTGGTGTTGGAGCAAATCCTGTGGCACCAGATTTAGAACGAGAAAAATCACGATTTAAATACAAAGTTGAAGCAGGGGCCCAATGGGCAATTACTCAACCTGTGTTTGATGCGGATTCTCTATTTAAATTTTTAGACTTTTCATCAAAGTTTAAAATACCAATTATTGCTGGTGTATGGCCACTAAAAAGCATCCGCAACGCAGAATTTATGGCCAATGAAATTCCAGGAGTCACCGTTCCCAAAAGTATTTTAGAACGTATGCACAAATGTAAAACAGCTGAAGATCAACTCGAAGAGGGGCTTGTCATTGCAAAAGAACTCATAGAAAAAATAAAATCTTCTGTGCAGGGACTTCAAATTAGCGCTCCTCTTGGAATGGTTGATTTTGCTTTGAGGATTTTGTCATGAAAAAAGCCTTGGTGCATTTCATTTTAGAAGATATGGATGTGGAAGTTCCGGTTGGATCAACATTTCAAGAAATTGTCGAAGCAAGCGGTGCCGACGTCACCTTTGGTTGTCGAAATGGCACTTGTGGCACCTGCCGCATACGCATTGAAGAGGGATTTGATAATATTTCAAAACCAAACCGTGAAGAAAAAGATTTTTTAGAATCAATAGAAGCGCTCACATGTGAACGCCTGGGCTGTCAAATTTGCATCCAGGGGGACTGCAAAATAAATTACATTGGACTTTAAAATAATGAAGAAAAATATTCGTGAAGTAATGCAAGAGCGTCTTCTTATTCTTGATGGTGCCATGGGCACACAAATTTTTAATAAAAACCCAACTGTTGATGATTACGGCGGCATTCAAATGGAGGGCTGCGTCGAATTATTAAATGAAAGACGCAAAGAGTGGATTCAAGATATCCACGCCAGTTACTTTAATGCAGGAGCCGATGCCGTTGAAACAAACACATTTGGTTGTAATGAAATTGTCTTGAATGAATTCAATATCGCCCACCGCTCCTACGAATTAAATTATTTGGCAGCAAAGCTCGCTCGCGAAGTTGCTGATAGTTACACTCAAGAAAAATTTGTCATTGGAAGCATTGGACCTGGCACAAAGCTTGTCACTTTATTTCAAGTAGATTACGCGACCATGTATCAAAGTTATTATTCACAAATGGAAGGCCTTATTGCTGGAAATGTGGATGCACTTCTTATTGAAACATGTCAAGATCTCAACCAAATTAAAATTGCTGTGCGTGCAGCAAAAGCCGCACTAAAAAAAGCAAATAAAAAACTTCCAATTTGGGTGCAAGTCACCATTGAAGCGACAGGCTCCATGCTGGTTGGAAGCGATATTCAAGCGGCTCTAACAACAATTGAAATGCTCGGTGTCGATGTCATAGGCATGAATTGTGCCATGGGCCCCGAAGAAATGCGTGCGCACGTGGCCTATTTAGGAGAATCTTCTCCAATGAGCGTCAGTGTTTTGCCAAATGCAGGACTCCCTATAAATGACAATGGTAGAACAGTATATCCTTTAGGCCCAGTGGATTTTGCGAGCAAAGTTGCCGCCATGGCAAAAGATTTTTCACTAAATATTGTTGGTGGCTGTTGCGGAACAACACCAGAACACATTAAAGAACTCGTTGCTGCAACAAAAAATATTGTTATCACACCTAAAATAGCTCGATACGAACGGGGAGTAAGCAGTTTATACACTGCTGTTCCTTATAATTTAGAGCCAAAGCCTCTATTTGTAGGCGAACGCACCAACGCCAATGGATCGAAAAAATTCAAAGATCTTTTGGCTGAAAATGATTTTGATGGACTTGTGCAAATTGCCAAAGAACAACTTAAAGAAGGAGCGCATGTTCTTGATGTATGCGTCGCCTATGTTTCTCGAAATGAAATTGAAGACATGGCTGAGTTTTTAAAACGGTTGGTAACCCAAGTCAATATTCCCCTCATGATTGATTCCACGGAAAGCCCTGTTATTGAAAAAGCGCTACAAATTGCCCCAGGCAAATGCATTGTCAACTCAATTAATTTTGAAGATGGTGAGGCAAAAGCACGTCAAATATTAACCATGTGTAAAGAATATGGGGCCAGTGTTGTCGCACTCACAATTGATGAAGAAGGCATGGCAAAAACAACCGCGCGCAAACTCGAAATTGCGACTCGAATTTATAATTTAGCCGTTGGAGAATTTGGTTTAGATCCTGGCGATTTAATTTTTGATCCACTCACCTTTACATTAGGAAGCGGCGATGAAGAATTTAGAAAATCAGCTATAGAAACACTTAATGCAATTAAAGAAATAAAACAAAAATACCCTAAAGTACAAACTATTTTAGGACTATCTAATATTAGTTTTGGATTGAATCCGTACACACGGCAAATGCTCAATTCCATGATGTTGTATTATGCTGTCAAAAATGGTCTCGATTTAGCTATTTTAAATTCTTCTAAAATTATTCCCATTGCAAAAATAGAGGAAGAAGATAGAAAATTATTTACAGACTTAATTTATGACAATAGAAGCGAAAATTACGACCCGTTAAAATCAATACTCGCAAAATTTTCGCACATAAAAAAACAAGACGCATCGCAAAATAACAAACGCGCCACCATGTCTATAGAAGAGAAATTGAAACTCGATATTATTGACGGCGAAAAACAAAAAGTTGTTGACGATTGCCTTGAAGCTTTAAAAACTTATGCTGCTTTAGAAATTATTAATAAAATATTGCTAGAGGGAATGAAAGTTGTTGGCGAACGTTTTGGAGCTGGGGAAATGCAACTTCCTTTTGTGCTTGAAAGCGCAGAAACTATGAAAACGGCCGTCCGAACCCTTGAACCTTATCTTGAAAAAAATGCTGACTCCATTAAGGGAAAAATGGTGATTGCCACGGTAAAAGGTGATGTACACGATATTGGTAAAAATTTAGTAGAAATTATTCTTTCAAACAATGGATTTGATGTCTTAAATATAGGAATAAAACAACCCATAGAAGCCATTGTGGAACACTATAAAGAATCAAATGCAGATGTGATTGGTTTAAGCGGATTGCTTGTGAAATCTACGGTTATTATGAAAGAAAATTTAGACTATTTAAAACAGCATGGATTTTCTGTGCCTGTTATTCTTGGTGGAGCAGCTCTTACTCGCGATTTTGTTGATATTGAATGTTCAAAAACCTATGGAGCCCCTGTTTTTTATGCTGCTGATGCCTTTGAAGGCTTAAAAATTATGGAATTAATTTCTGAAGCAAAGAAAAATAACGAAGAAATTGATGCCGAATTAATTCGAAGTATTATGAGAAAAGATAAACCAGATCAAGCAAAATCTGCGGAAGAAAATAAAATAAAAATTGTGCGTAAGGGTGAGCAAACAATTAAACTTGACGCCCAAGGGCAAAGTTCTTGGGTACGAAAAACAGAAAAAGTTCCCAAACCTCCATTTTATGGCTCAAAAATTGTTGAAGAAAGCCTCGA
>JAZKEW010000061.1:0-7227 GCA_040386785.1 Bdellovibrionota bacterium
TTTATGACTGGTTTCAATTGGGTATTGGGATTTTTGGTGTTATCGCTTTATTTTTAATATTTTTTGCTCTTGTGGCAATTGTTGTTTTGCGCAAAAAAAAATCTGCAAAAGAAATTAAAATTGAAGTTAAAATATTGAATAAATTATATGCGGAAAATAAAAATAAAATATTACAGAATATTTTAGAATCGGATGAGTATAAAAAATTCTCTAAACAAGAAGCGGAGAATTTAAAAAAAATAAAGAAAGAAAAAAAAGAAAATAAGGAAAAGAAGAGAATTTTTGTTCTCGACTTTATTGGTGATGTTGCTGCTTCCTGTTTGCCCGTATTTCGTGAGCATGTCACTGCGGTATTGCAAGTTGCACGTCCAACTGATGAAATTATGCTTAGGCTTGAAAGTCCTGGTGGCTACGTCCACGCTTATGGGCTTGCAGCATCGCAACTTGCGCGAATTCGTGAAAAGCAAATTCCCCTAACTATTTGTGTTGACAAAGTGGCTGCGAGCGGTGGTTATATGATGGCGTGCCTTGCAGATAAAATTATTGCGGCGCCATTTTCTATTTTAGGATCTGTTGGAGTTGTTGCTAATGTTCCAAACTTCAATCGTGTTTTGCAAAAAAACAATGTGGATTATTTAGAAATGACTGCCGGTGAATACAAAAGAACCCTGACTATGCTTGGTGAAGTAACAGAAAAAGGAAAAAATAAATTTCAAGAACAACTTGAAGAAACCCACGGGTTATTTAAAGATCATATTAAAAAATATAGACCACTCATTGATATTGAGGCTGTGGCCACAGGAGAATATTGGCTTGGGGTCAAAGCGATTGAACACAAGCTTGTTGATGAACTAAAAACGAGTGATGATTATTTAGTTTGTGCCAGCGAAAGTTGTCAAATTATACAAATTTATACTCCTAAAAAAGAAAGTTTTAGAGAAAAATTAATGGGGACGGCAAGTCTTTTCTTATCAACTGCGCACCACAAAAAAATGGAATTGGAAAAAAATTATCCGTTGTTTATGTAGCAAATCATTGAAGCGAGAATAAAAATGAAAATAGAAGGAATTCGTGTTAAAAATTTTCGTTCTCTCAAGGATATTGAGTTGAAAAATATTCCTAAAATGTGTGTTTTTCTAGGGGAAAATGGAGCAGGAAAAAGTACTCTATTTAAGGTGTTTGGTTTTTTAAAAACAGCATTAAAAGATAATATTCGAGTTGCCCTTGCTCAAGAAGGAGGATTTAAAGAAGTTATATCTCGTGGTGAAAAGGGTTTTATAGAATTTGAAATTAGTTTTAGAGTAAAGTTGGCTTCTCCCAAAATCACTTATTTACTAGCAATTGGACTTGATGAAAAAAATAGACCTGTTGTTGAAAAAGAAATTTTAAAATACAGGAGGGGCCAAAGAGGTAAACCATGGCATTATTTGGATTACTCTCGAGGTAAAGGGTTTGCTGTCACGAATGAGCTTGAGCTAGACAAAATACCGGATGAAAAACAATTAAATAGAGAAGAGCAAGCACTTGATTCACCAGATATTCTTGCCATTAAAGGTCTGGGTCAATTTAAACAATTTCCAGCAGTCGCGGCATTTCGAAAATTAATTGAAAATTGGCATTTAAGTGATATCCATATTTCTGATGCTCGTAAAACTCAAGAAGCTGGCTATGCAGAGCACCTTTCTACCACAGGGGACAATACTCCACTGGTAGCTCAATATTTTAAAGAACAGCACCCTGAAATTTTATCAGATATTTTAAAAAAATTAGAAAATAGAGTGCCTGGTATTTCAGAAGTCGCTGCTGTTAGCATGGAAGATGGTCAAGTTGCTCTTAAGTTTAAAGATAAATCATTTTCAGAACCTTTTCTAGCTCGTTATGTTTCTGATGGCACGGTGAAAATGTTTGCTTATCTTTTATTATTAAATGATCCATTTCCTCATCCGTTGCTTTGCATTGAAGAACCAGAAAATCAATTATACCCTCATTTAATGCGAGAACTTGTGGCTGAATTTCGTGATTATGCTCAAAGGGGGGGGCAAATATTTGTTTCTACTCATTCTCCTGATTTTGTCAATAATGTTGAGTTAGAAGAACTTTTTTGGATTACAAAAGAAAATGGTTTTTCTAAAATTCATAGGGCAATTGAGAATGAAGATATTGTTCGTCTCTACAAAGAAGGAGATCTGTTAGGTTCTATTTGGCAGCAGGGTTTGCTTTATGGTGATGGAATAAAAATATGAAACTTGTCTTCCTTCTGGAAGAGCCTTCCATGAAAGAATTTTTGGATGAATTTCTTCCTCGACTATTTTTAGAATTGAAACATGAGGTGGATTTTATAACTATTCCACATCAAGGTAAAACAGATTTAAAAAGATCAATTCCTAAAAAGTTGAGAGCTTGGAATGAAAAAAATGTTCATTTTATTGTTTTACATGATAAGGATAGCAATGACTGTAAAAAATTAAAGAAAGAACTTCAGATTTTATGTCATGATGCAAAGCGTCCTGAAACTCTTATTCGTATTGTTTGTTTTGAGTTAGAATCCTGGTTTTTGGGAGATTTGAGGAGTGTTGGATTGGCTTTTAATATGCTAAATTTGTACAAAAAACAAAGTATGAGTAAATTTAAAGATCCTGATTTACTTGCCAATGCAGCAGATGAGCTTATCAAATTAATTCCTGAATATAGAAAATCATCTAGCCCTAAAAAAATTGGATTATATCTAAGCATTGACGACAATAATTCAAAAAGTTTTCATGTTTTTATTGAAGGAGTTAGGAGAATTTTAAAAAAAAATATATAATTCGAATGGTTTAATTTTTTATAGCGAGGTTTTTATGGTTTCAAAAATTTGTCCCTTTCTTTTTTTCAGTGTTTTTTGTTATTCCACAATTTGCTTTGCTCATGATGCTCACGAGCACGGAACTGCAAAAGTAGATATTGCTTTTGAGAGGTCTGGTGTGGTGAATTTAAATTTTGAGGCGCCAGCCATAAGTATTTATGGCTTTGAACATGAAGCAAAAACAGCAGAACAAAAATCTGTCGTTGAAAAAAGTATGAAAAAATTAAAAGACAACATTTTTAATATGGTTGTTTTTGCAAAAACTCTTAACTGTAAATTAACAAAAAATAAAATTGCCCCCTTTGTCAAAGAAGAAGATCCAGAACCAGAAGAAATTCTTGCTGGATCAGAGCATGGAGATGTGAAAGCTTCTTTTACTTTTCAGTGCAATAAAACTCTGGATAAAAGCCTCATTCATTTTTCTTTTTCAGAATATTTTCCAGACATACATGAGTTGAAAGTACAAGTTTTGGGTGATAAAGTACAAAAAGGTATTACCATAAAAAATAAGAAGGGTGATTTGCAATTATGAGTGAATTTGTTATTGACATCAATAATCTTGTTTTTTCTTACACAGGGAAAAAGCCAATATTAGACATAAATTCATTTCAATTAAAAGCAGCAGAAAAAATTTTTTTATATGGCCCAAGCGGCTGTGGAAAGAGCACTTTATTAGGAATTATTGCTGGAGTTTTGAGGGCTGAAAGTGGAGCTGTGAAAATTTTTGACAACGATTTTATAAAAACATCCTCTTCAATAAGAGATAAAATTCGTGGTGAAAAAATGGGTTATATTTTTCAAATGTTTAACTTAGTTCCTTATTTGAGTGTTCTTGATAACATTCTTCTGCCATGTCATTTAAATAAAATGCGTAAGAAAAATTTTTTAAACAAAGCAGAAATGCTTGAAAAAGCCATGTCACTTTGCAATTCATTTAAAATTGATTCTTTGTTGAAGAGCCAAGTAACAGAAATTTCCATTGGCCAGCAGCAACGAGTTGCTGCTGCACGGGCTTTATTGGGGAACCCTGAGCTTATTATTGCCGATGAACCTACCAGGGCCATGGATACCGACTTGCAAGAAATATTTTTAGAAAATTTATTGGGGCAGTGCGAAAAGCAGGGGACTGCTCTGCTTTTTGTCAGCCACGATAAACGCCTTTCTAAAATGTTTCACAAAGAAATTTCTTTACCAAGTATTAATCGAGTAGAACAATGATAAAAATTATTTTTAAATCTATTTTAAATCGAAAACTAAGTTTTTTCCTCACTTTATTTTCAATTGCTATGAGTATTGCTTTATTTGTGGGGGTGGAAAGGGTTCGCCTTGGGGCACAAGAAAGTTTTACAAATACCATTAGCCAAACAGACCTTGTGGTTGGTGCTCGTGGAAGTGGTTTGCAATTGTTACTTTATACAGTTTTTCATATTGGCAATGCCACAAATAATATTTCTTGGTCAACATACACTCGCTTTGCAAAACGGAGTGACGTTGCTTGGACCATTCCCTATTCTTTAGGTGACAGCTACAAAGGCTTTCGTGTCGTTGCAACCAATGAAAATTTTTATGAACATTATCGCTTTTTACAAGATAAAAAACCTCAACTGGTTCTTGGACATCAATCACTGGAATTATTTGATGTTACTTTAGGTAGTGCTGTTGCACAAAAAGAAAATTTAAAAATTGGCGATAAAATTGCGCTTACGCATGGTGTTAGTAATGGCCCAGGAATTATGAATCACACTGACAAGCCTTTTACCGTTGTGGGTATTTTACAAAATACGGGCACACCTCTTGATAGAGCATTGTACATCACTCTTGAGGGGATGGAGGCTATACATATTGATTGGAAAGACGGCGCTCCTCCTTTACCAGGACAAGGGACATCAGCATCAACTTTAAAAAAAGAAAATATTAAAATTAAGCAATTGACTTCATTTTTGCTTGGGGCAACATCACGCATAGATGCGCTTTCTTTACAAAGAAAAATTAATAATTATAAGCCCGAGCCTTTAATGGCAATTATTCCTGGAGTGACTTTGAGTGAGCTTTGGCAAAGTGTGAGTTATGTTGAGGTCGCTTTAAAAATTGTGACTTTAGCAGTTGTTGTCGTTGGTTTAATTGGCATGATGGTGGCTATTTTCAATTCTCTAGAGTCTCGTAGGCGGGAAATTGCTATTTTACGTGCCATTGGCGCAGGTATGAAAAATATATTTGTTGTTCTTATAGCAGAAAGTTTTATTTTAAGTTTTTTTGGTTGCGTGTGCGGAGTTTTGCTTTGTTACGTTATTTTAATACTTGTGCGGCCCATGGTTCTCAATAATTTTGGTATAGATATTTCAATTATTTTTTTGCAGCCTTATGAATATTTGTATTTATCTTTTGTTGTTGTTTTAGCGTGTGTATTGGGCCTTGTTCCTGGGTATAAGGCGTATAAGAATTGTTTGGTGGATGGTTTGAGTTCTAGGGTTTAGGTGTTCATAAATAAGACAAATACACGCAATTAATTTTCGACAAAAAAATACCGATAGAATCCGTGGAGACAACGTTCATAACCTTGACGACTTATTTAACAGAAAGAGGTGTGTTATGGCGCAGAGAGCCTTCCACACAAAACATTTCATAGCAACAGCAACTCAGTTGTTGTTGGCTATTTTTGCGTCTTCCTGTGGAGCCCCTCCTCTAGAAGATATTGAGTCCGCAGATCAAACAACAACACCAATTGAAATTGTATCTTCTGACTATAGCGGAACTGTCGTTACAGCCACTGCCTACGTATCCATTAGCAGCTGCACAAGCAATTCAACCTACAACAGCTCAGCACCATCACCGGTTGCATTGAGCACCGTAAGCCTAATAGTGAACGATTCTTGTACATTTAATTTTCAAAGACTTGTCGTGAGCGGAACAACATACTACGGAATAACCAGCTACATGACTCTTAATTCCAGCACAAGTGCAGTACTTAGGTTTAGCAGCACTCAAGGAGGCTCAACCCCCGCTATTTACGTGAATGCCAAAACAACAAATGTTTACCCCGTTGGAAGCTCCCCATCATTTACCTTTACTGTCATGACAGAATCGCAATTCGCAAGTGCTGTTGCCTCTGGTGCTTTCTCAACAGTAAACACCTCTTCCTCCTCTGGCAACATGGGAGTTGGAGCAATTAGCGCGTCAGTAAGATCAAATTTTTTACCCGTAGGAGGTATTCAAACATACAACGCAACTTCCACAAATGCCGATGGCTCTGCAAATGCCGCAGCAGTAACATGGAGCTCTTCCAACACAGGTGTAGCTACTATTGACTCAACCACCGGGGTTGCTACTGGGGTGGGTGTAGGACATGCCCAAATTATAGCTACAATCACCGACTCTTTAGGAAACCACTCAACAAGCGTTGGCTTAACAGTTAAAACACCTTATCTCTACGTTACGGCATACGGTTCCATGTACAGGTGCTCCTTAACGAACGCGGGAGGGGTAACATGTACTTCACTTTTTGCTTCACTCCCAGGAGGTTCATCAGGGTATTTGCGATCCGCAATAGCATACCAAAACTATATTTATATAGCCGATCAAGGGGAAGATACTCTCTATTTTACGCCGGTCAACATTGATGGAACTGATCTCAGAGTAAAAACATGGAGCACAGCTACCACTCTATCTAGCGTGGGATCTGCTGCAATCAGTGGGACGGTCGCATTTATAGTTGGCTATAGTGTAAGTTCAATACAAGGCTGCTCTTTTAACACCAGCACAGGCATAATGAGCAGCTGCACAACCGTAAAAAGTGGTTTGAATGGGGCTTCCTATTTAACAATAGCGACGATCTCAGGGAGAGACTACCTTGTCATTTCTAATCGAGGTGCAGACGCAATAATAGTGTGCTCAATAACAAGCGGGAGCACAACATTATCTTCTTGTGGTGCTAGCACAACTAACGCCGCTTACGATGATCCAAGTGCACTCGTCGTTATTGGAAATACTCTGTACATATCCAGCGGTGTTTATGGCAATAAGCTCAATATTGCGCGCTGTACAATTGGAACAGATTTAACAATATCTTCTTGCTCCGTTGTTGTTCCTACAGGCAAATTAACCAAAGGGCCAAATGGCATTGCTGTAAATGGAAACTACATGTACGTGTCAGAATTTAATTCCAACGCGAGTAATAAGTACAATTTGTGGAGTTGCGACATGACTACTTGGGTTTCAAACAGTTGGGTTTGCACCCTTCAAGTCAACACTCTTAACGTTGTACCGAGAGGACTACTCGTTTACTAGTACAGTGTAATGTTTATATTCCAGAACAAATTAATAATTTCTCAACGCCCACCTCTTAATAAATCGAAATATAAAGTGAATAACGAGTCCAAGTATTG
>JAZKEW010000062.1:0-8002 GCA_040386785.1 Bdellovibrionota bacterium
TTCATTGCGATTTAAAGATGAATTAAAATCCAACCTTAACAATAAATTATTTTCTTTTAAAAGAGAATAATATTGTTTTATAAATTCAATTTCTAAATTTATATTTTTACCAAACTTCAATTTTATAAATTGAAATCCGTGTGACTTTATTTTTAATATTTCAGATGTCGTTATATTTTCATAGGGGATAATAATATGATTTTTTGAATTATTTGCACGGGAAAAAACACTTTTATTTTCCACTCTTGCCAAAGCATCTATTTTAGCAAAAAATAAACTTTTTCCGGTTAATGGAGTTAGATGATATTGAGATAGCAATTTTATTTGTGAAGCTAATGGAACATCACCCAATTCTTCCCAAGGATGGCAATCGGCATAACCAACTCCCAAATTTTCAAATTCAGCTCGCAAAAGAGCCCCAACTCTTGGTTTATTTTGAGATTGAGCATTTAAAACCATTTTTGGTGTGAGCTTGTACAAGGAAAAAGCAATTTGTTTCAGCCGCGTCATAATTAACCATCTAAGAAGTAAGAAAATTTATACCCATTCAATTATTGAAAAAAAACGCCGATAGCTGTTTTAACCGCAATATAAGGTACTCATTTATGCAATTAAAGGCAATGACAGATCTCAATTTCAATATACTTCTCCTGTATTCAATTTGTTTTATAACAAGCTGTTCTGGTGGAGGAGGTTCTTCCAACTCAACTCCAATAAATCCGGCTTCTGGTAATACAATAAACCCAGGGCAAACGAGTGGAAATATAAGAACAAGCGATGGAATTTTGAAGGGATATTGGTCAACGACAAATGATAACACTGCGGCTTCTCTCAAATGCAAAGAAGGTCCAGTCTACTACTATGACGAATCGCTTCCCCAAGCTAAAAGTGAAGGTCAAACCATACAAGATTTTTTTAACCCAAGTAACACTTGGTCTGTAACTATTCAAAATGGTATTATCGATGGGTTTACTCTGCCAAATAAAAACTATTATGCACAGCGGTCTAAATTAGATACCTGTAACGGTGATTGGGTCTACATCGTCTTTGACCTCTCCACAGGAACCACAACTGGGCAATTTTATATCAGCCGCTTACCAACGGATTAAGCAGTCAGCAATCTTGACAATGCTCCTTTCATGGCCATATTTTCTCCGCAAGAGGATATACAAACAGAGAGGGGATTTTATGTCTTACCAATTTACCAACCGAGCACAGAGTGTTATCAACGAGGCCCACAGCTTAGCAAAAAATATGGGAAACCCTGAGTTTACGCCCGCTCATATCCTTTACTCTGTTTTTCTGGAAAATGAAGAAATTGCTACAATGTGCTTTACTCATTTAGGTTTAAGCACGAAATCTTTTGAAACCGAATTAAAAAAAATAATTGAGAGTTTACCCAAAGTCTCAGGAAATACGGAACCAACGCCAAGTTCTTTTATAACGAGTTATTTGGATGACTGCGACAAAATCCGCAAAGATTTACAAGACGAATTTATTTCCATAGAACATTACCTCATTGCAGCGCCTTTGTGTCGTCAACAATCTGTTTCAAGCTTATTTAAAAAATACAATTTAGATGCAGAAACAATTAAAAAAGCTGTTCTTATCGTCAGAGGACCAAACCGAGTGATGGATCAAACTCCTGAAAATAAGTTAGGAGTGCTTGAAAAATATGCTCGTGATTTAACAAAGCTTGCCCAAGAAAATAAATTAGATCCCGTTATAGGTCGTGACAGCGAAGTGAGAAGAGTCATACAAATTCTGTCCCGCCGTACCAAAAATAATCCCATTTTAATTGGCGAGCCAGGAGTTGGTAAAACGGCAATTGCAGAGGGACTTGCTCAAAGAATTATTCGTGGAGATGTGCCTGAAACCTTAAAAAATAGAAAAATAATGGCCCTCGATATTTCCTCGCTTGTTGCCGGTGCAAAGTTTCGAGGTGAATTTGAAGAGCGTTTAAAAGCTGTTTTAAAAGCTGTGCAAGATGCTAGCGGAAAAATAATTTTATTTATTGACGAAATTCACACTATGGTTAAAGCCGGTGGTGGCGACGGCGCCATGGATGCAGGCAACATGCTTAAACCCGCCCTTGCCCGTGGTGAATTGCGTTGTGTGGGCGCAACAACGCTGGACGAGTATCGAATTATTGAAAAAGATTCCGCACTAGAACGTCGTTTTCAGCCTGTTGTTGTGAACCCACCAAGCGTGGAAGATACCGTCACCATTCTACGCGGCCTAAAAGAACGTTATGAAATTCACCATGGCGTGCGTATTAAAGACAGCGCTTTAGTTGCAGCAGCAACACTCTCTGACCGCTATATTTCAGAAAGATTTTTGCCCGACAAAGCCATAGACTTAATTGATGAAGCCTCTAGCCGTCTAAAAATTCAGCTAGACAGTGTGCCTGAGAAAATAGACACCATAGATAGAAAAATTTCACAATATAAAATTGAACTTGTCGCTCTTGCCAAAGAAACCGATCCACAAACTGTGGCAAGAAAAAATGATATTGAACACCAACTTGCAGAACTTGAAAAAGAATCCAAAATTTTACGCGTACAATGGCAAGCAGCAAAAGGCAGCGTTAATGAAGTGAATAAAATTAAAAAAGATATTGAAAATGCTCGAGTTAAAATGGAAGACTTCGAACGCAAAGCAGACTACGCAAGAGCCAGCGAAATTAAATTCGGAGAAATGCCAAAACTTCAACAACGCCTTAGAGAACTCACTCAAAATACGGATGATGCACACAACAGTAGTAAAACTGACTCTCACAATTCTGTTTACTTAAAAGAAGAAGTCGACATAGACGATATTGCCGCAGTTATTTCAAGTTGGACGGGAATTCCTGTAAGTAAATTATTTTCTGCAGAAAAAGAACGCCTGCTAAAACTAGAAGATGAATTACGCGCTAGTGTGGTTGGCCAAGACCATGCTCTGCGCGCGGTTGCCAATGCCATTCGTTTGAGCCGCAGTGGACTCAAAGACCCCAATAAACCCATGGGCTCATTTTTATTTTTAGGCCCAACGGGCGTTGGAAAAACAGAGACTGCAAAGGCTTTGGCTAAAATTTTATTTGACACCGATAAATCCATGATACGCATAGACATGTCAGAGTATATGGAGCAGCATTCGGTTTCCCGTTTAATTGGCGCCCCTCCCGGGTATGTGGGTTTTGAAGAAGGCGGGCAATTAACCGAGGCCGTGCGCAGAAAACCTTATTGCGTTGTCCTTCTCGATGAAATTGAAAAAGCACACTCGAAAGTATTGAATGTTTTATTGCAAATGCTTGATGACGGCAGACTGACCGATGGCCAAGGCAGAACAGTGAATTTTCAAAATTGTATCATTATTCTAACAAGCAATATTGGCTCACATAAAATACTTGAAACTGAGGCAAATAAACGAAATACACCTCAATTTAAACAAATGATGATGCAAGAATTGCTCACGCATATGCGACCTGAATTATTAAACCGAATTGATGAAACTGTTATTTTCAACGCACTACATGAAGACGTCATTGAACAAATAGTTTCCATTCAAGTGCAAAAACTTGGCAGCAGACTGTGGGCTCACCAACATATTTACCTTGAAGTTGACCCTGCCGTTGTTAAGCATATTGCGTTGGAAGGTTTTGATATTCAATTTGGCGCGCGGCCACTCAAAAGGTCATTGCAAGAAATTGTAGAAGTGCCACTTTCCATGGAATTGCTTGCAGGGAAATTTGTAGAGGGGGATACTATTTTAGTCACGCTGCATGAGGAAAATATTGTTAAGTTTGAGAAGAAATAATGGATTTGTGTTTTATAGTGTACGCTTGACCTGCTGCATTGATATTATCTGGGTAAAGCAAGCTAAGTTGACCGTCTTTGAGCATCGGCGATAAATAGCGATTGCGCAGTGAGTTTTTTTCTCTGCCCAATATTTTTGCAAGGTTTTCTACTGATATAAAACCAAGGCCAGTGATGCTTAAAATAGCTGTTTTCATTTCTTCCCTAGATTTATTTGAAAAACGAATTTCTTTTCCTATTCTTAATGCTTTTTTCCAAAGTTCATTTCCTGGTTCCACAAAGAGTTTATTGTCAATTTTATTTGAAGAAATTTTTTGTTCTTCCTTCATAACTAATATGAGGGTTGTGCACTCTGGAGGGTCTGTTTTTTCAATAAGTTTTGGCTCTCCCCAATGAAAATGCGACCAACATTTGTATATTTGCGGGACCCCTGATCCTGCCTGTTCACCGACGCCAATTAAACGAAACATTTTTTGAATATTTCTATTTCGACAGTCACTCACTCCCCCATAGATCGCTTCTTCTAAAGAGACTCGCATTGTTCCTGGGTTGCGAAATTCAAAATAAGATCCTTTTTTTACAATTTTTAATGGAACTGTCCCTGCATAATCTGCATGAATAATTGTGTTGACCAAAGCCTCTCTAAGAGATTCATGTAATGGAGTTTCATCTATACGAATACTATTTTTTAGTTGAAACGGCTGTTTGAGGTCTTGAATGAGTTTTACAATGACTTTCCTGTAAAAATCAAAGAGATTTCCAGACCATGTCCCATCAGGTGTGATTCTATCAATCCAACGAGCTTCCTCTAAAACTACAGATTGTTCCTGATAATCTAAAAATACATTTGGAAAAACTTCCGCAATTGTTTCATTTCTACCAAACATCAATAAACCGGCAATTGTTAATCCAACTTTATTTTCTGATCTCTCCTTTGCAAAACCACCGATACGATGCAAAAATTGCACATCGTCAAGCGCAATCCAAGGACTATCAGGCTTTCGAGAGGCAAAAATACTGCGATATATTTTCAATGAATCCAGCTCTAAATCTTCAATAGAAAATTTTTCAAGAATTTTTCCATCTCGAGAGTCTTCCATTTGATCAGCAAGCATCCTTTTAACGGTATCGCTGTCGCAGAGATAATCCCCTTCAAAATTTCGTCGATACGTGCCTGTCAACGGGTTTTGCCCCACATGTACCGGACGTTGTTTTCTCGACGCTCTAGGAACGTCAATTTTAATAATATTTTTGTTTTGAATATTCAGAATACTCACATCTTTTTCAGATAAAATATTCTGATTGACTTGTTGTCTATTGTTTAAAGAATCCCAAAGAGATTTAATTACTTTTTCTGGTTCTTTTATTCCGATCGGTTCAAATTCCTTTGGTCCCAGTTGCTCAATGCCAAGTAAAATAATTCCTCCATTTGTATTTGCAAAGGCAGAATAGGAGGCAAAAGCATCTTTTGGTACTTCGCCATGACCATGTCTTCCTGTGGCTTTTTTTACCTCTAAGGAAACATTCTCAAATGAACTTTCAATTCCAAGATTTTTTAAATTTATAGGCATTATAACTCCATAAAACTAAAGGAATATATATAATAATTCGATATTCTATGTTGCAACGTGTGTTGCAACACACGTTGCAACACACGTCCTAACACATATGATAATCTTAAATCAATTTACTTTAGTTTTTCAGTGCAAGAATTTATTTAGCTTCTTCAGGTGTCTTTATTGGAATTTTTAAGCTTTCAAAAATTTCCTCTTTAGCAAACTTACGCAGCTTATTTAAATTTTGATCGACTTTTTCTGCATTACGAACAATAGTTGCAACCATATCCGCCATACTTTCATGATCATAATTGGTTTCTAAGTATTTTCTTGCTTTAACGTCGTCAGATAGCTCTTCTAAAAAACCCTTCGTGACAAAAAGCGCATTATTCATGTCATGTATAATTTCCCTGAGACGAGTACTCACCATATTCACAAGCGCCTCAGAATTTTGATTTTGCGCAGAAGAATTTTGAATTTGCGCAGAGGTGTTCATATTACTCCAATATTTTTAGCAGCAAACTTTTCTATTGCTCTCGTCACCAGTCTGACACATTTTCCTGTAGGCGATGATCCTTCCTGCCAAAGAAAATTCGCTTTATCGCACCACATATACGTATCAATATGATTCCATCTTTCAACAGAAACAAATTTCTGCAAAAACAACGCTGCGGTGACTGAACCAGCAAAGCTTGTCGTACTGGAATTCATAAAATCGGCAACACTTGAATCTAGATAATTCTCATAGTCAGTGGGCAGCGGCATTTGCCAAACCCAATCTCCATTTTCAATGCCAGTGGAGTACAATAAGTCGGTTGTGTCCTTATTATTACCAAACAGAGAGTCTACCATGGGTCCACAGGAAACACGTGCGGCTCCTGTTAGAGTCGCGAGATCAATAAGCCAATCAGGTTTTTCATCGCAGGCAAGACTCAAGGCATCCGCTAAAACAAGCCTTCCTTCTGCATCCGTATTTTCAATTTCAACATGAAACCCTTTGCGAGTTTTATAAATATCTCCAGGCCGCATCGCATGTCCTGAGACCATATTTTCTGCAATAGCAAGGTAGCAAGATAATTTAACCGGTAGATTGAGCGAGGCGCACGCAAAGAAAATACCCAGAGCCGCAGCTGACCCGCCCATGTCCTTTTTCATAATTCTCATGCCGGAAGATGGTTTGATGTCGTACCCACCGGAATCAAAGGTAATTCCTTTTCCAACCAACGTAACATGCTTTGTTTCAGCACTGACAGACTTAGGAGAATAGGTTAATTTTATAATTCTTGGTTTGTGTTGACTCCCTTGACCAACAGCACAAATTAAAGTGCACTCTTCTTGAAGTAGTTTTTCATAATCGAAGGAATTAATTTCAATTTGTTGTTCCCCTGCTTTCTGTTTCACAAAAGAATGCAGAAGTGTTTCATATGAGTCTGGATTTAATTCATTTGGTGGCATGTTGATAAGCGTACGCGTTGTGCACATGGCGCTTGAAATTGCATTTGCTTTTGTCACGGACTCTTTTGTAAATTGATCTTCATTAAAGATGAGAGAAATTACTTTATTTTGTAAGCCTATTTTTTTAATTTTATTTGTCACGCTTCTTTGTAAAATACCTAGAAAAAATTCAAACTCTTCTTTGTCTAAAACTTTTTTAATAGCTTGCGAAACAGCAACGTAAATTGGTTTATTTTCTTCTGCACTAGAAGAAAGCAACTGAGCAGAAAATAAAGCCCCCATGTGACTTGCAATGTGAGCGGTACCTGGGTTTTGAAAAGACAATTTCTTAGGAGCATTTTTGGGCATGATAAAGAGAGTTTTTTTTTCTTTATCATGTTGCTCGCCTTCGAGAACTATTTGAATAGAGGTGATCTCCGCATCATGATAATTTTTTTGAAAGGCATCTGCCGCTTGAATATCAAGCTTGATGCGCGGAGATAAAAGCCAACTCGCAAATGAACTCATCGGAGCGTTCCCCCCGTAGCAGTTAAAAGATTTTGTTTTAATTGAGAGTCGTTGTTCTGCGTACTTGCAATTGTCTTATATTTTTTCATGGCAACTTTTCTAGCGGCAAGAAACTGCGCATAGAAATTACTGGACGCAAACTTAAATGAAGGGGAATCGTAGTGCTCAATAATTTTACACAAGTCTCTAGATTTAGTTTCTTCTATGGCACGCACAACTCCGTTTGCTCCGTGATTGTAAGCCGTGAGCGCCAGAGGCCAACTCCCTGTTTTTTCGTAATTCATTTTTAGTAATTTCATGGCAGCTTTTGTTGACACACTTGGATCAGTTCTCTGGTAAACAGCTTGTTTACCTTCCAAGCTTCTCATTGTGGAAGGCATAAGTTGCCAGAGTCCAAGGGCTCCTACTTTAGAACCGGCCCGAGCATTGTAGCTGCTTTCCACATGTGGCAAATAAGCTAAATCCATAGGCAAGCCGTTTTTTTTCACAATGGGAAAGATGATGGACATGTAGTCTATACTTCGCTGAATTCCAGCCGTAAATTGTGACTTTAACCCCGTTTGAATGCGGACATTTTCAGAAGCTTCCAAGACATTTTTATATGTTAATTCTCTTTTAGAAAATAATTTTGCAAGCTCTTTTTCTTGTTTTGTAAATATTTCTTGAGAATGAATTTTGTTTGCTAAC
>JAZKEW010000063.1:0-4385 GCA_040386785.1 Bdellovibrionota bacterium
TGAAACTTTGCAAAGACGGACGTCTTGTTGAAGCGGTTCTTATTCCTGAACTTGCGCGTTTAACCCTCTGCATTTCTACTCAGGTTGGTTGTGCGCAGGCGTGTCGGTTTTGTCAAACGGGGAGAATGGGCTTATTGCGTAGTTTAACAAGTTCAGAAATTGTTGGACAACTTATTGCTGTAGAACGCTGGAAAAAAGAAAATAATTATTCAAAAAATAAAGTGACAAATATTGTTTATATGGGCATGGGTGAGCCTTTGGACAACTTGGAGAGCGTGATACAAAGCGCAAATATTTTTTGTGACCCCCAAGGGTTTTTCTTGTCACACAATAAGGTAACAGTGAGTACAGTGGGGCTTTTGCCTCAGCTTGATGCCATTTTAAATGCGACTCCAATTTGTATTGCACTTTCACTGCATTCTCCATTTGAAGAAGAGCGTAGCCGTATGATGCCAGTGAATGTAAAGCATTGCTTAACTGACGTTATCAATTGTTTAAAAAAGCATCTTGAAAAAGGCAGTCGAAAATCTTTTTTAGTGCAATACACCCTTATTCGTGGAGTGAACGACACTCCAAAACATGCTCAGGCACTTGTTGAATTAATGTCAAATTATAACTTTAAAATAAACCTTATTCCGCTGAATGAGCATGAAGGAACGGCATATAGGCGACCTGATTTAGGAAGGGTGTACGATTTTCAACAGAACTTAAAACAAGCAGGACTTGTGGCCACAATTCGCCTGTCTAAAGGACGAGATATTGCTGCGGCTTGTGGGCAACTTATAAAGGATAAAAACAATGAAATTTAACACTCCAATTCAAATTGGAAAATTAGAAATTAAAAATAGAGTTTTTCTTGCGCCTCTAGCAGGAGTTTCTGACATTCCTTTTCGTAGAATTTGTCAAGAATTGGGTGCTGGTTTAACTTATGTGGAAATGCTTTCTAGCGTTGCAATAAAATATAATAGCAAAAGAACTTTTCAAATGATGGACAGGCATAAAAGTGAATCTATTTTAGGAGTGCAGGTGACAGGCGGCAATGCAGCCGATGTCGCTGCCGCTGTTACAGTTCTAGACAAACAAGGTTTTGAAACCATCGACATCAATATGGGTTGCCCTGTGAGAAAAGTTGTCAGTGCTGGTTGTGGCAGCGCTATTTTAAAAGATCCAGAACGCATTACGGACACCGTTTTACAATGCAGAAGTGCGACACAAAAACCTTTGTCTGCAAAATTTCGTTTGGGCTACACTCGTGAGCAAATTAATGTCGATAATACTGTTGATAGAGTAGTTTCTTCTCATGTGGATATGTTTACAATTCATGGCCGCACTCGTTCTGAAAGTTATTCTACTCCATGTGATTATTCTGGTATTAAATTAGGACTTGATGTTGCTGTGAAAAAACAAAGTTCTGTTGTTAAAGTTGGAAATGGAGATATCTTCGATTTCAAAACAGCACAAAAAATGTATGCAGAAACGGGTTGCGATGCTGTTATGGTGAGTCGCGGTGCTCTTGGTAACCCTTGGATTTTTGCAGAAATTTTGGCAGAAAAAAGCGTGCAACCAAGCATAGAAGAGTGGTTTGATGTGGTGTGTCGACACCTTGACTATCAAAAGGAGTATTTTGGCGATACAAAATTAGCGGCAATTTTAATGCGTAAACATTTGTTGTGGTATGCCAAGGGGTTTCCGAATAGTAAAGGCGCTCGAAATATCTTAAATCAAGTAGAAAGTCTTGAACAAGCTAAGGAAGTTCTGCTGAATTTTAAAAATGAAGTGCCTGCGCATTTTGTACGCTTTGAAGGTTTTGGTATAGAACCTGTAGCTGAGAACCAAAATTCCTCAGACTACGATCCAAAGTATGAAATGGATAGAACCCTAGACAGGGGCGTTGGAGATGACGGCCTACCTTCTTGAGCGGAGCTTGCTAAGACCTAAATACCGTTTATCTTGAGTAATACAGTATTTTAGTATAAAATAAACTGTTGTTAACTACTTGCAGAGGAGAAATTTATGAATTTTGGTAACAATTCAAACAACGACTGGATGTCCTCTTATGGACAAAAATCCCTAGCAACATCAACAGCTAGTAAAACAATTGCTGGCGTTTACGGCTGGATGGCTCTTGGAGTGCTTATCAGCGCTGTAGTGGGCTATGCTCTTATTGACACCGGTGCCCTTATGGTCATGTTAAAACAAGGCTCGGGCATCATGTTTGCAGTTATGATTGTGCAAATTGGTCTTGTTCTTGGTATGAGTTTTGCGGCTAATAAGCTTAGTGCACAAGTTTTAAAGCTTATGTTCTTGGTCTATGCTGCTGTAACTGGAATCACTTTTGCTATTATTATGGTTGCTTACCCTATTGGCAATGTGGTGGCTTTGTTTGCCGTGGCTGCTATTGGTTTTGGAGCTCTGGCGTTATTTGGAGCAACAACTAAAAGAAACCTTGGCTTTATGAGCACGTTTTTGGTGATGGGTCTATTCATGGTTATTGGGGCAAATATTGTTAATATCTTTATGCAAAGCGATATGCTTCGTAGCTTTGCTGGCTGGATTGGTATTTTAGTATTCTCTGGACTAACGGCTTATGACTCCCAACGAATTCGTGAAGGTGCATACGGTTTGGCGGCGTCTAATGGTGGTGAAGCACAGGCTATGGGCAAGTTTATGATATTTGGTGCTTTGACTATGTATTTAAATTTTATCAACTTGTTTATCAGCTTGTTGCAAATTTTTGGTGGACGTCGGGATTAGTTTTTTAAATTTCTAAAATAGTTGATAAAATTATTTTGAGATATTAGTAATAAAGAGCTGTACTATGCTTACCCGTAGTGCGGCTCTTTTTTATTTTTTAGAGTGGGAGTTGAGTATGTTGCGAGGGGTGGCTAGTTATGTTTCAGGTTATATTCCAACTGATGTTTCACGTCATGTTAGCCAGGCAGTGACAAAGCTTCAAGTGTATACTGGCCTGTGTTCCGATCCTGTTCAGTTATGTATAGTTGAGAAATTGCAACAATCTGGGAGGTTTGAAGGAGTTAATGTAGAGAACCTCGCTAAAGGATTTATGCACTCATTTGGCGATTCTTTGAATAATAAATTAGGTTTAAATTATGAAAGTTTTAGAAAGCTTCTCTTATCAGTGAGAACTGAGTTTGGGGGTATTTCTTTTTGTGATAAAAATAGTAAAAAAATAGTTAATATTCTTAGAAAAGATGAGAAAGAATTTGTGTCTTTAAATGATGCGTCAATATTCAAAGAATCTAGGGGAACTTCAACGGACTTTGTTTTCAATATTACTTTCAAAGATTTTTGCTTAGTTTTGACAGTTCTCTGCCAGCCAAGACAGTGTGGGGTTGTTGATGATGCGGGTTTAGATAGTGGTGCTATTGGTATTTTTCTAACTGCTATTGAGAATATTAACCATTATAATAAAGAAGCTAAAGAGCAGCAGCGGTATAAAGTTATTTTTTCCGATGATTCTGAAATCACGACTGAAGCCCTTTAGTTGCTGTTTTTAGCGCAGCTTATTTTTTTTGTAATTTATTTTTAATCAACCAATATAAAACCGGTGATGACAATAAGAACGTGACAATATTGCAGCACGTTAACACAATATCTTTAATTAAGCTGCCATAAATTATCCACAGCACAACTCCCGTAACAAAACAGGCGTACATAAGGATAGAAATACCCTCAGTATTTTTTGTCTTCAGAATTTTTATTACTTGGGGCGCAAAGGATATTGTGGTTAAAAACCCTGCAACAGAACCAATAAGTAGAACGCTATTCATTTAATTGCGACTAACGCTGTTTCCCGCCTTTTTTGGGCTCTGGCCCTTTTGGTTGATTTGGGGCAGGAGCTTGCGCAGGAACAGAAGCTTTTTTATCTTTATTTTGCTTCGGTTTTTTCTTGTCACCTTTGTTCGGCATAGGAAACTCCTTTTGATTAGTTTGTCCCTTTAGGCTACTCTCAAAAAGTTTTGGTGTAAAGAGGAGTTGTTTTTTATTTAACGTAACTCAATTCAAGAAAAAATTTATGACTAAAAAACCAGATAATATCGGCAAAGTAAAATTAATTCAGGGCATTGATTATTATTTTAACGAAAAAGGGCTTATGGTTTTTACCAAGGAATATCATTTAAAAAGAGGGTATTGTTGTCAAAGTGGGTGCTTAAACTGCCCCTATGGTTTTAAAAAAGATGAACAAAAAAATAAGAAAGGATGATATGAATATGCATAAAGTGGTTATTGTTGGTGCACAAGGAAAAATGGGGCAAATTGCTTTGCGTGCAATTGAGTCTATGAATGGCTTTTCCATTGTTGCTAAAGTAGGGCGAAAAGATAACCTGAAAGATATTTTAAATTCATGTAAACCAGACATTGCT
>JAZKEW010000063.1:4395-11920 GCA_040386785.1 Bdellovibrionota bacterium
GCTATCGACTTAACGTCCCATGAAAGTGTGCTTGAAAATACGTGGAGTATTGTGGAGAGTGGTGTACACCCCATTATTGGAAGCAGTGGGCTTTCACAAAAAGACACGAAAACACTTGTTGAATTTTGTGCTGAAAAAAAATTAGGTGGTTTAATTATTCCTAATTTTTCCATTGCCTTTGCGTTTATTAATAAAATTTCTAAAGAACTTTCTCAATACTACGAAGATATTTCTATTGTAGAATATCACAAAAAAAAGATAAGCCTTCTGGTACAGCAAGATACACCGCAGAAATTGTGGATCTTGATGAAAATAAAATTGCTTCAGTGCGTTCCAGTGGTTTTTTAGCAAAGCAGCAAATTTATTTTCATTCCGAAGGCGAAAGAATTTTAATTGATCACGAAAGCTTTAGCCGCAATAGTTTTCAAAAGGGGATACAGCTTTGCGTAAATAAAGTATTGCATTTGAACAGTTTGATTGTGGGGCTGGAAAATTTATTACATTGTTATGGTAGATGAAGCGCCGAATTCTCTGCTCATATTTGGTGAATAACTAATATCACGAGAAAGGTTGATATTTCTGTTCACAATATTCAACGTATAAACTAACAAGACAGCTTTAAAGCTTGGCCAGCTTGTGACGTTTAAATTCGATAAAAGTTCATCATCAAAAAACATATCCGTATTTGTTAGAATAGTTTCAATTGCAGAGAATACTTGTTCAAAAGAGCTTGCAGTAGCAAGATCAACTAAGTCATCTTTGTTACGTATTGCCATAGCAAGCCTTGCTGCATTTGCTCGAATTAATTCAACGGAATCACTATTTAAAATCATTGGGTAGACCTCCTCACTTAATAACTAACATCAGATTTAAGTGTAGCGATGCTATTGTGATGAAGCAAGGTCAAATGATTGTTTTTTTGCAGTCAAAAAATATACGTTTTTTTAAATTTTTTGAAGAAGATTATGATTTTAATTTATGAAGAGAAATAAGACATGCGACTGCGAAAAAAAATAAAAATGCTAGAATTAATAAATAAATAAAAAATCTTACAGGAACAATACCAACAACATCAAATTCAGGAAAATTTGCCGTCATATCACCAACTCGAATAAACTGCCTGGAAAGCTCTCCGCTTTGATCTTTAGAGCTTGCATCAGGTTTTAACACATCAGTCGACAGCATGGACTTAAAATCCTGCGGAAAATTTGTAATTCTTGCAGGCCATACATTAACGTTTGGATAAAAATAAGAAATCATGTTGCGCAAAATGCCGTTGTATTCTGGCATAATTAAAATTGTGACACCAGGTAGTGTGTGTAGAGAGTTTTTTTTCCATGCCACAGAGCCAGAAGGCGCTTGCAAATCAAATTCCGCTTGAAGTTGATTTGTGTTTTCATCGAGTGGCGTATTTAAAACAACTTCCTTGTTTGAATTTGTGGTGTCAAGGGTGGCTGTTGCTTTTGAATGCAAGCGGACGTTTTCAATATTTTTTGGAAATGGGAATAAAATTTTTGTGCTTTTTGCGTGAAAACTATTTGAGAACATTCCCACATAGTAAACATGCAAAACACCTTGTGCTGGCATCAGAATGTATTGATTGACCGATGGAACCCAATATCCATTTTCTTCTTGAATATAGGGGGGAGGGATGGCCACATCTTGTGGAACGACTTGTTCTTCTGCATTTGCTTGTGGAGAAAAACTCAAAACTCCATGACCTAAAATTAACGCAATTAAAATAAGGGGTGATTTTAAGCGTTTTGGTTTTTTTATGTTGAGCAGTGGGCTTAAAACAAAAACAGTGAGAATTAAACCCCAGAGAAAAGAAATTGTTAATATAAAAATCATACTTTATTCCTTGCGTTTTTTTGCGATTTTCTCACTTTAAAAAGGATAAATAGAGGCCCCGCAATTAAGACAACTATTGGAATGATCCAAATAAAAAAACCGTAGGAGGACATGAAATCGGGCTGTCTGAGTATCCAAGCACCGTACCTATTTTTAAAGTAATTGATAATTTCTTCTTTGCTTTTTCCTTGCGCCAATTGATTTGAAATTTCTGCACGCATAGCAACGCTTTGTGGGGTTTCACTTTCAATCACACTCATGCCAAGACAGGTGGGGCACCTCAGTTCCTTGCCTACATCTAGAAGTTTTGCGTCTATTTGTGTTGGCACAGGTTCTGGTGTTGTTTGCGCCTTTGCAATTCCAGAATAAGCAAAGAATAGACTCACTAAGGTAACAGCAACAATTCCTGCGCTGGAAATTCCATTTAGCAATGAGGGCTTGTTTACTTGAGGTTCAGAACTGGAAGGTGGTCTGTGGCTTAAAGCGATTAAAATTCCAAAAACAGCCACAAGAAGGCTTGTCCAGACAAATTTAACAGTTGGGTTGTAATTCATTTTTATGGAAATGGATTCGGTCTTAACATCGAACGAGCCTAAAACAAGATACACATCATGCCAAAATGTGGAATACACTCCCACTTCATTAAACCATTGTTCATTGTTGGTAAATTTAGAGCGCATTGGTTTGATGACAACAGATTCTTGCGTAAATTCATTTGTGGCTTCAACGTCCGCAGCAACATATTGAACATTGTATTCGGCATTGTAGCTCAAACCGTTGTTTGTGAGCTTGTAGCCGTGAAAATGTGTTGATTGGTGCAAATTCAAATTCACTTCTGCGCTGGTTGTTTGATAATTGCCTGTAAAGCCGAGAACGGCCATTAAAAAGCCTAAGTGCACAATGAGTGAGCCCAGGTATGAGCGCCTGTACCTTAAAAAAGCTAAGCCATTCCAATGCAAGTTTTTTAACCTATAAACAAGATCCATAATTAAAATAAAGGCGGTCCAAAAGACCATAAAATAAGCAAAAGTTACAATTAAATTTAAATTTTGTTGAAAATGAAGAAAAACTGTTAGCAACAAAGAGCACACTGCTGGCAAACCAAGACACATTAGAGGAGATGGTATTTTACCCGATTTCCATCTCATTAAATTTCCAACGCCTAAAATGGAAACAAAACCAAGGCCAAGCCACGGGGCAAAAGCGTTAAAAAATGGTTGTTGAATTGAAATTTTGATGCCGTTAATAGCTTCAATAATTAGCGGTAAAATAGTGCCCGTAAAAACAAGTGCTAACAAAAATAGAAAAAAGAAAATAGTAAAAAGCAAAGTGGTTTCTTTTGAGAGACGCCATTCGTTTACTTTAGCAGCCCCCTCTAATAAATATCCGCGAGTAAAAATAAGAACAATAGTAGAGATAATTAAAAATAAGATCCAAGCTAAATAGGCTGGGCCAATGTTGCTTTCTGCAAAAGAATGCACGCTACTAATCACCCCAGAGCGAGTGATAAATGTGCCTTGAAAAGACAAAGCAAAGGCGAGCATAATTAAAAAGAGAGCAAGCCTTGGCAGGCGTTTTGTTTTAGAATAAATAAGAAGAGTATGCATTGAGGCTGTAAGCGAAAGCCATGGCATAAAGGAACTATTTTCCACGGGATCCCAGCCCCAGTAACCACCCCAACCAAGCTCATAGTAAGCCCATTTTCCTCCTAAAAAAATAGCCACAGTTAAAAAAGCCCAGGCAATTAAGCTTGCACGTCTTACTGTAATAATCCATTCATGGGTAAAATAGCCAGAAATTAATGCCGCTGCCCCATAGGCAAATGGCACAATTAATAGGCTATAGCCAGTAAACAGCATGGGAGGATGAATGGCCATGTAGGGGTTTTGTAAAAGAGCATTCATGCCAAGACCAAATTTTCCTACGGGAAATAAACGGGTTAGTGGCGCAGAAATTGTGATGTTTAAAAGAAGCATAAAAAAAAGTGCTGCCGCAAAACACACACAAAGGGTTGGCATATACACCAAATTCTTTTTTCGCACCGTGCAAATGGAAATAGCACACACTAAACTAAGCAAAAAAGTCCATAATAAGTGGCTGCCCTCCAGGGCGCTCCAAAATGAGGTGAATAAATAAATAGGAGGGGTATCTAGTGCTGAATGCATATACACATATTGCACAGAAAAATCGTGAATAAAAATGGCGTTCCACAAAATAACAGAAGATAACAACACGCACAGAAAAACGCCCACAATGGCGTTTCTAGAAGATGCTAAAATGTGTTCTAGTCCACTTTGATTATTACGTTTCCATAAACAATAAAGCCCTGTGAAAATAGCATATATAGAAAGTAAAGTTGCAAATAAAAACGAAAAATAGCCGACTTCAATCATTTATTTTATCCTTAAATCTTTGTATAAAAAAATCGTGACAATCAATTGATAAATAATAAATTAGTTTATAAATATCATCTTCTAAATTTTTATGGCAATTAATTTTATCATAATGAAATATTCTATTGCGTTTTTTTCTGACTAAATCAATTTGCTTTCTTATAATTTGTTCTTGATGAAGATAATCATTAGTGCCAAGTTTTTTAAAATTAAAATTTTTAAAAGTTATAATAAAGATTCCCTTGTTTGAAAATATATTAGAAAAAATATGCATATATAGTGAAGTCCAGAAGCCAAATGTTAAATTTGAAATGAGATCACCTTCAATCACATTTCTTTTTTGGAGAAATGCAGTTTCTTTCGATGCTTTCAAAGCACGGGAAATATTTTTATTAAATTCTTCTATGGATTTTGGACCAATTTTTTTCAACTCTAAGTTTAAGTTCGGATCTTTTTCATATACGTAGGATAATAGCCATTCTTTATTATTCAAGAGCTCTCCAATAGAACAATGAGTTTTATTTCTAAATATAATCTCAAGAATATGCAATGGAGGGTATAGTTTTTGATTTTCTAATAAATTATAAAGATAATGACCTAGAATTTCATGGTCTGTATCCTCTGAATTTTGTTTATAGGAATGGAGCCTCTCCCGCGATAGGCTCTCAATTACGTCACTATATTGTTCTTTATTCATTCCCCTTGACCTTTGTGTTATTATGTCGAATACTAGGAGCAGCGGATCCAGGGTAATTCTCCGTAAGGGGGCCCCTGGGCTTTTTTTTGTCTAAAAACAAACTGTTACGAGCAGCATCACCACTTCACCGTCGGCGGCATTGAACACAAAATCGCCTCCGAATTTCCTCCAGAGAGCAAGCCAAACCGAGTCCCTCTATCATAAGCCAAATTAAATTCCGCATACCGGCTACGCCAGTACAAATGCTTTTCACTCAAAGTTTCATCATATGGTATAGACGTTCGCTGAGACATAATTTTAGCGTAAGCATGGGTTGCATGCTGACCCACGTCAAGCAAATAAGCAAAATTTTCTTCACTCTCTAGAGGAACAAAATCAAAAAATATGCCACCCACGCCTCGAATTTCTTTCCTGTGTGGAATATAAAAATATTCATCAGCCCATTTTTTGTATTTTTCATAGTTGCCAACATGAGGGTGATTTTCACAAGCTTTTTTCATATGTTCATGAAATAAGTTTGTATCTTCATTAAAAATAACCATGGGTGTTAAGTCAGCTCCACCGCCAATCCATTTTGTCACTTTATTATTTTCAGTAATTTGAATGCAGCGCACGTTGAGATGCATAATGGGTGCGTTTGGGTTTTTAGGGTGTGAAATAAGGGAAACTCCACCAGCCACAAATGGTTTGCCAGCATATTCGCCTTCCATAGCAGGGTATTGAGGGCCATGTACAATGCTCATATTGACAGCAGATTTTTCAAGTATTTGTTCCCGAATAACAGTCATAACTCCACCACCGTTTAATTTTTTATCGGGGTGTTGAATTTGAGCATTCCAATATTTTTGTGTGCAGGCTTCTTTTCCTTCAATGGTATTAAAAAGTGTTTTATTTAAATTACGAAGGTATAAAAATAATTGAATTAAATTTTTTGAGAAGGGAAAATTTCCGTTTTCATTTTGAATTGTTTTCCAAATTGGATCTTGGCAAGAAGGGTCGCTTAGTTCGTGCGTCAGCATTTCATTCATAGAAATAAGGGGGTATTTTTGCAAAAAGCCTTCAATTCGTTCTTGTGTTGATTTCATAAGACAACTCCTTTATGAATAGAGGACAGTGCTTTTACACAAAAAAATAAAAGCCACTTTGCAATTACCTCATTTTTGTTTTTGATGCTAGTGGAGCTTGCTATGAAATTAAACATCATTCTTTATTCTCTTTTCTCCACTCTTATTTTGAGCTTTAAAAGCTATGCTGTAACTGAAGAAAATATTACTTTTGCGGCATTTTTTAATTTTTCAGGCTCACAAAGTTCACTAGATACTTTTACTGCAAATAGCGCAAAATTAGCCCTCGATTCCCTATCAATATTTTGTCAAAAAATGAAATTCAAGAAACCATAAAAATATTCCAACCAGAGAGTATTTTTGTGGCGGGTGAGCCTGCTTACGCTGTTAAAGTAATTCAATTATTGAGAAGTTTAAATTATAATAAACCCATTGTTGGTAGCGATTCCTTTGATTCAAAAGATGTTGAAAGCTTAAAGGGTGGGGATATTTATTACACAACACATGCTTTTGTAAACACTGAAACGGCAGATCCTATTGTGCAAATATTTATAAAAGATTATGTGGAAAAATTTCACAGCGAGCCTGATGGCAGCTTTGCTGCATTGGGTTTTGATACGGTTTATTTGCTGGCTCGCGCGGTGAATATTGCGCAGTCTACCTCTGCAAGTAAGGTGGCAGAGGCTTTGCATAAAATTAAAAATCACCATCTTGTTACTGGAAATATTACCTTTGTGGAAAAGAGCAATATTCCAGAAAAGAGTTTGAGTATTATTAAGCTGGGCAATGAGAAAAAGAGCGTTGCGGCGGTTGTTGAGTGAGCATTTCCCATATTAATTTTTATTTAATCAATAATTACTTGAAAATCGCTTTGGTGTTTTTAAGTTAACACTTATTGCTTAACTACGGCGGATGGTATTTTGCTTTCAAATATTTCGAAACAAAAACTTCACCTGGATAGTATTCCAAGGACGCTTACATTTTTACCTCTTAATTTGTACGTCATTTTGACACACAAATTGAAAGAGAAAACTAGCGTGGGGATGAGGATTGTTATTCTTTGATTGCTTCTATAGCATAATAATTAATTTTTTTATTGATAAAAATATGCACAATTCCAAAAATAACCGTCACAATTCCAAGCCATAAAAACATTTGCATCATGCCTAAGTTCGTAAACAAAGACGCTGTAAGCCCTGCTAAATACGTTCCCATTGAGAGTGCCGTAAAAATATAAATTCCCATAAGACGCCCTTCATACCCTTTTGGAGCCAGCAAACTGGTGGCAGCAAACATGACAGGAATGGTAAATAATTCTGCAAGTGTGGAAAGAAAATAAAAGCAAACTTGATACCACGGACTCGCTTGAAAATTTGGATTGCCTTGCACGTGAATAACAGCAGGTATAATAATAAAACACGCTAGAGCCTGTAAAAAATAACCAAGGGATAATTTGTAAGACAAATCAATTTTTTTATTTTTTTTCTGTAGCCAAGTGTAAAAAACAGCAAATACAGGAG
>JAZKEW010000063.1:11930-13139 GCA_040386785.1 Bdellovibrionota bacterium
GGGATTGAGTGACTCAAACCAAAGGGTGGGAATGGTATACCCGAATACAGTTCGGTCTGTATTTCTGTCCGCAAGAATATTTAAAGAACCGGCCCACTGGCAATAAGCAATTTGCCAGATAACGTTCATAAAACTTAGAATAAGAAATAAATAAACCCCATTTCTAGATTGAGAGCTTAATTGAAAAAATGGAGTGAGTTTATTTTTTAGAGCATCATTTTGTAATTTTGTGCCTATGTGTTTAATGCTGTCAGTTGAAAATTTGAAGTTTAAAACTCCAATAATCATGCAAATTCCTGCGGCAAGAAAAGAAGCATAAAAACCAAATTTGTCATTTAAAATACCACCCACAATTCCTGAAAGTAACGCTCCGACATTAATACCAGCATAAAATATGTTATAGCCGGCGTCTCTTTTGACATCGGTTTTTAAATATAAATTTCCAACAAGTGAGGTGATGTTTGGTTTAAATAATCCACAACCAAAAGCAAGAAAAATTAGGGCAAAGTAAAAACTATAAATGCCACCAAAGGCGAGAATAAAATGCCCCATGGCCATTAAAATACCGCCAAGATGAATGGCGTTGCGACGGCCGAGCCACTTGTCAGCAATATAACCACCTAAAACAGGTGTGGCATAGGCAAGTCCACCATAAATTCCAACAATTTGATAAGCCTTACTATCGGAAAAACCAAGACCATTTTTTGCAATGGACGCTGTTGCGTACAACACCAAAGTAAATTGCATGGTATAAAAGCTAAAGCGTTCCCACATTTCTGTGGTAGCGAGGGCAAAAATTCCTTTGGTTTGATTGAACATTGGAGCACTCCAGTGCAAGAGCTTGAAATATAAACAAGGTCAGTTATATTGAATATCATTGTCAGTTCTTAAATACAAACAAACGAGGTCGCATAAATGAATCAAATTTTGAAGCCAAGTCATCCAATTGAATGTGCACATTTTTTTGGAGGTGAATTTGTAAAAGGTAGAGGCGCTGAATTTAAAATAGACTCACCCTATTTTGGAGAAATTGTTGGTATAGCGCATGAAGCAACGCAGGGAGAATTAGAAGCGGCTTTGGAAAAAGCTTTCAAAGAAGATACGCAGGTGCTTGCAGAAGAATTCATCAGCGGCCGCGAATTCACCATTGGTGTATTCAGATCCAAAGGGAAAATCATCACACTGCCGATCACCGAAATAAAATCTCAG
>JAZKEW010000063.1:13149-17453 GCA_040386785.1 Bdellovibrionota bacterium
ATGGGCTAGAATTCCGCTCAAGGAACGCAGTGTTGTGTTTTTCAAAGTGCGGGAAATTTTTCTACGTGAATTAAATAATTTAATGCAGATGATTAGCCTTGAAAATGGGAAAACTCTAAATGAAGCTAAGGCTGAAGTTTTAAAAGGGGTTGAGGTTTTAGAATATGCACTGTCTTTGCAAAATCATGATCAAGGCGCAAAACTTGAAGTTTCAAGGGATGTTTTTTGTGAATATCGCCGTATTCCTCTAGGTGTTGTTGCTTGTATTACTCCGTTTAATTTTCCTGCTATGGTTCCTATGTGGACCCTACCTATTGCGCTTATGCTTGGCAATGCTGTTGTGTGGAAGCCATCTGAAAAAACACCTCTTACTTCCAATTTAATTGCCAAAATTTTTCATGAAGCTGGGCTACCAGCAGGGCTTTTTAATGTGTTGCAAGGGGGAGCGAGTTTAGTAGAAAAAATTTGCACACACAAAATAATTAAAGCAGTTTCATTTGTTGGATCTAGTAAAGTTGCAAAAATTGTTTACGAAAAATCTTCGCTTCATGGTAAAAGAGTGCTTGCTCTTGGTGGCGCAAAAAATCATATTTTTTTATTGCCCGATGCTCAATTAGATATGTGTGGAGTTGGTATTGCAGATTCCTTCACAGGTTGTGCAGGTCAACGTTGTATGGCTGCAAGTGTGCTACTGGCTGTTGGAAATGTTGATGCACAAATTGCAAAAGTTGTTGAACGTGCGCAAAGCTTGCAGCTTGGAACGGAAATGGGAGCAATTATTACGAAAGAACAAGTGCAGTTTTTACACGGGGCCATAGAGCGTGCTCAACAACACGGCGCAAAAATTTTACTTGATGGAAGAAAATTAAAACCACCTAAGGATTATCAGTCAGGTTATTGGCTTGGGCCAACTATATTAGACGAAATTGATCCGTTATCTGAAGCGGCAAAAGTAGAATTATTTGGACCAATTATGTCTATTGTGCGGGTGAAAAATATTTCCGAAGGTTTGCAAATTGAAAATGCAAACGAATACGGAAATGCTTGTTCCGTCTTTACATCGAGTGGTGCAGCAGCGGAAGAAATTATTCGCCATGCAAGTGCTGGTATGGTGGGAATTAACATTGGAGTTCCTGTTCCACGAGAACCATTTTCTTTTGGCGGTATTAATGCCTCTAAATTTGGGCATGGAGAAATTACGGGAGATGGCAGCTTGAATTTCTGGTCTGACCAAAGAAAGGTGACTTTTAAATGGCAAATGCAGCACGATCACAACTGGATGAGCTAAGAGGTAAATTATTATGGAACTAGACATGGATAAAAAAAGTTCACACGTCATTTTAACTTCGCACGCAAATACTGTTTTTAAGGAATCAATTCCCATTCAGTGGGGTGCAAAAAATCCGTTGGACAGAGGTCCAGTTATTGCCACAATTTCTGAAAAAGAAAATCGCAATGCCATTGGAACTCACAGTGGAAGTTACACGGTATATAGGGCTCTTTCTATTGCCTCAGGAAAATTTCTTGCGACGCATCGCCCTGACTTACAAAACACCGAGCCTACAGCGGTATTTGGGCCTTATGATTCCTGGTATGACGCTGAAAAATTTGTTTCACTGGACCCTTGGGGTGCTCATGTGAAGCAAGCTTTCGGCCACTTATTAAGGCAAGGCATGAATATCAACCCAACCATTGCGGTCACAACGGCGCATTTAAATATTCCAGAAATTAATGAAGCTATTGAAAAAGGTCGTTTAAAAGTAGACGGAAAATATATCAAAGAAAACCATGACGTTAAAGTAACAAAGGTCGCCATAGAGCCGGTGTGGTATTTACCAGGAATTGCAAAACGCTTTAACGTAACTGAAGGAGAATTGCGCAAAGTTCTTTTTACAGAAACTGGTGGCATGTTTCCAGAACTGGTGACGCGGCCTGATTTAAAGTTGTTGTTGCCGCCCATAGGCTCTACGACAGTTTATGTGTTTGGCAATCCAACCGATTTAGCCAATCCAAAGGTGGAATTAACTTGCCGTGTGCATGATGAATGCAATGGGTCGGATGTATTTAGTTCTGATATTTGCACCTGTAGACCATATTTAATGTGGGGTATTGAAGATGCCGTGCGCACAGCGCAACGCGGTGGTGTTGGAATTATTGCTTACTATCGTAAAGAAGGGCGCGCACTTGGTGAAGTCACTAAATTTTTAGTTTACAACGCGCGCAAACGACAAGAGGGTGGTGATTCCGCTGCGACGTATTTTCATCGTACAGAATGTGTTGCAGGTGTTCAAGATGCTCGCTTTCAAGAACTCATGCCTGATGTGTTGCATTATTTTGGCATTAAAACAATTCACAATCTTCATTCTATGTCTAACATGAAATATGACGCTATTGTAAACAGTGGCATTGAAGTGATTAACCGCATTTCTATTCCCGACGATTTAATTCCTCAAGATGCGCAAGTGGAAATGGAAGCAAAAAAAGCGGCAGGGTATTTTTCACAAGAAGGTGGAAAAAATGAAGAGGACTTAGAAAAAGTTAAAGGAAGAAATTTAGATGAGTAAAACAAATCTTGACTATATTCTTTCTCCACAAGCTGTTCGTGAACGTTGTGCACAAATTTATACACTGGCAAAAGAGGGTGGCACACACTTTAAGTTGCATGAAAATAAAATTTCTGAATGTGCAAATTATGTTCTCGATGTTATTTATGAAAATTATCCAAACCTTGAAATTCCTTTTCATTCACGTTGGGGGCATTTTCAAGTTGGAAAAAAACAAAACCCTCAAATTGATAGGTTAAAAACATTAAATCATTCGCTAAATCACCTCTCTCCTCTCGATAAAGCGAAAGCAAAATGGGATTTAGTCATTCCTTCTGTTTTACTCGATGCTGGTGCGGGCATGGCTTGGAAATATTTTGATAAACAATATTCAGAGACTTATTCAAAGTCAGAAGGCTTGGCTTTAGCAAGTTTAGAAATGTATTATGCAGGGCTTTTTGCAAATGCAAGTGCACTCTCAAGCATAAATGAAGAGTGTATAGAAAAATATTTTCAGGTGAGTGCACAAAATCCTTTACTTGCTGTGAGCGGCAGAGTGACTTTAATGCAAAATTTGGCGCAAGTATTAAAAAAATGCGATTCCATTTTTAAAACGCAAAGAGTGTCTGATATTATTGATGATCTCTTGCAAAAAAATGGCACTACAATTTCAGCCACACAAGTGTTACGTGCAGTACTCGATAATTTAGGGGATATTTGGCCAGGACGTTTGTCCATGGATGGGGTGAATTTAGGAGATGTTTGGGAGTACACACCAACAACAAATGCAGAGAATTTTTTAGTTCCATTTCACAAACTTTCGCAATGGCTGACTTATTCTTTGCTTGAGCCTCTTATGGAAGCAAATATTTCCATAACCGATGTTGAGAAATTAACTGGCCTTGCCGAGTACCGCAATGGTGGTTTGTTTTTAGATTTTGGGGTGATTGAATTAAAAGATTCAAACCTTTTAAACATGCAACATGTGGCCAGTTCTCAACTCATAATTGAATGGCGCGCGTTAACGGTTTGTTTGTTGGATAGTCTTGCAAAAATAATTCAGGATAAATTGCAAAAACCAGAACAGGAATTTCCTTTAGCAAAAATTTTAGAGGGTGGAACTTGGTGGGCGGGAAGAAAAATTGCGCAAAGTAAGCGGAAAGATGGGGCGCCTCCATTGCAACTGCAAAGCGATGGAACTGTTTTTTAATAGGAATTCACAGGGAAAGAAATTGAAAAATGAATAATTTTAACGTTATTAATCATCCACTTGTTCAACATAAAATTGGCAGGCTTCGTGACAAAAATACACAAACTCCCGAGTTTCGTTTGTTAATTAAAGAGCTTTCCGTACTTCTTGCATTTGAAGCAACGCGAGATTTGCAATTGCAAGATATTCAAATTGAAACTCCCATGGCGGCTACGACGGTTAAAAAAATTTCCGATAGGCCAGTTTTGGTTTCAATTATGCGTGCGGGGAACGGGATGCTAGACGCTCTCCTTGAAATTTTACCAAACTGTTCTGCGGGGCATATTGGCATATATCGGGATAAGTTTATTAATAATACCGTGGAGTATTATTTTAAAATACCCGAGAATTCAAAAGATAAAATGATACTTGTGCTGGACCCTTTGCTTGCGACGGGAGACACCATGATTGCGGCTTTGGACAGGCTTAAGCAGTACAATGTGGGGCAAATAAAAGTGATTAACATTATCGCCTTTGAAAAAGGCGCCCAGAGAGTTTTACATTTCCATCCA
>JAZKEW010000063.1:17493-21783 GCA_040386785.1 Bdellovibrionota bacterium
GAAATCAATGACCGAGGCTACCTGATGCCTGGGGTTGGTGATGCTGGAGATAGGTTGTTTGGGACGAAATAACTTTTTTTTTCTTTCCAGACGCTGCTTGATATTTAAATATTTTTTCAAGGAAGAAAGTGATATGACGCAGCCAGGAATTAGGCGGGTTTATGCTTGTCCTTCGAATGCTTATTCTAAATTAAAGCCAAAAAAAGAAAAAGCGAATCTTCTTTTTAATGCAGCTTATAATAATGAATACGAAACAACTACACAAGTTATAAATTCAATTCGAAGTCTTGATGCTAACAATCCATTGTTTATTTCAAAAAATCGCTGGTTTGGACCGAATATTCCGCGTAGTGCACAAATGTTGTTGGCTGCGGCGTATATAAAGGAAAAGAAAGGCGCTGCTTTTAAAGATGGTAAATTTGATATTGCAGAGTTCAAAAATTCTTTGAAAAAAAATAATGCGACAAAAGATATTGCAAAAGAATTAAAGTACTCCTATTTTAAAAATATTAAAATGGGTGATGCTGGAATAATTAGTTTAGATTCTGCAGGGAACGATTATTGTGTTTCATTCTTTATATCAAGTGAGTTAGAAAATGTAATTGGAAGTATATCGGATGTAGAGGCTAAGAATAACGGTAATGGTGTAAATAATTTATTAAAAGAATTTTCTGTCTTGATTAATGAAAAAAAACCTGAAAATACTGAAAAAGTATTTAGGAAATTTTACGAATTAAAAAAGAAACATACAGAGCTTCTGGAAACTTACAACAACTCAAACATGATAAAAGATCAAGTTGCAATAGCGGCGATATGGAACTATTTTAAAGTTCAGATTGATGAATTGACATTTAAATTTAAATTGAATTATGAACAAGAATTTAGTCAGCAGGTGAAGAAGTGTGAAGATTTTTTTAAAAAAATATCAAATATCGAAGATGAGAGTCCCTATTTATTCTATTTAAAAGTAGAAAAATTAAGAAAAGAACCAGGAAATTCTGAAAAAAATGATGCTAGATTAGGAGAGATTGCTAGCAAAAAAATATGGGATGACAAAATACTTTCTGGATTACGAGAAGCTGGGGCAGATAATCTACTGCCTTTTGTTGAATTAGTGGTGAGCGGAAAGGGAACTATGTATGACGTAAAAAAAATTCGCTCAGATTGCAAAGAAACATTTGATTATTTGAAGAATAATTTTAGAAATAATAAAGGTGAGCTTGATAATGAGATTTTTGTGGATGTTTTAGGTGTATTTATATCGGAAAGTGAAATGAGTGATTCCCTTGGGTATGCGTTGACGACGGTGTTTGGGATGATGGACTTTATTGAAAAGAACAAAGAAAATGCTGTTGATGTGGTAGAGAGTGCGCGCGTTCGCTTCTCCTTCAGATATCCTTCTGTAAAGTTGTCGCAAGGCAACGGTCCGCACACTTATCATTATGCTCACAGCCGGCTTTAAGCTCTACTGCTGCTGGTCAGAAGTTTGTCACGCAATAGAGAAGACCTTATTCCAATGACAAACAATTCGTTTTCTGACCAATTCTAATCTGAATGGAGCGTTGTGAGGGTTGATAATGTGACTGACATAAGAAATCAAATTTTTCTACATGTATGGTGAAAGTTGTTGTTATTATACCCAAAGCCATTTTTGGTGCTTGAGTTTTTGTCCCCACCATTGCGCTTTCGAGCGTTGTAAATATGTCTTGTTGCACTGCCGAAGTTGCAGCAACTACTATTTTTAGCTCCCACGAAGAGTCTCCATTTTCTATAGAAATACTATTGGTTGAGTTTGATGTGTTATTTTCCAAAATATATTCAAATACTTTTCTAAGATCTTGATTTCTTGGTGCGCGTTCACTGTCACTAATATCTGTAACGGGCTCTTGTTGCAGTGACTGTGAAGAAGACTGCACTGAACTAAATGAACTTGTTGCGGCGACGCTTGTACGGCTTTTAGGCGAGATGGAAAGTGTTGTAGGAAAGAGGGAGTGCTCGCTAGGATTTCCTCCAGAAGCTTTTATTTGAATATCTTTTTCATGTTGTTTTAATTCAAGGGCTGCAAGAGTATCTTTTTCAAAATTAGTTTGTCTTCTGCATGGCCCCGTTGACACAACTTGCCCAAATAGCCCTGTGTGCTTTGTTCCATGCTCTATTAGTTCGGCTAGATTGTTTTTTTCTATTGAACTAAGTGTTGTGTAGGTAAGAGTGTCTACAAACTTATTTTTAGCAGTAGTTATAGATCTTTCGTTACTACGATTTGCATCAAGTGATTCAATATACGTAGTAAGGTGAGTTTTGAATTGAGACAAATCACCCAGGGGAATTTGATTGAGTAAATCTTGATACGTACCAACATCGGTTTTGCATAGTTTTTTGTGGCTGACTATTATTTTTGCGGCATTTTGCCCCGACGTAATTCCTGTTTGCATGACACTCTATCCTCTAATTTTAGAACTATTTATCGCTTTACGGCTTTTTTGTTTTTAAAAAAAATATAAAAAAGAAAACCAAAATTTTATTAGTAGATTGTATCTTCAAATACAAGCGTTTTTATAAACGTCTTCATTAAAGCATTTGACGATGCTGACAAACCCCCACAAACCAGATAATAATGCCAATATGGGTTTTTTGACTAGCCCAGACTTAAATTGTTTAGAAAATATACTTCAGATAGATAAGAGGTTTATGCATATGAACTTTTCACAAATTGAAACGCCCCTTGGGCCAATGCTCGCCATTGCAAATACCAGCGCCCTTTATTCGTTAGAGTTTATTGACGACAATGGCGTAGAAGCCAAAATTGACGAGTGGAGAAAAAAAGTAAAATTAGACATTATTGAAGGCCGTACAGATCCCATAAATTCAATTGAAAATGAATTAAAGTTGTACTTTAACCACAAATTAAAAGAATTCAAAACCCCCTTATATTGTGTTGGCTCTCCTTTCCAAAAATCAGTTTGGAAGGAACTCACAAAAATACCATTTGGTAAGACAATCTCTTATGCAGATCTTGCAACAAAAATTCAAAAACCTTCTGCCTTTCGTGCTGTTGGAAATGCCAATGGATCAAACAATATTTGGATTGTGATTCCTTGTCATCGTGTCATCAATTCAAACGGAAATTTAGGCGGTTATGCAGGTGGTTTAGAGCGTAAAAAATGGCTCCTTCAACATGAAGCGGGTAACGCTTGAATGAGAAAACAGATTGTTATAGCATGGGCGGGAGAAAGCTTTCTTCTCTAGAGAGCATAACTATTTACATTGACGGAAAGAAGCCCCAGTGGCATACTCTATAGTACGACATCCTCCCAAGCCTAGCCCCTCGGGGACGCTCAAAGCGGGAGGGTTTTTTTTGTGAACACTTTCACAAAATCCCCCCTAAGCCATCCTGAGCAGGTTGCCCTCCTAAAAACTAGAGGAATGCTCTTTGAAGAGGGATCCCAAGCTGAGTTTTCTCTTAAACACGTCAACTACTATAGGCTGAGCGCATACTGGAAAATTTTTGAAATTAAAGATGCTTTTGGTAAAACTTGTTTTCAGGAAAAGACCTCATTTAAAACAATCATCAATCTGTATAATTTTGACAAAAAATTAAGGCTTTTTCTCACTCCTTTGATTGAAACATTCGAGGTTTCTTTGAGGTCAAATTGGGCTTATGAAATATCAGTTGGCTTAAAAAACTCTCATTCCTATCTTGAATTTTCTCTCTATGAAGAGAAGAATATCAAAAAAATTCAGGAAAATATTGCACAAATCAAACAAAAATTTGTTGGAAGTGAAGAAGACTTCAGCAGGCATTATAGGAATAAATATAAGACTCCGGAACTTCCACCAACATGGACAATATGCGAGATTTTTACTTTTGGAAACTTGATGTACTTTTACAGTTATCTTAATGGAGAATATCGAAGAAAAATAAGTTCAAACTATGAACTGGACGAGAGTATTTTTTTATCTTTCCTTAAAAATTTTTTAAGAGTGAGAAATATCTGCGCTCACCATGGAAGGCTTTGGAATACAAAACTCAACACTTGTAGTATTCGATATCCAAAAAGCAAGGTCAATAATAATTCAATCCTGGTCGATAGTATCAATACAAAAAATAATGAGAATATCTACAACACAGTGGTTTTTTTAATTCACATTCAAAATTTAATCGAAAAGGAAACTTCATGGAAAAAAGAATTTATTGACTTTATAGACAGCGCTATCAAAAATGGAGTTATCACAACAGATCAATTAGAAAAGTTGATGGGATTCCCTGAAAATTGGAAATTGCTCCCAATT
>JAZKEW010000063.1:21793-25061 GCA_040386785.1 Bdellovibrionota bacterium
CCTTCAACATGAAGCGGATAATAAATGAATTTACAAATTTTTGCTGGCTTTAAAACACACACAAAGAATCATTTTTTAACATTAGGTGCATTAATTTCAACTATTTTAATGTGGGCATCGGCTTTTATTGGCATTCGCGTTGGCATGCAAGAATACCATGCAGGTAGTTTTTCGTTGCTAAGACTCGGGTTTGGTGCAATATGCATGCTGATTATTTACAAAATAAAACCACCTAAAAATCCACTTGCAAAAAAAGATATGCTTTCTGCTGCGCTGCTCGGCGTTATTGGCATGGGAATTTATCATTTCTTTTTAAACTTGGGTGAACTCACAGTTAGCGCAGGTATTGCAAGTTTTATTATTGCTCAATCTCCTGTGTTTACAATATTATTATCAGTTATATTTCTACAAGAAAAAATTTCAAAGTTCCGTTGGTTCGGGTTATTTGTGAGCATTTGTGGCGTTTTTTTAATTGCTGCAGGCGAAGCTCAGAATGCACAATTTGATATTGGCGTGATTTATATTCTTATTTCCACATTTGCAATATCTGTTTACGTGACTCAAGCAAAACAACTTTTAACAAGAATGAGTTGTCTTTATTCGACAGTTTTTGTTGTGTTGGGAGGGGCTGCGAGTTCTCTTATTTTCTTGCCACAATTAGTTCATGATTTACCACGGGCTAGTGCAGCAGCAACGTGGTCGGCTATTTATTTGGGGGTATTTCCAACGGCAATTGCGTGTTTAACGTTTAATTATGCGTTGTCGAGATTATCTCGCGTGACGGCATCAAGTTGGATGTATGCAATGCCTTTAGTGGCAAGTTTAATGGGGTGGTTGATGTTGGGGGAGTTGCCGAGTTCGTTTGCGTTTATTGGTGGAATGGTTGCACTCAGTGGGACGGTGCTGGCGAATACGACGTTTTACCTTAGAGCCCCATCACTTTTTTCCTCTCTTCTAGCTTCGCTAAAAGAGCTGCGCCAAAAGTAGGGTTTAGGTATTTTTCTGAAGCATACATAAAGTTTTCCCTACTTTGCTCAATGCCTGCAGCTTCATATACTGTTTTAGCTGTTTCTAAAAAATGTTTAAGGGGAATTATTTCAGTACTATCAGCATCATGAATTTTCTTGAGGAGAATGTCGGTAGATGCAAGATAAGCATTAAATAGCTTTATTTCTAATAAACTCTGCAGAGCTTCTCGTTGTCCTTCCATGTCACCAATCCAATCGTCTTTATGTTTAAATTTAGCAAGCATGGCAGTAATTTTTTTAGTTATAGACTCTTTTAAGTCCTCTTTTAGTTCATCTGGCTCAGTATTAAACAGGTTATATTCAACAGTAGTATCTTCGCACATAGCAAGCACTGTATGGACTAAATTAGTATTCTGTAAAAAATTGTTTACTGATTTTTCAATGTCAAGAAAAAACTCAGGATTCATTAGAAGCACATTCCAGTTAGAATCAAGGTGAGGTCTCAGGTCCCGTGCAGCGAGATTAAAAGAAACTAAGTAATTTCTTTGTAAGGTGTAGGTCTCTTGAATGTTAAATTCTTTGCAAAAATCTTCAAAAACTTTAAAGTCCATGGCTTCAGTACATTTTTCTTTTTGAGTCTTTAATTGATTTTCATATTGTTTTTGTTGTTCAAGTTTTTTAATAATTTTTAAACCAACCACATGATTTAGACAAATAGCACCGTCTGGCATTTTAATCATGATTGGAGTTGTCGGTGCAAGGTCAAGAATTTTGTAGAATTTTGCCTTGATCAGTTCTTGATGTGCCGTAATAGTCATTTGAACAACATTACCATTTTTATCTTGAACTTTAATTCTGGTATATGGTTCATCATTGAATGTCGATTTAGATTTAGCTCTAGACAGGAATCTGGTAAGCGACTGAGGAACTACTTTGTCCGATTCTGATAAACAAAATGTTGCTAAACTTGGTTCTATAGCTTGAAGATGCCTTAACAAAGACACTTTGGTTGAAGGGTGATTTTTCAACGTTTCTAAAGATTTTGTCAAGCATTCCTGAATGTGAGTTTTGATAAAAGTTTTACTGTCATTGACATTTTTTTTATCAGATGGTGACTGTGAAAAATGGATATTTGGTAACAGTTTTAAGCATTCAATGAGTTCTATTGCTTTAGTATTTTCATCAGCCACAAAGAGTTTTTGAGCTTTATTTATAAAATCAATTTCAGTTGAAAATTCTGGATCGAATTCATTCAGTAATTTTAAAAAATTTTCTAACTGCCCATTGGCAATAATTTCGACCAGCAATGACTCAAGACTTTTCCAAGAAAAATTTTGTTTTCCTGTTTTTGTCTCGTAGGATTTGGTCCATGTGGGGTAAATTACACCTTCTTTAAGTGCTTGAAAAAGCTCTACCTTTAAAACATCAGTTAAAATTATTTTTCTTGCTTCAATTTGTTCACTTAAAATCGGGAGTATTTCATCATTGCTAATTGCTAAACTTGTAGATTGTGTTCTATCGTTTTTAGCAGTGACTGCCAAACCAATAACTGGGTTTAATTGTCCGTTTACTTTAAGGGGAGTTCCTTCAGGTAAACCTAAATAATTTGCAATATATTTTTTGTTTAATGTTTCTAAATAATGCTTTAAAACATTTAAATCCTTCAGTCCTTCATAAGGATCAAGAATTTTAATTGTTTTGTCAATGCGCTGAATTCCTGTATGATAAGTTCCAACAAGTATTAACCCTGCTAAGACTTCCAAATGGTTAAATAAATTGTCGGTATCTTGACGTTTTTCACCTTGCTTAGGAATTCTAATTTTAGGAAAAATTTTGTATATCTCATCCGTAATTTTTTCTTTTGTCTCTTTAGAAAGTTGATCTGGTGGTGTTACAAACAACTTGTGAGAATACATTATAGTTAAAAGTGCTTTATAAATTTTATCCACATCTTTTTTAGATATCCAGGTAATTTGCTCTTTGATTGCTTTTTTTAGGCTTGGACTAAGTTCAAGTTGTTTTCCATTTTCATCTAAAAGTGGGTCTATTGTGTTATAAACAAGGGCTAAGTTTTGCTCTGTCCCTTCACCGTCGTAAGCCGTGATGCCTGATTTTTTTGCTGAGTCAATAAATAAACCTATATTTGTCGCTTCAGTATATACAATACTTTCTTGTATAGCCACTCCATCTGATTCATAAAATCTGCTTAGTCCCATTATTTTACATAATTTTCGACCGACTTCAGGATTCAAACGTTTTGGTTCATCAGAAAGTAGTAGTGGAAAAGTTTCTGAAGTTTT
>JAZKEW010000063.1:25071-28682 GCA_040386785.1 Bdellovibrionota bacterium
TGGAAATAGTGTTGGAATTAGAGTTGTACAAAATCGTTGCATGAGATCAATATCAGAATATAAATTATCGTCTGCAACTTTTTTCGCAAGGGCAAGGGCAACTGTTGGGTTTAAGAAAGGAGTTTCATTTTCAAGAATTATGATGCTTGGTGTAGCAGAGGTTGGGTCTAGTTCAAGTAATGAATAAAATTTCGATTTGGTTAATGCGCGATGGTCTGCAATGCTCATTTCAACCAACTCGCCGTTTTTATTTTGTGTTTGAATTGTTGTATTTTTTAGGAGTTCATTATTTGTAGAATTTTCCTGTAGAAAGTCAAATAAACTTTGTTTAACCACTTTACTATTTTCATCTATTTGGAACGTGGTTAAAGTTGGGTGTAAATCTTGAAAATTTTGTAACAAGTTTTGGTCTGCGCAATTCCAATCTTTATATTCGCTCCATTTTTTTAATGCATTATCTAAACATTGTTTAATGTCAGTTTTTATTTGTGGGAAAGAGTAAGGTCCTTTTTGTAAAAATATATTTTTTATAATAGTAATAAAATTCTGATGTTTACTGCTATCAAAAAAAAATGCTAGTTTTTGTTGTAGTTCAGGACTTAGTTTTTTTACGTCAAAAATTGCAGACAGTTGCCATAAAAATTCATTAAAATTATCTGTCTTTCCATGCATAGCTATTTCACAAAGCAATTCTGACAATTCATTCCAATCAACTGCTGGTGCGTTTAATTTTGAAGGGCTTTGTCTGAGCTCAGGAAAAAGATTTTCGTCGATATATTTTTTTATAATAAAGCGCTTTGCTGTTATTTGAGATCGAGATAATTTTTGGTTGTCATCATCACTATTGCTGGACTCATTTGAAGAGGAGCTCATTAAAGTTTGCGTTCTGTCTCGTTCATCAGCCGCTGAAGGGGTGCTGGACCAGCTAAACAGGCTAAAAACCGAGGAGTTGCGAGTTGGTGAAGTTGAAGAGGGTGAAATGGAGCGTAAGGACATTCTTTTCTTAGCATCATCACTGTCTTGTTTACGTGTCGCGTTCAGTGCAAAAGACCAGCCTCTCTGTCTCCCAATTGAACTATTACTCATACTTTCTCCAAATCTAAATTCTAATAAAAACCAGTAATTATTTTTTAAAATAAGGTTACCGATCATCTTCACGTATTTGAAATTTTTGTGAGTTGCAACACAGATATGTAAAAATTCAATTTGTCTTTTGTTTAGACAATTTTTAAGGTCAATACCAATTGAAAATAGGTTTAAAATTGTATTTTTTCTTGTCCACTTCAAATTATTGAAAATTTATAATTCGTCTTATGCCCTTCAATTCACACGAATATTCACTACTAATGGCAAATAACCCAATAATATATAGCTTGATTTTGTGGCTATTTTTGTTTAGATATATGATGATAGGTTGATAACTAGTTTTGTTTTTTGAGGATTTTTTTTTCATGTCTGTGAGTGGCTCTACAACATCATCTTCATTTTTGCAAAGACTCTTGCCTCGGTGTTTGGGGGGAGGGGAGTCTTCGCCAGATAAAGTAGATGTATCTGTTTTTGCTGCTGTTTCAAAGGCGATACCGGTTCCTGTAAATCGAGAGAGATCAGACTCAAAAACTAGCAGTGAAGGTGGAGGCTCTGTTGTAGGCTCTCCTCGGACAGACGATTATTTCCTCAGCCAGGTGGGCTTGAATGGTGTAAGAGCAAAAGAGGTAGTTTCTCCCGATAAGCTTAAGTCCACTGAACAGCTTCAGAGAAAATCGTTGCCTGACACACAACAGCGACGACCTGCTTCGGTTAAAAAATCTTTCATTTCCTCTATTTTTAGCTGCTTTTTTGCTCCTGTTGTTTGGCTTTATGGGCTGTTTTTTTCTAAAAAACCAGAACCAGTGAGTGATAGGATGAAGGGTTGTTTGGGTGCTTTATTGCAGAAAGATCTTGTGAGTCCAATTACCTATGAACTTGTCTGGGCCGGATTTTATGCTATTTGTAAGAAGGATAAAGATCACCAAGCAGCAAAGGACATAAAAGCTATTCTCTTGAGTAATGACACAGCGAAAAGTGAGTTGATAAATTACGTGGAAAGGCAGCGTACATCAGTAAACGATGGGTGTTCACCACAAGATGGTAGTGATCGTTCCCAGACTGATTTTTTGACCGACAAGATGGTGCTGTTTTTCCAAGAAATTTACGGGGAAGAATACCCTTCAGAACCTGGCAGCGTGGATAAGAATACGAAAGCCAAGATTTCGGAGGCTGTATTCAATCAGCTTCAGGCTGTGGTTTCTAATTATATCCCCGCTGTATAAGCTCCACTCAAGCATTTAAACAATTCCAAAACCAAAAAAGTAATTGATTTTTTAAAGTTAGCAGTGTATACTAAGTATGTATAAGGTGTATACCAGTTGGAGTGAATTTTGGAGTTAGACGATTACGAATTATACTTGTCCCAATGGGTTAAAACAAAATTATTAATGAAAGTTCCCCTATTTTAATTGATGAAGTGGAAGAGGCCCGTTTTCAACGGGAGTGGGTTTTACATAAAAGAGATTCGAGCAGAGCATGAAACGTTTCCATCGTCTTTTTGGTTTATTTTCGAAACTGCAGAAGGTAGGGTTTTGAAAATATGTTTTATTCCTATTTTTGACAAGAAAAGAATTGTTTTAAAGACAGCATTTGATGCCGAAGCTTGGGAGATACGCGAGTATGAAAGTTATCAATAATAAAGATGTTACTCCAGAAGAAGAATTGGATTATGAACGACTGGTAAAACAAGATGGAAAAGAGTGGGAAGAAGGTAATTTTGGAAAGAATAAAAAATATATGGTTCGTGCTACTCCTGAAGAAGAAAATAAAATTAATGAAATTCTAGAAAAAAAGAAAACACAAAGGAACTACTCAATTAAAATGCCAGAGGATATGGTAGTTAAACTTAAGGTTATTGCATCAGAAAAAAATATTGGATATCAAACATTAATTAAAATTATTGCTTCCGACTACATCCAAAAAAATTGGAAACACTCCGCTTAAAAATCATACAAAAACCGAAAAATAATTCTCCGGCGTCACAACGCATGCTCCTCCCGCTTCATAGTTTGTGTTCTTGTCTTTCTACAGAAGGATAGAATATATAAAAATTGTCTCTCTTTGGAGAGATATTTTTGTCGCGATATGGAGGTGACAGAGAATTAGAGTCATTGAATAATTGTTAGGGAACAGATGAATGAAGCTACGCAGCTCTGACTGGATATAAAAGATGATCGGAGAATTGAAACAGGTCTTTATCCGAAATTATAACGTCTGTGGTTATGTTATTTGAAGTGAAAGTAAACTTAGTTCGATTATTGAACGGGCTAATGGAGACTTGAGAGTTAAATTTTTCACTTAATTCTTGGCCTAGTAGTTGAATAAAAAATTCTTTTTTAATCTTTTTTAAATTGCTATCACATACTTCAATACAAGATTTTGAGTTGCGTAATTCTTTTTGACCTTCATGTATTTTTTCTTCAATTGAAGTTATTTCTTTTTCAAGGCTCTTTATTTGATTTGTTAACTCCTGTTAACGGGGCTTAATTTCCGCTTGAATTTGGTGAATTGCGCGATGAAAATGG
>JAZKEW010000064.1:0-3213 GCA_040386785.1 Bdellovibrionota bacterium
GAGTTTAACATTAAGTGGTAAAAAGTTCAGTACCGATTTTCTGGGGAGTCGAGTATTAGATTCCACATAAAAATCTGAAGAACCGAATAAATTTTGTATAAAAAATAAAAAACTTTAGCAGCTCTTTTTTAAGAGCCGGGGTTTTTATTTCTAAAAATCAATTTTTATAGCACAAAACATTTTTGAAAATTTAAAAAGTACACTGATAGAAAGAATTTTATATTGTAGTCATTTAAATCGAGCTATTTTGTAAAAACAAATCAAAAGTTACCGATGTTAAGCGGGAGCCGCTGTAGAAATGAGGAAATTCAATACCTCAAAGAACTAAAAAATGAAGAAAAAAGTGGTTTTTTATACGTGCGAGGGCGTCGTCGGGTTGGTAAATCTTGGTTATTAAAAGAATTTAAAAATCACTGTGGAAAAAAAGAGTGTTTTTATTTTTCAGGCGTTGCTGATTTAAATAACGTGGAAACAATTGAACGCTTCATTGTTGAATGGGAGCTATTTACGGGTTTTCAAACTCTTTCTTTGTACAGTCATACCCAGCGTACGTGGGACAGAATTTTTACAGAAATTTCAAATTACGCAAAAGCACTAAGAAAAACTAAGAAAAAATTTGTCCTTATTTTAGATGAAATTCAATGGCTGGCAAAAGAACGCTCCGGCTTTGCAGGAATATTAAAACAAGCCTGGATTGATCTTGAAAAAGTTGGAAATATTAAAATTATTGTTTGTGGTTCATCAAGTAAATTTTTTCACACAAAAACAGGTGGAGAAGAAACAATTTTGCGCGGTTTGCAAACAAAAGCCACTCTTTGGGTTTTGCCCATAACACTTTCTGAAGTTAAAAAATATATTCTACCAAGTTGGAGCTTAGAAGAAATTTGCCTTACCTATATGATGTTTGGTGGAATACCGTATTATTTAAATCAAATTGATGAAAAAAAAGGCTTTATTCACGCCATTAACACCAGCACTTTTTTAAGCTCTTCCATATTTTTAAATGAAGTAGAAGAAATTCTACGTTTGGAATTTAACAAATCTGGCGTTCATACCGTAAAAAAAATACTTTCCTTCATGGGGCAAAATGGCTCATCTCATAAATCATTGGTTGAAAAAACAGGCTTTAATTTATCACGAATAAGTGAAACACTAGAAAAACTTGCCGAATATAATTTAGTATTTGAAAAAATTCCCGCTCATGAAAGCACAAAGCTCAATAAAGCTGGCAGCCTGTTTTATATGAAAGATTTTTATTTTCAAGTTATTCTATCTAGACAAGAACTTATCAAATACAATGCCAAAGGTCTCTTGTTTCCTTACACAGCAATAAATTCGAATAAAGGCTATTATATTGAAAATTTTTCTGGACAAGCTTTTGAACTTTTAATTCGCTCTCTTTTAGAAGACAAACGCCATTTAAATTTGAATATTTTTAAAAAATTACTTCTCATAGATGCAAACTACGAAGTTCTTGACTGGTGGAATAAGGAGAGTCAAGTTGACCTCATTGTTGAACATAAAAAAGATAATATTTCACGAATTATTGAATGCAAATGGGCTTATCACGAAGATAAAAACTGGATAGAGGGCGTGAGTCACAAAAAATATGCCCCACCAGCAAAATTTAAAAAAATGTTTGTTCTTGTTGTATCCTGCAAGCCAAGTGCCGCTTTTTTAAAACAAGCAAAGGAAAAAAACGTTGTGGTTGTTACTTTAGAAGACTTATTTTAAAATACAGCTTCCTGAGCCTTTTCAGGGCTTGTTATAAGGGAAGGTGCAGTATAAAAACCCTTTTCAATTTTCTCATAACGCATGTGCTCACGACCAAAAGCTGGCACAAGTTTTAAACTATAAACAGCTTTAAAGCGTTTTAAAATTTCATCGACACTATGCGCTGTGAAACAAACTAACTGAATTCTATTGATTGATGCCATTGTAAAAATAGGGTCCAAAATGTGTTTTGAAGAAGCCACACCAAAGGGATTGTCAGCCAACAAAACTCGCCAAGAACTTGCACTACCTGAAGTTCTTCCTCGTAAATAACTCGTTAAAGCTAAAAACATTCCCATATAGGCGCAAAACTTTTCGCCGCCTGACCAACGCTCCACATCGTCCCAACGCAAATACTCCGCCTTACTATCCTTCAACATGGATTCCTGGCGCGGCTTGAAAACAGACACCTTAATTTTTTCAAGTCCAATAATTTTATTTAATAAAAATCGTGAAGTCATAGAAGCATCAATAAATTTACTAATTTCATCTTCATTCCCACCCGATGATTCAATGGCATAAATTTCTTCAATAATCGTGTTTAAATGAGCGCTAATGCTATTTTTAGACTCTTCATCCTGCCAAGTTGGCGCATCAATTCTGACAAGACTCACAAGACGTTCATATAATGTAATTTTCGTGTTTCTTGCAATATCCAACAAATCTTTATAAATTTCCTTCATTCGAGCTGTCACTCTTTCAACAATTTGTAGCCTATTTAGCTCCAACTGCTCTAACCGGTGCACAGACTGTTCCTTTAAATACTTCACACTATCTTTAATTTGTGAGAATGTTTTGCAGACATATTGATAATCGAATAATCTTGATGCACCTAATACATTTTCCGTTTCACGAATAAAATCGTATAAATTATTATTGTTGCAACGTCTTAGTTGAAGCAAAAAGTCGTCAAATATTTTTAACACAAGATTTTTTTGTTTTTCAAGTGCATCTTTGCATTCAGAATATTGCTTTAGATTTATTTGTGAAAATTTTAACGGCTCTATTTTAATTCTTTCTATTTCACTTTCACTCCAAGAAAATTCGAGCGAAATTAAATACTCTACATCCACTTCTTGACAAATCCAATCAACTGATTTTTGAGAATCTTGAATGAAATTCATTAAATTATTTTTATCCGCAGAAATACTTTCCACATCATCATTCAATTGCTTCTGTTGTTTTTGTATTGTAGAAATCAATAAATCATGATTACTTTGATTAAAGTCTTGGTAAACGTCATCCCTGCCAAATTTGAGTAAAATGTTCCTTTTAATTTCATCAAGAATACCTTCAAATTTGTACAAAGACCTCATCAATCCATTTTGCTCATCTTTCATTGCAAGGACTAATTTTTCTTGTTCAATAATATTTTTCTTAATTTCCTCTTGTTCAATTTGACTAACAGGTCGCACATTTTTAATAACAAAATCTGAATTT
>JAZKEW010000064.1:3223-7518 GCA_040386785.1 Bdellovibrionota bacterium
GATGTCGAAGTGCCAAAAATTTCCTCAAGCCTCACTTCATCCTTTTTAAGGTACGTTAAACTTTTTTCTAAAGATTTTGTTAATTCAACAATATCTTGTTGCTGTGAGTTTAAACTCTCCGCAAGCGTCTCAATTTTATTTAACAAATGAGAATATTCTTGAGTATTTTCCTCTGCTAAAATATTTTTTCCAGACAAATATTTTAGTTTGACTTTATCAAATTCTAGCAATCTTACTTCAAGCTCTTTCACTCGTTCTTTGGTTTCATAATACTCTGTTTGAGTTTTCTTTAGCTGATTTTCTAGATCTAATTTTTTCTCTTCTAATAGGGACAACTCAGAAGAAATTTGTTCAAATTTACTATTTTTCTCATCTTTTAAATCAAAAAATGTAATAAATTCTGCCACCTCACGCTGTTGAAACCTTAAATTAGAAATTTCTTTTGTATTCTCAACAAGAGAATTTTCAATTTCTTTTAACTTTATTTTTAAAGTTGCTTTTAAAGTGTCAATTTCTTCTTTCTCTTTTTGAAAATTATTGAATCTTTCTTGCAATTGAAATATTTCAAATTTCCAATGAGCAATCAACTTTTCATTATAATTTTTATAGAATTCATTAATTTTTGTCTCTAATTTTAATAGAAACTCATAATGAGCTTGACGTTCTACTTCCTTGATTGTGTATTCTTGCAGCTTTCTGCCTAGGCTTTCTTTCCAAGCAGAAAAAGCCTCCTCATTCCAAACCTTAAAAAGAGTCTCTGACCTAAAAATAGTATAGGGCTGCTCAAAGAGAGTACCAGACTCCACAGAAAGATTAGCCGCGTCTCTCGCAATACACACGATTGGAAAATCCCCCTCCCAGTCATCTAATGAAAGCAATTCTCTTTCGATAGATTTTATTTGGGAATTTTCAGCTAAAAATGAAAATGGCAGCAAAGGATTCTTCTTAACCAACGTTTGCTTCTGTGTCTCGGTGAAATGGCCCTGTGCATGTAACCACTCCGTACCAAGAACGACAGAAATTCCTACTGATTCTAAATGATTCTTTATTGCTAGCAACAAAGGGTGTGGTACAAAATAATTGCTTTCACTAACGTAAGATATTTTTGCCTTAACATTGGCGCACTGACCCGAGACAAGAGCCAATTCATCTTTCTCTTTTAACAACAAACTATGCAGACGAAGCTGAACTGTATTTTGATGAAGCAGAAGATCTGGAACACTTATAATTTTATGCAAAGATAACTGCCCGAGTAAATTTTCACTTTCTGTTTCAAAAGCGATTAATTTTTGTTTGAAATTATTTTGCGCAGATAAATTCTCAGTTTCCTGCTTAATAATAACTTGAATTCTATCTTGAATTTCTATAAACTTTACATTTATATTTTCACTTTCAACTTTGAATTCTTGATTTTTTGACTCAAGACGTTGAGTTTCTACCACAAGGCGTTCTTGTGCAATTTGAGGATTTTCAGCTTCAACAGAATTAAAATTTTCAGAAAAATTTTGTCTTTTCTTTAAAAATGCATCAAGCCAATTTTGCAAAACAGCTTTTTGCTGAAAAGCTTCTCTTTCATTTTTATTTAATAAGACAAGTTCTTTTTCTGTTTTTTGAATGAATATTTTGCACGAATCCATACTTTGCAAAGACTCACTTCGTTGTGCTTCAATTTCAATATGATTTTTTTTCCACGTATAGGCAAAACAATTTATATTCTGAGTTAGTTGCTTTTGTAATTCAGGACTTTTTTCCGATAATTGCTCTAGCCGCATTTCTAGCCTTTGGCACTCTTTACGTTGAGATAAAATATCAATATAAAGGCCGAATGCTTTAAATTTTAAATCTTCTTCTGTTAATTCTTGCAGTCTTAATTGAATTTGAATGAGTTTATTTTCAATTTTCTCTCGTTGTAAATTTAAATTCTCTTTTTCAATTCTAGTTTTAAAATAAGTATAACTTTCAATTTTCCACTGACATTGTTTTGAATTTTCAGCATATTGAGCAATTTTTAAATTTATTTCATCTATACTGTTTTTTACGACCTCAATATTTTGCTTCAAAAAATAATGAAGCCCGACAATTTTTTTGTGGTGAATATCTAAATTTTCTTGGTAATTATGATGCAATTCTACGTACTGAATTAATGGCTCAGCGAGATCAGATATTTTACTATAATCTTCCACATTTTTTTGTAGGACAGGTATTTCTAACATTTGCTTGTAGTGATCTTTAAATGATTTTACAAGAATTTCTCGTTCTTGATTGTTTTCAAAAAGAGCTCGTTCAATGGTAGGAAGAGCAATATTCTCTAAAAACTGAGTGGTTGTTTTACAATTGGAAAAAAACTTGCCCACGCCACCCTCGTCAGAATTTGTCACGCGCATATTTTCCCATTCTTCAGCGTAAATATGAAACTGCGACAAGTAATCTTTAAATGGTTTTTGTGTATCAAATGTTTGCAAACGTGGTTGTTTGGTGTCGGAGAGAAATTTTCTAAAAGATGTATAAGAAATTGGTATTTGATTTTCAACTAAGGGAAGATGTTGTAAATCATACGGGTTTGAAGCATCGTAAATATTTGTGTAATTAAAACAATCAATTTGTTTATTGTCATTCGATGGATTTGTAAAACAAAAGCCAGTAAGCAAGTAATTTGGATTTTCACCATCAAGCAACCACTCCACAAGCACATGCCCACAAAATTTTGCGTTTACAAGCATATCCGCAATACGTCTTGTCCCCATTTTACAATTTGGCAATACACACTGCAAAAAAAGCTGCAATAAAAGTGATTTTCCACCACCATTGGCGAGAACAAGCAAAAGATTATCCTGTTCTGCATCCAAAATAATATCAGGAATTCTTTTGCTATCTTCTGCGTACCGAATATTGGCAACTCTTATTTTATGAATACGAGGCATGTGTTTAGTCCTTATTTTTTGTCAAAGAATTTTTCATCATTTTTAAAATATTGTCTTTTCTTTGAGAGTGAAAAAACTCATTTTCAATGGCATGTTTTAAACGCGGTAAAATACGAACTTCACTGTCTTCAAGCACGTCCATAATTCCTTCTTTAATTTGCAAATAGCCTTCACTTTCAAAAAAACGACACACCCTTAAAATGTAGCTCACTCTATTTTTAGATGCTCGTCGCATCTGCTTTATATCTGGATTAAAAGGGTCTAAACCTTGCCAGTGTGCCGCAATACGGTAAAGCTTCAACCCGGTTTCTTCTTCTTTGTGATTGGTAATTTCAACTTCTTCTATTAAAATTTCTTCTGCCTGAACAGTAATAAAACGTTCTAAATCATTGATTGGAATATACTGCCTACCAGACGAACCACTATCACTGTTATAAAACAAAGTAATTAAGCAAAGAATAATAAAATAAGCTAAATATAATTCCGTATTATTTTTAAGATTCATACTTTTTCGAATAAACTCATTATCATAACTAAATAATTCACTTTGCAATTCAGGGAGCATATAAATAACCCCATCTGCCTCAAAAATTCTGACTTCAGCATTTTCAAGTATGACCTCATAAATAATGTCCTTAATTTCTGGTGTACGCCACGCGCGCATCATTTCTTTATCATCAATTGTTACTTTACCGTTTCGCAACAAAAATAAAAATAATTTAAACGCAGCATCAAAATAAGACATACTTGAATTTAATGGTTGAGGAATCATTGCAAGTCTACTCTCTTTTCTATAATAAAATTTGTCATACAATAGCCATTTTCAAATTGCATAATTTGCATTGTCTGTGAATTTCCTTCTGGCACCAACAAACGAAAGGCGTTAAGCTCTCGTAGCTCGGGGTGTTTTTCCACAATTCTTGTGAGAACTCTAGGTATTAAGTCAATCACTTCAAAATCAAGTTCATCTTTAAAACGTAAAATAATTTCTCCCATTTGATGTAATTCAATGAGTGTCGGGTAAAAATGAGTTTGATTGATGATTGAAAAATAATTTTCTTCTGAAATAAGCCTAACCTTTTTCAAAATACCATGAAGATCAACTTTTTCGTGTTCTAAAAGAGAAAAAAGAATTTGACTTAAATAAAAAAATGTTTGCGCTTCTTTTTGTTCTCTTAAAATTTTTTCTCGTTCAATTTCTTTTAAAATATATTCTTCATCTTCTGCGTTTAAATTTGAATCATTTTCATTTCTTTGTTTTTTAGCAAACAAATCTTGTGGTTGAAAAATTTTATTCACATTGAACATTTTGGGTGTTTTTGTGAAAAAAAGCGGAGTTAGCAGAGTCTTTAAAAATTCAGGATTTCCTCTTCC
>JAZKEW010000065.1:0-2776 GCA_040386785.1 Bdellovibrionota bacterium
AGTTTAACATTAAGTGGTAAAAAGTTCAGTACCGATTTTCTGGGGAGTCGAGTAACAAGAGTAAGGAATAAAGCTGAAAAAACACATCTATTAATTTCGGATAAAGTGGATGTTCTTTTCCAAAAATAGCTTCAAAATTGGTTAAAATTGGTTCGATGCATTTTTTTACATCTTCTTTTCGAAGGCCATTTTCTAAATGAGGCCATTTTGCGCGACGAATATGATCAAACACAACCCCTTTACTTTCTTTCTTAATCCAACTCAAAAGTTCTTTTAATGTTGAACTTGGAGCGGTGAGATCTTGATATTTTTTTGAGAACTCAGGTAGAAAAAATAATCTTGCTTCCTCTTTGGAGGAAGATGTGGTTGTTACTTCCGAAGAGGGCACTCTAAAAAGAGCTGAAGATTGTGGACAACCATGGGTTGTTGGAAAAATAGGAAGAGGTGGATTTGGAGTTGAGGAAGACGGCAATTCAGACTGCGGTACGGGTGAAATTGGCCTTGTTGGAGAGGGTAACGTTTCTGGAAGCATGAAAAAAACTCCTGATAATGTGAGTGTGACATAACGATTTGAAATTATCCATCTTTTAAAAATACGTTTGCAAAATTAAAAATAGAGGGCTTCGCTAAAGTAACAACATGCAAAGAAAGCCTGCTGTGGATGGCACTTTATTGAAGATATTTATTTTTGTCGATGACTTATGTATTAAATTTCGTATATTTTTCTTAGTAGAGAATTTTTTATTTTATTATTTTATCAATGTTTCTTTAATTTTTGATTGAACATAGGCGTTGTGTTAAACTCTGTTGTCTAGACAAAAAATTAATTGTAGATATCGTTACTAAAGAAGAAATAAAAAAAGAAAATAATACTGAACAAAAATCTCAAAACAACAATTCTAGCGATTAAATGAGGGCGTGCCGTATGGCTATTGCGCTTTTTTTTATGTGGCCCCGTAAGCCGGTGGCTGCGTTTTGACGCCATTTGAAACCAAAAAACGGTTTTTTTTCCTATAAAAAATTGGAATTTTTAGTGAAAAAATTTGGTTATGAGTTGAGTCGTTTGTTAGCACAAAATGTTCGTATTATTTATAATAGGGTGAGAATTCAAAGGCATGTTTAAACCAAATCGTGTCAAAAGAATGCACTTTAATCTCAAAATAGAATAAAAAGTTCGCACTCTGCCCGTTGTACGAACTTTTCTAAAGGATCTCTCATAACCAAATTTTTTATGGGTAAAATATAGATAAAACACGCTTAAATTTCAAAAAAATGTGGCCATTTGGCGTCAAAACGCAGCGGCCGGCTCAAAGGGCCGCTTGGGCAACATGGCTTAGACTTGTTCTAGGTCAAGTAAAAGTTGATGAAAAATTAAACGAAATTACAGCAATTCCAGAAGTACTTAAATTACTCGACATTCATGGTTGTATTATCACAATAGATGCCATGGGATTCCAACAAAAAATCGCCCAAGTAATAATTTGAAACGAATGAGGGCGGCTATGGATACAGATTACCTTACAGAAATTATGAAAAGCACAGGCCTTGATAAATCTTAACTTTTAATGCGTTTGCCCTGCCTACCCCTGCTCAATGCGGGCAATATTACTCTTTTAAAATAATCATTATCAACTTCAGTATCCCACATCATCATTTAGTTTCCCCAATAAATTAACATTTTTGTTACCTTATCGTGATGTTTTTTAAATTGATAGTTTTGTTTCAAATTTTAATCAGGAGTCTTTTTTGAATATATTTGATATCTAAATTATGGACTTTGAATCAGCCGTGCGGTGTTTCTTGGTACTGGCTTGTAGATGTTGCAGAAAAAAATTTATTAGTTTTTTCACTAGGAGAATACCAAAAATACAACCTAGAAATGAGTCTGTTTCCTGAAGATGGAAAGGTAAAAATACCACCGTTCGACGCCATCGAAATTCCTGTTCCTGTTTTATTTGGTGAAGATCCGGAAGACGATTAAATCAGTTCCCTGCTTGACTCCAAGTGCAATTTGCCGTGGAATAGAGGCAGTTGTTGCGTGTTTACAGAGTTTGTTGTAAACGTACTGTTACTATTTACTAATGAGGGAGGATCTATGTTTTCTTCTGCGTCGTCTTCTGTATTAGGTAAATTTCCATCGAAGTCTTCGGTAGGACAGATTCGCTCTTCCTCAAATGCTCAACCTAGTCCCTTCTCAAATGCACAAGATACGGAATTTAAAAATTTCGTCTCACGTATTCAGGAATACGTGAGCGATTCCTCTCAGCGCGCATCTACCCTTGCACAAATGCAAACAGATTGGGATTCAGGGATAGAGGGTAAGCAAAAAGTTCTTCAGTTTATTTCTGGATTTGATGACCTTTTTAAGCAGATCTACACTGCAAAAGATGGTGTTTCCGTACAACAAATTCAAAGCGTGTCTTATCAATTTTATCTTTCTAGTTATGCTTCTTTTGCTTCTGAAAAATTTCAATCTTTGTTGAAAAATCCACCTGCCGCTCTCAAAAAAATTCTAGTTCAAGTGCAGCAAGGTAGTGCCTCTAAATTATTCGAGCGGGCTTACACAATGGCAAAGAGTTTAGTTGTAGGAGAGGAGCCATCAGCCTACACAATTCACTCTGGGATTCCTTCAAGCTCAGCTCGAGATCTTTGCGCTGAGTTATCTAGCCAGGTTCCTGTTCCCGAGAACTATTCCCGGCATTGCGAAAATGCTTATATTACGAGGCGATTTAAAAATTCATGAAATTTTTCTGACTTGAGGTGGGAAGAAACAGTT
>JAZKEW010000066.1:0-15608 GCA_040386785.1 Bdellovibrionota bacterium
ATTTTCATCGCGCAATTCACCAAATTCAAGCGGAAATTAAGCCCCGTTAACACCTTTCACATAACTAGGAAAAAAAACATACCCCATTTTTTCAACAAGTTCATAGGTGTATTCTCTCAATTTTAATCCTGAAACACCCTCTTTTTCTAGCCAATAGCTGCGTACTAAATCAAAAATATTTTTAACCTCCGTTTTAATGTTAAGAAATTCTGGATTATGCCCAAAGTTTTAGGCCACGACGCCTTTGCAAAGAGCGGGGGCTGAGAGCCTATTTGTAAGGCTTCATTTCTTTTTATTTTGTTATATTTATATTCTTTTTATTTTTAATAATCTTAGACTTTGATATAATACCCAGCCTTAAAAAAGGCTATTCTTTTTCCAGATACTTTAATTCTATGAATAATTTTTTTTAATAAAGCAGAACAAGCTTTGCCTCCTTGACTCAACCAATTGAATAAAATTCTAACTGATTTTTTCAATATTTTAACATTTTTCTGTATAATTGATATAAATTCAGCTTCATATCGTATCTTTCTTGCAATAAAAACAGAACATAAAAAACACAATGCAATGAAGTTTTTGATAGAAAAATAATTTAATGCTCGAACTTCCTCAAGACCATTGCTTTTTAAATATTTGCATACTTCTTCAATACACCATATAGAAAGATAAATCATAATTATTTTGATAGCATCTTCTTTGCTTTGAATTAATTTATTTGTAATTAATTCAATTGGAATTTTAGAATTCTCTCTCCATACTGTAATTAAATAAAATTTATTCGTTACTTTTAAAGATGATATTAAAACTTTTTTGTAATCAAATCTAAATTTAAATCTTTGAATCTTATTTGTGTTAAAACCTTATATTGAGGTAATGGCGTATTTTTGGATATTAAGAGCTTTACAAAATTAAGAATTGAATTCTAGATAATGTCTCAGCTGCAACCTATTTTTTCCATTCAAGATGACAAATAAAAAGAAATGAAGCCTTACAAAGAGCGGGGGCTGGGAGCCTATTTGTAGCGCAAACGTTTTACATTGTTTGGCTCTGAATCATCCAAGGAGGAATGTTCAATTTTTCGTCTGAGTCTGCCAGATGATTCAGAGACAAACACTTACGCACGTAAAGTCGCTGCAAATAGGCTCCCAGCCCCCGCTCTTTGTAAAGGCGTCGTGGCCTAAAACTTTGGTGCATCTTTAATGCCAATAAAATTTTGGGGCACATTCAGATATAGAAAACCTTGACAAATTCTTAAATGCTTCAAATATTATTAAAATTTTTGGGTATATTCAGTAAAATTTGTGTTGACGAGTAAATTTATTTTGGTATCTTACAATTTGTTTCTTATTTTTTCCATTTCTTCTACAGGGAGACTAGACATGCATTCATCTTTTTCTACGTTTTTAGGGAAGTTAAGGTTACGTTCTACTAAAACGCCACCAGAGAAACCACATACCTCTACTCCCATATCCGAGAGTCCTTTCGTAGCAACAAAAAAGACAATAAAAGTTCTGGTTTTAGGAGATCAACACGCAGGTAAAAGCGCATTTGTTTCAAGATATGTAGACAGTGATAAAACTTATTCATTTGTAACCACAGTTGGAATTGATTTTAAAGTTAAAGATGTAATCATTGATGGACAAGAAAGAAAATTGCAAATTTGGGATACTGTTGGTCAAGAACGCTATAGAACGATCACTCAGACCTACTATAAGGGAGCAGAAGGGATATTTATTTTGTACGATGTGACAAATCCTCAGTCTTTTGAAGCTGCTAAGACGCAACTAAACGAAGTTAAAAAACAAAAAGACCTTGATAATATTCCTATTATGCTCATTGAAGAATGCAGCAAGCTTTCGGTGATGGGAGGGACTCGTCTTGTTCCAGAAGGGCAGGGACAAGCATTTGCCAGTGAAGCGGGAATAAAATTTTCGGAATGTTCCTCTTGCAGTGGATCTCAAACTATCACTCAAGCATTTGAATCTTTGCTTAATGCAGTACCAGCTAAGTAAACCAGCAGAACTTCTTCCTCGCTAGTTTTGCTTATTTAGCCGACAATAATCAATATTTCCTCTGAAATTCATCCTCCGACATACAAAGATAAATAATTCCCTCAATAAACCCTATAATTGTTGGTATAAACGTCCAGAAAAAAACCAAATAAACAATACCCGCCCCAGTCTTACCAAGGTAAAACTTGTGAATTCCAAATCCCCCTAAAAACAAAGCAAGAAGAGCAACTATAATTCTATTTTTATCTAAATTGAGTGGTTGAAGTTGTCGACAGCCGCAATGGGGGCAGATTTCAGCTCTTTGTTTAATGACTTTTCCACAATCACGGCAAAACTTTTCATCTAAACATTTTTGAGAGTATTCCATGTTGAGTTCCTCCTAAGGTCACCACAGGGGCTAGCGAGTAACTATTTCCCCTTTATCTAAATACCATTTTTTATTGCACAAAAATTCTGCCTCTTTTTCATCATGGGTGATCATCAGTGTGGCCATATCTCTGTCTTTTGTATAATTATGCACAAATTGCAATAAATTTTCGGTGGATGCTGGATCGAGTGCTGCAGTGGGTTCATCAAGTAACAACACATCGGGATGGCACAAAGTTGACATAATGATAGTGATGATTTGTCTCTGCCCACCAGACAAATTGCCAATTGGGGTATTCATTAAATTTTCAAGACGCAAGCCAAGGGGTTTTAGCAGTTCTTCCACAACATATTCAGGAAAATTTTTTATGGCTGACTTAAATCCTGCTTTTTTCCCTTTTAAAGTAGTTAAAGCTAAATTTTCTGCCACTGTTAATGTGCTCACTGAACCAACGTATGTGCTTTGAAAAACTCGACTCACAAATAATGCTCGTTTTGTTTCAGACAAATTTGTAATATCGACACTGTCTCTATATATTTTTCCTTTTGAAGGGAATCTTCTTCCAGAAATAACATCAAAAATCGTGCTTTTCCCTGCACCATTATGTCCTAATACAAGAATAAACTCCTTTTTATTAATTTCGCAATGTACATTTTTAAGCGCCTTAAATTCACCAAAATCAACGTCAATATTTTCAAGTCTAAGCATGTTTCAAAACCTTTTTTTTCGCCCCTTCAATTTTTTTAACGACAAGAATTGCGACAATTAAAAGTCCTGTAATTAATTTTTGCCATGATGGCTCAACTTGAAGTTCAATAGTAATTGCAATAATGAGTTGATAAATAATTGAACCAAGAATAGCTGTCATAAACATATTCCAAGAAAATAGCTCTGCAATCATGCAACCCGCAAGAGCCGCAATCAGAGTTCCCACATTTCCAAAAGCAGAAAAAAAGCCACTGTATTGAACAAAAATACCTCCAGCTAAGGCACTTAAAGAATTCGCAAACACCAAGCACAAAATGATATAAAATGGCACACTTTTGCCCAATGAAGTTACAAATTGTTCATTAATGCCCGTAGAACGCAAAACGAAACCACTCTCAGTTTTCATATACCAAACATAGAAAATTCCGACTAAAAAAGAAAATGGAGCGAGCAGTAATAAATTACCATATGAATAAGAATTAAATGCACTAAAAATTGTTTCAACACTGCCAAGAGCAACATTGGAACCACCAATATTTATACTCAAGGAAAACAACATTGTCGTCACAACAATTCCTGAAATGAGCCTATTTAAGCCTAACTTTGTATGCAACAGTCCAGTTATTAATCCAGATAACCCTCCCGCAATAACACCCAAAAGAAGAGCGAACCATGGGTTTTGTCCATGGATAACAGAATAAGCAACCACGGCACCACCCAAACCAAAAGTACCTTCAATACTAAAATCGTCAAACTTCATAATTCGAGATGCTAAATAAACAGCCATAACAACAAAAGAGCCAATAAATCCTCTTTCAAGAATTCCTGTAACAATGGGAAGAAGGGAAAACATATTACTTTATCCTAATAAACTGTAACAATACTTTTTAAAGATTCTGGTATAGTAATGTTAAATATTTTTAATTCACTAGCACTCAATAAAACTTTGTTTGTCGGGAAAACAAAAGGAATTTCTATAGGTGCTTTTTTATCTACAAGTATTTCAGCCATTAATTGCGCAGCCTGTTCACCCGACTGTTTGTAGTCAACTCCAAATTGCATAAGAGGATCTTTTGATTCCCCCGTCCAAGTTACCACCACTGGAATATGCGCCTTTTTAGCAATTTGCTTGACAATAGGAAATGCAGACGTTACTGAATTGTCCGTTGGAACGAGAATAAGTTCAGCATTAACTACGGCATGTGCCGTTGCTGCCGCTACGTCAGATTCACTGTTTATACCATCATCTTCGAACAAAATATTTTGTTTTGTAAGTTCTTCCTTCATGCTTTTTACTAAAGTAACAGAATTAGGCTCTCCTACATTGTACAGAAGAGCAACTTTTTTCACATTTGGTAAAAGCTCTTTTATATAAAGAATTTGTTTCGGTATATCTGCCATATCAGAAGAGCCCGTCATGTTAGAATTTTTGTCTCGCATATGCAAACCCACGGGGTCAGTCACTGCTGCGAAAACAATAGGCTTGTCTGTAATTTCACGTTTTAATGCTTGAGCAGCTGTTGTGGCAATAGCATAAAATGCATCAATATTTTTATTTGCTTTAAAACTGGAAGCAATAGCCTGCGCTTGTGTCAAAGATCCTTCCGCGTTTTGTACAATAATTTCAACTTTTTCAGCACCTAATTCTTTCTTAATTTCAGCAATAAAACCTTCGCGTGCATAATCAAGGTTAGGAAACGAGGCTGATTGTATTAAACCAATCACATATTTATCGTGACCCTTTTGACTTTTTTTAACGAGCAAAACTCCACACAATGCCAAAAATAGAATTGAAATAAAGACAACTATTTTTTTATTCATTGAAAACTCCGTAAAATATTATATTTTAGGAAACGTAACTCAAATTAAAGTAGCGGAAAAGGGGACGAGTCTACCATCCAAAGTGAAGCGCCAGGGTACCCTTTTTTGGACAAGCTAGCAAGTTTTCTTGACTGGGTAATATTTTTGATATTTGACAAAATAATTAATCCACCATAGCCTACCTAGCACTCTTCTGAACCAATAAGAAGTCGGTATTGTCTTTCATTAAACTCAGTATCTGCTGTTTATTTTTAACCAAATCTAGAGGAATAATTAATGGATAAAACTTCACAGCCAAAAGTCTTCTACTATCTATCCTGTACCGAAATTTGGGAACGTTTTAGCTACTACACAATGAGTTATCTCATCGTCCTCTACGCCTCAGCTCGAATTTCTGACCAGGGCCTTGGCTGGAGCAAGAGTGATGCTCTGCACCTTGTAGGCTACTACACACTCGGAGTATACACGATGCCGCTTTTAGGTGGCTGGCTTGGAGATAAATATCTAGGCCTTAAAAACACCACTATTTTAGGTGGATTTTTAATGATGTGTGGACATATTTTAATGATATTTTCCAATGTTATTCCCTTGTTTTACAGCGCACTTATTTTACTCATGTTAGGCAATGGTTTTTTTAAGCCAAGTATGATTTCTTTAGTAGGAAATTTGTATGAAAAAGGTGATATCCGAAGGGATTCTGGTTTTTCTTACTATTACATGGCTGTCAATATTGGCTCTGTTTCCGCAAGTATTGTAGGTGGACTTATAGCTAAGAATTTGGGCTATCATCCTGCGTTTTTAAGCGCAGGAGTGGGTATGGCGTGTGCATTAATTATTTTTATGTGCGGAAAAAAATTCTTGCCAAAAGAAACTCACCGCGATGAAATAACGTCTGAAGAATCTCATAAACAACCTTCTTTCATGAGTCCTGATCAACTGAAAGAAAATACAAATCAAAAACAAAAAATATGGATTCTTTGTATATGCTACTTTTTTGCATTTGCCTGGACAGTTTCTTATCAAATTAGTCAAGGCGGCACATTAACTCTCTACGTCCAACAATTTACAGATCGCAACAGTTGGGGTTTTGAAATTCCAACTCCTTGGTTTATGTCACTCAATCCAATTTATATTTTGCTACTAACACCTGTTTTAATTGCGTTTTGGAAATGGATTGACACTCGTTTTAACGGGTTTCATATTCATTCCATCACTAAAGTTGCGATTGGTCTTGCTGGCTGCACCATAGCGTTTGCTATTTTAACTCAAATTTCTTATGCAGTTGAAGGTAAAAGTAGCGGCTTAATTAATCCTCTATATATTGCAGCTTTTGTACTTTTTGCGACCATAGGTGAACTTATGGTAAGTCCAATAATGTATTCGTTAACTTCACAACTTGCTCCAAAAAAACATATCGCTTTGTTTCAATCCTTTAACTTCTTTTTAATTGGAATAGCTGGTGTTTTAGCGAGTCGTATTGGTGGCTATGCGCTCTCTGGAAATCCTGCAAAGATTTTTCAAATAGTTATGTTTTGTATTTTAGTCATGACGGTTCTTTTATTTATAATAAAAAATCGGTTAATTCGTGTGGCTAAGTCTTAAACCCTCCCCGCACCCAAACTTTTTGGATCGAAAGAAAGTCTCAAACTTTCTCCAATAAAATTTAAGCTTGCAACCACAGAAAAAAGAGCAAGAGAAGGAAAAAAAGCGAGTGTTGCATTTGTCGTAAGGTAATCCTTAGCCGAATTTAATAATCCACCCCAACTTACATGATTTTGGCTCACCCCAAGCCCCAAAAAACTCAAACCAGCTTCAGAAATAATAACGCCAGCAAGAGAGAATGTGGCTTGAACCGCCAGGGGTGAAATAATATTTGGAAAAATATGTTTAAACATAATTCTAAAATTAGTCGCTCCTAAAGAATGTGCTGCAACTATAAATTCACGCTCTTTATAAATTAGAAACTGTCCTCGAATGAGCCGCGCATAACTCACCCAACCCGTTAAACTTAAGGCAATAACGACATTCAGAAGACCGCCACCAAAAAAAGCCATAATAGCAATTGGCAAAATAAGTGGAGGAAAAGCAAGTAAAATATCAATAATTCTTGATATAAATATATCAACTTTACCACCTAAAAAACCTGCGCATGCACCCATAGGAATTCCAACAAGCAGACTCATTCCAACAGTAAATAAACTCACAATAAGAGACGTTGATGCTCCATTCATAATGAGCAAACCAACGCTTTGTCCATTGCCATCCACCCCAAACCAATAATTTAAAGAAGGATCCGTCAATCTGTTTTGTAGCTCAATCGGAATGATAGAAAATTTTCTGAAAACAATTGGGACAATTGCGATTAAAATCCAGAAAAGTAAGATAAAAAATGAAACGACAGACACTTTATCAGATTTAAATGTTTGAAAAAATTTTTTCGCAAAATAAAATTTCATGTTGCACGAACCCTTGGGTCAAAAATTCGATATAAAATATCCACAGCTAAATTACAGAGAACATAAATCACAGCCATAATCATAACACACCCAGAAATGATATTGTATTCTCTTTGCTGAACCGCCTCTAAAACAAGGCTGCCAAGACCAGGCCAATTAAAAATTTGTTCTGTAATAATGGTTCCACTTAAAAGAACACCCAACTGCATTCCAAGAACTGTTAAAGCGGGTAAAAAAGCATTGCGTAGGGCATGATGAATTAAAACCGCAGAATTTGAAAGTCCTTTGCTTTTTGCAGTGCGGATATAATCCTCACCGAGAACATCAACAAGTCCACTACGAATCATTCGACTAGAAAATGCTGCTAGTGATGATCCCAATGTAATACTTGGCAAAACAAAGGAACTAACACTCAAATTCCCCATTAATGGAAAAACATTTAGTTTTACTGAAAATAGCCACATTAAAATTGGTCCAATAATAAAGCTAGGTGCAGAAATTGCAAGTAGTGAAAAAATAGCAGTTAATTTGTCAATAGACTTACCATTATTTGCTGCACTTAGTAAGCCAAAAAAAGTGGCCAATAAAACAGAAAAAATAAATGCAACCGAGGCTAGCCTAAGCGTTTCCATGAGTCTTGGTAAAATAATTTCTGTGACATTAGCTGCAGTTGCATAACTTTTTCCAAGATCACCTTCAACTAAATTTTTTAAAAAAAGAATATATTGCTCGTACAACGGCTTGTCAAAACCATAACGAGCAAGCCAAGCTATTTTGTCCACATCAGGGGCATCGACACCTAAAATGGAATCTGCAGGACTGCCTGGTATAAATCGTTCCATAAAAAAAACGATTGTAGAAATACCCCACAAAACAAAAATAAGTTGAATAAATCTTTTTAACAGCGTTGAAAACATGAAAATTTTAATCTTTCGTCGATAGTTTTTTTGATGCGTCTATGAGTGACCAGTAGCGCCCATCTGCGTACAATTTGAACCCTTCAATTGAGCTAGAAACAACAGCAAGATTTTTTCCGTGCCATAAAAAAATATAAGGGACCTCGGCAGCAATAATTTGTTGAGCCTTATCATAAATTTCTTTTCGTTTCGCTGAAACTAATTCTTCTCGCCCTTGTTGAAACAGCTTATCGAGATCTGCATTCGAGTAAGCACCACGATTCCCTCCGTTGGGAGGAACCATATCACTTGCAAAAACAAAACGGAGGTGATCGGGGTCTTTAAAACCTGTCCAAGGCGCTATCCAGACTTGAGAAATGCCTCGTCTAATTTGTTCCTGAAAAATACTATTTTCCAATGTCTCCACCTTTGGTGTAAACCCAACAGCTGCCAAATTACCGGCAATTGCTTTTGCAACCTCAAGCGTTGATTTATTGCTACTAGAAACCTTTAAAGACAAAGAAATTGGCAAGGGGATTCCAGATTCTTTTAAATCCTGTCTTGCTTTTTCCGGATTATAAGGAACTTGCGGAATATCCTTGTCAAAATAAAAATTTTCCTGAGGAAACATGGATGTTGCTGGATCTTCGTCACTATGCAAACGGTATTGCAAAATGCTTTTTATATCAATTGCACTAGCAAGTGCTTGTCTAACTTTTAAATTTTTTAATTTTGGATCTCTAAAATTAATACCTAAATAAGTTGTTGCTAATTTAGTTTGTTTGTAAACATGGTATTTTTTAGGCATTTCTTTTTCGATGGTATTAATTTTATCTGGATCAAGGCTGTTTTGAATAATATCAATGTCACCCTTAATCAGGGCTGCGTAACGTGTACCAGCATCTGGTATTATTTTAAAATTAACTTCTGTAACTTTAGCTTGTGACGTCAAATTGTATTTTTCATTTTTAAACAGCGCAAGTTCTGTGTCGCTCCACTTTTTTAAAATAAAAGGTCCACTTTCATAATTTTTGTCGTTGACATCATTAGGAAGAGCCTTACTCACTGCTACCTGTGGCAGAATTCCTATAACTAAATTATTGATAAAAGAAGCATCGGGCTCTTTGAGTTCGATATAAATTTCATCTCCATTTATTTTTTCAAATTTTGTGACATTCTTGAAAGCCCCTCTGCGAGGGCTCACTGGAAAACCAAAGGCGGGGTTCATAATTGCTTGATAAGTTGCTAGCACATCGTCTGTCGTAATTTCTTCCCCAGATGCAAACAAAATACCTTTTTTGAGTTTGATTTGCCATGATTTGTTTGATTTTGGCATTATTGACTGCGCTAACATATTTTTAATATTTCCACCTTCATCGAAAGAAATTAAAGGTAAAAATCGCAGCTCTTCTATATACTGGCTATTTGGATCAAGACCAATAATTCGAGGATCAAAAGTGGACACCTTTGATTCAAAGCCCAAATAAATTTTGTCGTGTGTGTTGGAGTGAATTGACTTTTCATTTTTTGTAATGGAATAAATGTAAAAAGCAAAAATGCAAACAAAGACGGCTAAAACAGCATAACTCAGAGGACGCTTTTTCATTAAGTATTCCTTTTATGGAGAATCTTGAAAAACAGAATCATCACGTATACTAAATAAAAACGAATAAAAATACTAGTCAACCATTTAAAAAGCTTCAATAAGCCGTTGTAATACATATTTTTGGGAGCCATATAGAGCCTGCCTGAAAAATTTTCTGTCCTTGAAAGCCTCTCGACTATTCATCCTCCAGAATTAGTGATAAAAGAATCCGTCCTTGTGTTTTTTAGAGGTGAATATCTGAGGTTTGTAAATTTTAAATAAAGTAAAGAAAATGGAAATAGGTGCTAAAAAGCTTGAAGTTGTAAAATTAGAAAACGAATTTATTACTTTGGAATTTATACCTCAACTAGGCTCTAAAATTACCAAAATACAACATAAAAATAGCTCGCATAATTTTCTTCTTCCTCCACAAGATTTCCCTTACAAGCTTGCAAGCTACAATACCCCATTTGAAGAATATGATACCAGTGGTTTTGACGACTGCTTTCCAACCGTCAGCGCTTGTTCAATTCTTCAAAACAATGAAAGTATAAATTTTCCCGATCATGGAGATATATGGAGTGCGCAAGCGGACATCATAAACATTGGAACAAGTTTTGCTTTTATAAAAGTAGATGGAACAAGTTTTCCATATTCATTTCATAAAAAAATTAACCTAAGTGAAAATAAAATTGTCTTAAATTATGAAGTTATTTCCAATTCTGAACAAGCACAGTATGTATTATGGTCTGCTCATCCACTACTCTCAATTAGTGAAAATTCTCAAATTTTATTACCCCCAGAAGTGAAAAATCTATTTGTTAATTGGTCTTTAAATAATAGACTTGGACAATTTGCAGATACTATTTCTTGGCCTGTTCATAAAAACAATGACCTCTCATTTATTGGAAATAAAAATTTAGGTTTTGCTGATAAGCTATTTACTGAAAAACTCACTCAGGGAATTTGTGGCTACTACCATCACGAAACGAACGAACATATTTTATATAAATTTTCTACAAAGGAAATTCCTTATATTGGTGTTTGGATATGTCAAGGTGGTTGGCCACAATCTCGGAATTCACAACATTATACTGTTGCACTGGAACCTTGTTTCGGAATGCCCGACTCAGTTTCTTATGCAGCAAAAAATAAATCCTGCATTTTATTGCCTTCAATGGGAAAGTATACTTGGAATTTGGAAATTATATTGGGTCGAGATTTACCTAAATTAGAGGATTACATATGATCGTGAATTTACGTTGGATAGATTATGCCATTATGCTGGTGTATTTTTGTTTTGTTTTTGGCATTGGTTACTCATTAAAAAAATATATGAAAACCAGTTCTGATTTCTTTCTTTCAGGAAGATCCATCCCGGTGTGGGTGACAAGCTTAGCCTTTATTTCAGCAAATTTAGGCGCGCAAGAAGTGATTGGCATGGGTGCCTCGGGTGCGAAATATGGAATTGCAACAGCACATTTTTATTGGATTGCGGCCATTCCTGCCATGCTATTTGTGGGTATTTTTATGATGCCTTTTTATTACGGATCAAAAGTACGCTCTGTGCCTGAATATTTACGTATGCGTTTTGATGAAAAAACCCGCGGCCTAAATGCCATTACCTTTTCTATCATGACGCTTTTTTCATCTGGTATTTCCATGTACGTCATGGGGAAATTATTTAATTTATTGTTAGGTTGGAATTTTGATTTATGTATTTTAATTGCCGCTGGCATTGTTCTAGGATACACATTTTTTGGCGGTTTAACCTCTGCCATTTATAATGAAGTTTTGCAATTTTTTCTTATTGTTTTAAGTTTTGTTCCCGTTGTTGTTTTGGGTTTAGTGCGTGTTGGTGGGTGGTCGGGGCTTGTGGATAAGCTTAATGCAGTGGCCGTTCAAGACGGTTTGCAGTCTGGCGCTTATACCCACGTGTGGAAATATATGGATAATTCTGCCAATAACCCTATTGGTGTTGAGTGGATTGGCCTTGCCATGGGTCTAGGTTTTGTGCTTGCGTTTGGCTACTGGTGCACAGACTTTTTGGTGGTACAACGAGCTATGGCCGCAGACTCCATGTCTGCTGCGCGTAGAACGCCCATTATAGCAGCCATCCCTAAAATGTTTTTTCCTATTTTAGTTATTCTACCTGGTATGATTGCCCTTGTGACAACTTCAAACTTACCAAACTCAATTCAAGGAATTATTCCCGCGGTCATCAATCCAACAACCAATAGCGCGTTGTTAAATAGCAACGGAAAAATAGTGCTTGATTACGATCTTTCTGTTCCTCTTATGCTTGTCAATTATTTGCCTTCCGGTTTATTGGGGCTTGGGCTAACCGCCTTACTCGCTTCATTTATGTCTGGCATGTCTGGAAATGTAACTGCATTTAATACAGTTTGGACATACGATATTTATCAAAGCTACATCAATAAAAACGCTTCCGACAAACACTATCTGTGGATGGGGCGTTTTGCCACAGTATTTGGGGTTATTTTATCTGTTGGTTGCGCTTATATTGCAGCATCATTTAACAATATTATGGATATGCTACAATTGTGTTTTGCTTTTGTGAACGCTCCCCTATTTGCAACATTTGCCTTAGGAATGTTTTGGAAACGCAGCACCGGACACGCCGCTTTTTTTGGATTATTAATTGGAACCTTAGCGGCTGTAGTACACCACGGCCTTACTTTACCGACAGGGAGCCACGCAGGAATAAAAGGTGGATACTTTGCTGTTCTTCATATTTATCGCAGCGAATTAGGACAAACTTTTTATACGGCAATCAGTGCTTTTTCTAGTTGTTTTATGGCAACTGTTATAATCAGTTTATTTACAAAAGCAACGCCAAAAGAAAAATTAGTGGGTTTAGTTTATTCACTTACTGAAAAATCGAGAGAGCCAGTTGGAACTCCTTGGTATAAACAGCCAGTTGCTTTAGGTGCTGTGGTGTTAGTCTCTTGTGTTATTTTAAATATCATCTTTTTCTAGAGGAAAGTATTGTGAATATAGATATCCGTCTGCCCATTGGGGCTATGTTTTCTCTTATGGGTTTTTTGCTTATATTTTTTGGATTTTCCACAGCAGACAATTCACAAATGTACAAAAATTGCATGGGAATTAACGCAAATATTTGGTGGGGTATAGTCCTGATTATTTTTGGACTTATTATGTATTTTTTTGGAAGAAGAGCTCATAAAAGTACGCAACTGCAATCTGTAAAAATGTCAGCACCCGCAGAATTTACAAAAGAAACCGTGAATTTAGAAGATGGACGTAATTTAATTTATTATAATTTCTCCGAAAATGAATCTGTAAAAAAAGAAAACTAATGGAGATTTTATAATTATGTCCGAATTACGTTGGCACCCATTACTCGGCGAATGGGTTGGAACAGCAACCCACCGTCAAAATAGAACCTTTCATCCTCCCGATAATTATTGTCCTCTTTGTCCAACAAAACCGGGGGAATTTCCCACAGAAATTCCAAAGCCAAGTTATGACATTGCCGTGTTGCAAAATCGCTTTCCCAGCATGAAGCCAATTGCCGACGTCCCTGCCGTTGAAGGAAGTGAATTATATCCAGTGCGTCCAAACCAGGGCGAGTGTGAAGTTATTTTATTTTCACAAAATCATACCTCAACTTTGGCACAGGAGCCCGTCACACAAATTCACAAGCTAATTCAAGTGTGGACCGATCGCACAGCTGTGTTAGGTGCAAAAGAATTTGTTGATTACGTGTTTATTTTTGAGAACAAAGGGGTTGAAGTCGGAGTGACTTTAACACACCCCCACGGGCAAATTTATGCTTATCCCTTCGTGCCACCTTATATTGCACGGGAAGTGGAACAAAGCAAAAAACATAAACACAAAACAGGCAATTGCCTTATCTGCGATATTATTATTGAAGAAAAAAAAGGGGGGCGTATTGTTGCTGAAAATAAGAATTTTGTCGCTTATATTCCTTTTTTTGCACGATGGCCTTATGAAATGCACATTACGCCTAAAAGGCATTTAAATTTATTTACTCATTTTACGCTGGATGAACAAAAAGATCTTGCTGCAATTATGAAATCAACTCTCACAGCCTACGACGGCCTATTTAATAAATCATTCCCTTATTTAATGGGAGTGCATCAAGCACCTGTGAACACCGAAGACAATTCGCATTTTCATTTTCATATAGAATTTTATCCACCATTACGTACTGCTGAAAAATTAAAATTTCGATCGGGCAGTGAAACTGGAGCTGGTTTTTTTATTAGTGATGTTCTTGCTGAAGAAAAAGCCGCTCAAATGCGATCTCTAATGCAGTCTCCAGAATGGGAATTTTGGCAAAAAAGGGGATAACATGAAACAAATTATTTATGATGTCGTAAAAAAATTCCAAGAATTATATCAAACCCAACCTCGAATTTTTTGTTGCCCAGGCAGAGTCAATTTAATTGGAGAACACACCGACTATAATGAAGGTTATGTTCTCCCCATGTTAATTAACAATGCAACATACCTTGCAATTGCCCCTAGGCAAGATAATAAAATAAATATTTATTCTTTTCAGGAAACGCAGTCTGTTACCTTAAATATCGAACAGCCATTTATTTTTAAAAAAAATGTTTGGACAAATTATGTTGAAGGAATTTTACGCCTTTTAAAAAGTAAAAATCACGCCATTTTGGGAGCAGATGTTGTTGTCCATAGTGATATCCCCTTAGGAGCTGGGCTTTCATCGTCTGCGGCATTTGAAATATCTGTTGGTTATGCATTTTTGAGTCTAGCGGGCAGCACAAACATTGATCGGGTTGAATTGGCTCTTCTTGGGCAAAAAGCGGAGCATGAATTTGTTGGAACAAAGTGTGGTATTATGGATCAACTTGTTTGTGCAACTGGTAAAGAAAATCATGCTCTTTTTATTGATTGCAAAACTTTAGCAACAGAAAATGTTCCCTTTGCCTCTGACGAGTATTCCATTGTCGTTTGCAACAGTATGGTAAAGCATGCTCTTGCGACATCGGAATACAACACAAGGAGAGCTGAATGTGAAAAAGGCATCGAATTGCTAAAAGAAAAAATGAATTCCATTCAATCTCTTCGCAACGTAACGGAGGATGATTTTACAAAATACTCCTCACATCTTCCATCAGTTATAAAAAAACGCTGCGCCCATGTTATTTCCGAAAATAGCAGAGTTTTACGTGCTATTGCTGCTTTAAAAGTAGGTAAAATGGACGAATTTGGAAAATTAATGATTGAATCTCATGAGTCTTTAAAAAATGATTATGCAGTGAGTTGCCATGAGCTGGATATTTTAGTGGAAATTGCCCTGAAGCTAGAAGGGGTGCTTGGCGCACGTATGACTGGCGGTGGTTTTGGAGGTTGCGTAATTGCACTTGTTAAAAACGAATATATTGATACGTTTAAAAGCAATATAGCTAAACTATATTCTGAAAAAACGAGCATTCAGCCTGATTTATTTGTAGCGAAGTGCCATAGTTCTGTGAATGAAATTAAGATCTAAAATACTTGTCATACGCCGCGCTATAGGCAGTACTGGACTTCCAATTCTTTATAAATTTATTGAAGGTCTCTAGCAATTCCTTGTCCTGCGGGCGTACAGCTACTGAAAACTTTTCTGCAGTGACATGAGTCAGTAGTACAGACAACTTGCCGGGATTCTCTCTTGCAATAAGACTGACGTAGGTCGTATCGCTGACAAAAGCATCTGCCCGACCTTGCATAACAGCAGTGAAG
>JAZKEW010000066.1:15618-20198 GCA_040386785.1 Bdellovibrionota bacterium
TGAAGAGATCCGTATCACTATCAAACCTTAAAACAACCGCATTTTTTAAATTCTTAGTTAAATAAATATCACTCGTGTAGCCGGTTTTCACCGCAATTTTCATTCCTGCTTTATCCAACGAATCTAAATTCACATATTTTGTATTCGCTTCGCGGCTATTTTTAAACGCAATACTTAAACTATTTTCAAAGGTCGGGGTACTGAAGGTAACTACTTTTTTACGCTCAGGGGTCACAGTCATGCCTGCAGCAATCATGTCACATTTTTTTGAAAGAAGTGCTGGAATAATACCATCAAAATTCATTTGAACCATTTCCAGTTTAACTCCCATGGACACGGCAAAGTCGTTCATCATATCGACGTCAAAGCCTTCCCACTGCCCGGAACTGTTTTTCATTTCAAATGGCAAAAAACCCGCATCGCTACAGACTTTCAGGCTATGACCTTCATCAAGTACCGCATTCGACTTTGCATAACTACCGGAAAAAAGCAGAAACGGCCCACAAAGCCCCAAGAGAAGACAAACCACCCCTACGAGCGGAAAAGAAACTTTGTAAAATATTGACATAGTGGCGAAATCCTTCTTAAGCTGACGCGCAGCGGCTTGGTACAAAGAAATCATATGGATGCATATAATTGCATTTGTCCGCATTTTACTACGTATTACGATTTTTTAGAGAATGCAAGCGCTTTTCTTACTTGTAATTTTAATGACATAGATGAGGTCCCATGACACTAGAAGAACTTGTGCTGAAGACAATTCAAACAAAAGCTATTGAAGATCAAAAAACCTTACTTACCCAAATGGCCGCACAGGGTTATGAAATTGATCAGTCCACTTTGTCAAGGATTTTCAAAAAGCTCAATATAAAAAAGCACCTAGGTCGTTACGTTGCTCAAGACCTTAGTTTAACTGCCCAGTATCCCTCGAAAAATACTCTTCTTGTCGTTCCTCCAAACTTAATTCTAATTAAAACCAGGCCGGGGTTTGCGAGCGCACTGAGTACAACACTTGATGGCTTATCTGTAAACGGAGTTGCTGGCACCATTGCAGGAGACGACACTGTCTTTGTCGCCGTTTTTTCTCACAGACCTATTGAAGAAATCAAATTGGATATTGAAGATAAATTAAAACTATAAAACCAGAATTATTGATGGAATCATTTATGACAAAAGCGGAAAAACAAAAAATAGAGCAGGAAATATATACAAAAATTATAGATTCCTTTTCCCCTTCCCTTGGCATATTACAAATCATGCAAATACTAGATACAGCTGGAATAGCTCTGAATAAAAAGAATGCCGGTGACGACACCCCTTATGGCAGAATTGGCTTTGGTGGGAGCAATTATTTTGAAAAATTTTTTTTCAAAACAGAGCCTCAATTCAATCCACACCCACCAACAGTGGACAAAATTGTGTACCAGCCAAATTCTCCCTTACGTCGTGCCGACAAAGATGTTGTAGAAGTCTTTGTCAATGAAGTCTCTCTTTACAATATTTTTACTCCTCTACCATCAAATTACATTGAACTTATAGCAAAAAGAATAAAAGAAAAAGACACCGCGCTTTCTAGTTTTTTAGACATTTTTTTTAATATATTTCTTTCTCTTTTATTTAAAGGGTGGCGACGACAAAATATTCTTTATGTTTTTGAAGATAGCCTACGTAGCGGTATGAACCCCAAGACTCCGCGGGAAGTTGTTGAAGATTATATCACTGCTTTTACAGGCTTAGAAAAAACATCTTTTGATGCCAATTACGAATTTGACAACTTTTTTACAGGAACAAACCGCTCTGGAGCAAATTTTGTCAGCATGCTGTCTCATTATTTGAAAAATATTCCTGTAAGAATAGAAAATGGCGGCGGCGAAACGGTGAAACCCGAATTTCCAAAATTAATTAACCCAAACACCGGTGAAAAACAGTGGGCAAATGAACGAGGCATTCCCTTTCATGACGAGGTTATTTTAGCTGATAATAAACAATGTTTTATTCTTGGGCCCATGACTTACGAGCAGTATCTTGACTTTCATCCTAAAAAGCCATTGCTTGCAGAAGTTTGCAGACTGATTGAAGATTATTTTCAACAACCGCATATTACTTACACAATTAAAATGCTTGTCACAAACCCTCCCCCATTAAAAATGGACGGCTCATTAACGCCGGGTTTTGACATGTGGTTTACAGACAAAGACACGAAATTAGTAACCAAAGAATTTTACCCTGTACCACGGGAATGGCTTGTAAAATATGAAAAAGAGCAAGAAAAATTAAACCCTCTACCTCAAAAATTAAAAGGCAGTCGATATATTTTACCAGAAGATTTCGCTTACTATATTCACAAACTTGATGCTCCTGAACTGGAAAAATTATACCAATATGTCATTCGAGAAATTGGCAATATTTCTGAGTTTACAACGGACTGGGTACGTAAAAACCCTATTGCGGCGGAAAATTCAGGGTTTAATGAATTTGGTAAAACCACGGATTATGAATTGTCTCGACTTATTGAATTTTCTGCTTTTATTATTGCAGAACTTAGGCAGAAAATAGATGAGCCGCCGATGGATTATTTTGCCAATACACTGTTAGAACAAAGCAATCCTAATTTGTTTTTACCTGTTCCAGCTCTCTCCATAGTTGAAGTCAATTTGCATTCCAGAATTAAACAAGAAGAAATTTTACAACGACAAACACAAATTTATTTAACAACAAACGAGAAAAAAGAAATTCCGTTTAGTACTTGTTATACAACAAAGCTTATTCCTGCAAAAATAAATCGCGTTGAATTATTTCATACTTATAAAGCAAAACACTTGAATCAATCTAAAATCCCCCTCGTTAGAAATACTTTAGAAATTAATTTAGAATGAATTTTTTCATCGAAACACAAAATTTAGAATGCACTAATAATAAAGGATTTGACTCGCTTAATTTAAATTCTATTCGTTTTTACATCAACCTTCCCCGTGAGCTTGCCTTGTGTTTACACGAGCAATTATTTTGTGATCTCATTGCAGTCATACTATATGACACAAGTGAAAAAGAGGAAAAATACTTAGGGAGCATTTATGCTCCTCATGCTCTTGATCTCGTCGGTTTTAAAGAAGATGAAATTGTGATCCCTCGCCCATTTCAAGAGGAAGACAATCATTTAAACACCCATGCACGGCATTTATTATACGAATTTGGTCAGTATCCAGAGAAATTTATGTTTTTCGATCTCAAGGGGCATAAAAATGGACTACAAAAAACACTCTCAACCTGTGGTAAGAATTTGCAGCTGAGGTTCTTTTTCAAGGAAAATATACATAGAAAAATAGAAGAAATTCTGCACGAACAAAACATTTTTTGTTTAAACGCAGTCCCTGTCATTAATTTATTAGAAAGTGATGCCGTTGAGGAAGTAATAACGGAAAGCAATAAAAGCTATGAAATTAATTTACCTGAAGAACAAAATTTTTATCATTTTAAACATTTAAATGTATTTAATTTTCAAACGAAGGTGAGAGGTTACTGCACCAATGTTGAGGAACATCCTAATCCAACCTCATTTGAAGAACCTCTCTACACTTGGAAAAAAAATACAGAAAACAAGTCTGTTGTTCAAAATGAATTAAAATCCTTTAAAATTGATATTTTAAATTTTTTGGGGGAGCCAATCAATTTAAAAGGCCTTGTATTAGAACATAAAGTCTTAAGCATGAACTATCTGCCACTTGATACTATTTTGCAACCAGGGGCACTAAAAGGACTTAATTCTCTCGTAAAAAGTATTGTTCCATTGCAAACAATTATTTCAGATAAACAAAAACGCTTCCCCCGTCTTGAAATGTGGCACACCCTCAAAAGAGTCCCCGTGACGCCAATTTATTACAATGAAAACAGAATTGAGATTTTAAAATCATTTCTACGTGGCATACATTTTCACGAAGAAAAACATACCTCAAACCTTCTTAATTTGCTATTAGAGATAAAGACTCACGTGAGTCCTGGGAGCATTGCGTTTGATTATCCAAACGACACTCCTGCAAAAGGAGCAAATTTTGTTTTTGAGTATGACAATGAAAAAAATAATGACGCACGTAAAAATGGAAATTTAGTTTTCTTAAATATTTTGAGCGAGCTTTTTGCTGATAATTATTCTGATATTAGTTTTGTTCGATTGCATTTGAAGTATTCTAAACAAACAGAGTCGTCCTACTGCTCTGGGTTTGTAAGAGGAAAATTAAGCTTATAATTTGAAAGGAAAGTATTATGTTTGATTTCATTAAAACACCTTCTATTGAAATTGATGCCAGTAGCTACGGGATTGACAAAAGCACTATCATTCCAATTTCAGTCAATGGTGTTGAACATATGTCTCAATCATTTTCTTATGAAGTCCTTTTCTTTACGCCAAAAGAACAGAATCCTCAAAAAATAATGGATTCTTCAAAAAAAACTGTGACTATCACTCTTTTTGCAAATGCAATTACAGGAACTGGTAAAAATAAAATTATCAATGGGCATATCGTTCAATGCAAAGCATTAGGTATGTTATACAACGGCCAAATTCCTTACTACGAATACAAAAT
>JAZKEW010000066.1:20208-20540 GCA_040386785.1 Bdellovibrionota bacterium
TTGTCGAATCTTTTATGTCATTGCTGGATATGAATCAAGATTGTCAAGTTTTTTTAAACATGACAGTCTATGAAATAGTTGAAAAAATATTGAAGAAAACAAAACCAGGAAACACAGTTTACCCTGCACAAAGCGATCAAAAAAAGATTCCTTATACAGTTCAGTACGGTGAAAGCGATGCTTATTTTATTTCAAGACTTTTACAAAGTGCTGGAATTTCCTATTTTTTTACCATGGAAAAAGGAAAACACACAATGAAATTTTATGAAAAATATGACGACTATCTTCCTCTTGATACGGTAAATGAAAATGATTTGCAATTTCATAGAGAA
>JAZKEW010000066.1:20584-21755 GCA_040386785.1 Bdellovibrionota bacterium
GCACACTGCATACAACTATGATAATCCTGATTTTAATATGACAAAAGAGAAAGTGGTTAAACCCAGTGGATTTGGTGCAGTGTTCAAGCATTTTGGTGGTCAATCTTCTATTGATGGCCCCACTTATTCAACAAAATTATTTTCTGAGCAAGTAGCAAGTGAAGAAAATTTATTATTAGGTTCAGTCAAGAGAATTGATTTTACACCAGGATATTCTATTACCACAAATAAAAATGTTCACTATGGAATTATATCAACAGAGCTTGATGTTATTGAACCATCGGTTTTACATTTTAAAGATAAAAATTTTTTAGACTCTCAAAAAAATTATACCGCAAGCTTTAAATGCATGTCTCCCGTTACCGTTAAATATCGTTCTTCATTCCCATATATCAACCCCCAAATTCCAGGGATACAAATTGCCTACGTTGTTGGGGATAAAGAAACCTATATGGATAAACAAGGTCGAGTGCAGGTGAAATTTTTGTGGGATAGGCATTTTAGTCAAAATCAAGAACAGCTTTATATTCGCATGATGCAACCTTCTGCAAGTAAAGAAGCAGGAACCCACTATAAAGTTTATCCTGGCGATGAAGTTCTTGTCTCTTTTCTTGAAGGGGGAGTTGAAGAACCTGTCATTATTGGCGCACTTTACAATGGCAAACATGAACAAAGTATTCCAGAAGAAGGTGCTGGTGATTCTCATGGTTTTAAAACCCTTGGTGGCCACCATGTTGCTTATATTGACAAAAAAGGCAGTGAAGAAATCTCCATTAGTTCAGCAAAAAAAATGTCTTTAAAGTCTGTCGAAAATTGCGAAATCACGCAAAAAAATCTAGATATAAAAACGACGGAATTAGTGAAAATTGAACAGAAACAATTGGAAGTAAATACAACAGATTCTCTCGCTATAAAAGTTGGTATTACTGATGTGAAAATTGATAAACAGGGTTCCATAGAGTTATCAGTTGGTTCATTTAAAATGAAAATTGATGGTATGGCTGGAATTATTGCTATTAGTGGTGCATCAGCTACAAGCATTTCTGGAACGTTAAATGTGGATACTGTTGTTGCTAAGAGCGTTATAAGGGGTGGAACTGCCTTGTAATAACAAAATTGGTTCTTCCGGGTTTACTGTGGGTGTAGTTGCAGCCTAGCCTAAAATTATTGC
>JAZKEW010000067.1:0-1561 GCA_040386785.1 Bdellovibrionota bacterium
TTTTGATTTAAAAAATGCTGATTTAGCAAAATTAACTGATCAAATTGTGCTCGCACGAGACAACGGTACGGCACAATATCAAGACATAAAAGAAGGGTTTAAATATGCTGCTCCAACATGGGGAGCATTGACCAACGCCACACCTGCGGATTATTTGGCCTTTATTGCACAACTCTCTAACCATGGCATTACAGGTTCTACAGCAGGCACCGCGTTAAGACGTCTGCCTTTACAGTTTGTCGAAAGCCTTGATAAATCAACCTTAATGCGGCTTGAAAATGGGGCTGATGACGATTTAAAAAATACGCTTCAAGATTTTAAATCAAATAAACAAAATGCAATCTTAAAAATACTCGGCCTAAATTATGAGGACATTTCAGACAAAAAAACACATAAAATTGATCTCTTTAAAGCACTAAAACAAATCAATACAGCTCTTCCAAAACTCTCTCAAAAAGACCAGACCTCTGTTTTAAGTCAATTGTTTGGCAAAGAAGCGTTGTCCACAGGTTTAACCGCTATTCGATTTATGGATGAAATTGTAAAAACAGTAGACCTTGTGAAAAACCACTCGGAGGGTAAAGCGCAGGAATTTGCAAACTCCACTAGAAATACACTGTCCTCAAAAATAAAAGAATCCCAACACGCATGGGAAAATTTTAAAATCAGTATTCTTGATTCCGGCACCGGAGAAACTCTTTCAAATTTAACGGACAAATTCAAAGGGCTGGCTGGTTCTGTGCAGGGTTTAAGTGACACATCGAAATCCATGATTGGAATTTTAGGCGTTGGAACTTACGGCTTTGTCGAAATGTGTGCAAAATTAATGCCTGTGCTTGTTACCTTAAAACTTTTAAAAGACGGCATATCAAGCATTATAACACTGACGGCTGTGTGGAATTTTGTCACGGCGTTAAATCCATTGGTGTGGATTATTGGTGCCGCTATCCTTGCTCTGGGTGCACTCGGATATGCCATTTATGATATTTCACACAATTATAAAGAGTTTGGAAAAAATATTGAAGAAACCAATAGAAGAATTTTACCACCATTTATGTCGGATAAAATTTTCGGCAATAAAAATAAACAAGACGAAATTGATGAAAAACAATTAGATGCATTTTATACACCAGAACAAAAAAATAAATTAAAAGAGGATTTCAGTCGTCAATACTTTTTAAATGGTTCCGTTGCCCCAAACAAAGATAATTTGGCAGACATTCTCAAAAATTCACAAAGAAAAAACAAAGAACAAGAACTCTCTCAAATTCTTGAAAAATACAATCAAAATAGGCTCGAATCTTCAGCTAAAATTGACATCAATGTGAACGGTCTGCCCGCAGGAAGCAACGTCATTCAAAAAACCAAAAATACGCAAACTCCAAATGTGAAACTCGGTTTGATTGGAGGGAGTTTACAATGAGCTGGAAAGACAATTTACAACAGGCTTCCTTTCGTGAGGTTAAATTCCTTGTGAAATCCCACTCAGTGAACCTTGGCAGACGGGTTGTTTCGCATGAGTTTCCATTTGGAGATAAGCCATTTACAGAAGATTTAGGGA
>JAZKEW010000068.1:0-1309 GCA_040386785.1 Bdellovibrionota bacterium
TCTTCAATTTTAACAATAGGCTCAACACCTTCTTGCATCAAATGGGTGCCCGGAGCGCCCCAGAAACAAATATTTTGTAAATTCGTAAGGCTGGCAAATTCTTGTTTTAACGCTTGAACAAGGAGGGCTCCTTGAGCGTCGCCGCTAGCTTCTCCAGCGATGACACAAACATTATTCGTCACTCAATTCTCCATTTTTTAAAGAAGATTGTGGTCTTGTCACACCTCTTTTGGAATTTCTAATGAAAGAAATAAAGTTCTGAATTTCAGAGTGATTCAAGTCTTCTTGAGGAATTTGAGAAATTGCAGTTTCAACAGTTGGGTGGTTGTCTAAAAAAATAATTTTGTACATGTTTTTAATGGCAGTTCTCGCTTCAGGAGAAACATTTCTTCTTTGCAAGGCAACAATATTTAAACCTCGTAAGGAAGAACGGAAACCATCGGCAATACAATAAGGAGGCAAGTCTTGTTTTAACATTGTTCCCCCTGAGAGCATGCTCATGTTTCCAACCACAACAAATTGGTGCACCGCAGCAAGTCCACCTAAAATAGCCATATTTTGAATGGTAACGTGCCCTGCAAGCTGAACACCGTTTGCAAGCACATTCTGGCTCCCAATAATACAATCATGCGCTACGTGCACATAAGCCATAAACAAATTTTCATTTCCAATAACTGTTTTGCCACCGCCCTGAATAGTTCCTGGTTGCATGGTGACGTACTCGCGAATTGTATTTTTGTTTCCAATTTCGAGGAGTGTTTTTTCACCTTTATATTTTAAATCTTGAGGAGGATTTCCAACAGAAGAAAAGCTAAAAATTTGGTTTTCTTCACCTAAAATAGTATGCCCTTGAAGAAGAGCATGAGAATGAATTATTGTATTTTTTCCGACTTTAACATGCTTGCCGATAACTGAATAAGGACCAACAACAACACCTTCATCAAGTTCTGCGCCTTCAGCAACCAGTGCAGTTGGGTGAATATTTACTGAAGCCATATACAAAATCCCTTTATAAATTGTTCTGTGTTAGTGCCACGGAAAGCTTTGTTTCTGCCGCAATTTCATTGCCAACGTAAGCCTTGCCTTTTAGCCAAAAAAACATACCACGGGATTTTTCAAGTTCCACTTCAAATATAACTCTGTCACCAGGAACGCACGGCCTACGAAAGCGAGCTTCGTCAATTCCAGTGAACAAACCTAATCTTCCAATAGTGCTTGGATTGCTCGTAAAGAGTAAAACAGCTGCTGTTTGAGCAATACTTTCTAAATAATATACCATGAGTGAACAAAAAAGTGTAGGAGAAAAGTT
>JAZKEW010000068.1:1319-3735 GCA_040386785.1 Bdellovibrionota bacterium
AATTGGGTTGCCAGGAAAGTGCCCAGCAAAAACAGGTTCATCTGGAGTTAGCAATTTACTTGTAATAATTTTTTTATGGGGAATAAGCTCGTGCACAGCTTCAATGAGTAACAAAGGATGACGTTGTGGAATTAATGTTTTTATTTTTTCAATATCCATGATGATGGTATCTGTTTGCTGCATTATGTGCTCCCTTTCAACTGTTTTTTAGCGATTCTACTGAGTGCAGCGGTTTGCTGCATAAATTCTTTTTGTGGTCTTGCCGGAGAACCCTGCCAAACTCCCGGGGCAGGAATATTTTTTGAAATACCAGACTGCGCTGTGACTGTGACGTTATCCCCAATTTTAATGTGTCCAGTGACTCCAGCTTGGCCAGCAAAAACACACCTGTTTCCAATAACCACAGAACCAGCAATTCCTGTTTGCGCAGCAACAAAACAAAACTCTCCAATCTCAACGCCGTGGGCAAGTATAACTAAATTGTCAATTTTAGTCTGTCTTCCAATTTTCGTATCTGCCATAGCGCCTCTGTCAATTGTTGTATTAGAGCCAATTTCAACATCTTCGGCAATAATAACGCCACCAATTTGAGGAATTTTAACGTTTTCTTTTTCCGTTGGAGCAAAACCAAACCCTTCTCCACCAATAACAACTCCAGGGTTTAATAAACATCTATCTGCTATTTTACAGCCTTCTCTCACAACAACATTTGGATACAAAATGCAATCTGCACCAATAGAACTTGCTGCACCAATAAAACAACCAGAGTAAATAACTGTATTTGCCCCAATATGAGCTCCAGGCCCTACAAAAACAAAGGGGAATATGGTTGCCGTTGGATGAATTTCAGCTGTTTGGTCGATCACTGCTTGTGTAGAAATACCGGAAAACGGATGAGTGGGTTTGAAAAAAGTTTGTGAAATTTTTGCAAATGCTGCATAGGGGTCATCGCAGACTAGCACAAGGCCTGTTACTTTATGGAGGAGTAAATCGGCTGTTTTTTTTGAGCAAAGAATAGCTCCTGCTTTAGAAACAAGAGCATCATCCAGATATTTTTCATTGACTAAAAAAGAAACATGACTTGTTTGTGCCATATTTAAAGGAGCAACACCGTAAAAAGACAACTCACGATAAACAGGGAGAACTTCACACCCAGTTTGTTCAACAATGTTCTTTAAACTAATCTCCATGTATTATTTTATTCCTTTTTCTTTCGATTTATAGTCAGTATTATACAATGCCACCACATCAGAAGTTATGTCTGTTGTGTTATTTGCAAAAAGTAGTACAGCTGCACTTTTGTCAAACACCATGTCGTAACTTTTTTGTTTTGCGATCTTTTGAACTTCAGTCTGAATGTTTTGAAATATTTTTTGCAAAGCGGCAGCTTCTTTTTGCCTAGATTCTTGCTCAAAGTTCATTTGTGATTGTTGAAAAGCTTGCAATTTAGTTTGAAACTCTTTTTGCTTTGTTTGCTTGTCCGCATCGGAAAGAACAGATTGTTGCGCTTGAAATTCTTCTTGCAATTTTTTGAGACTATTTTGTTGATTTAGAAGATCTTGTCTTTTTTGAGAAACTTCTTTTTCAATTTTTTCACGGGCAGCTTTGCCTTCATTTGTTTGCAAAATAGCTGCTTGTACATCGACAATAGCAACTTTTAAACTCTCCATAGATTTTTCTGAAGCAAATAAAGACTTAGTGGAAACTAGAGAAAGAGAAAGGGAAACAAGTAAAGCGAAAGATGAAATTTTTGACTTCAACATATGGTGAACTCCTTTAAACAAATAAAAAAAATTACATTCAGTTTCCAAAGCTATCATATCCAATTGTAAATACAAAATGGGATTGACCTAACTGACCGTTTTGAACGGGAAACGCCCACTCAAAACGAAAAGGCGCAATAGGTGTGATCCAACGAAAGCCAAATCCTACATCGTAATATAAATCGTTGAAAGCAAAATTTTGATCTTCAGACAGAACAGTCCCCGCTTCTCCAAAAACAACAAAACGCAAACCAGCCTCAGGAACAACAGGAACAAAGTACTCCATGACCCCATAATAGCTCTTATTCCCGCCGTAAATAATTGGAGCGGTTTGACCAGAAACAGGTGAGATAGTGACCTGCATTTTGGGTGAAATAGCTTCGTTTGGGTTTGAATATCCCTTCATTTGATACGAATTACCTAAAGAAAGCCTTTTCCAAAAAGGAACCGCTTGATCAGTTCGAGTTTGGTAGACATACTTTGGAATAAAAGCAAAGCGGAAATTCGTTTTATAAGAGTCACTAAAAGGAACTGGCAAATAATATGTTGCATTGCCAGATAAGGATCCATAATTAAAATCGCCCATAAAAATTTTCAGGCCCAATGCATTGGATGCGCTGAAATAAAGCCCGGAAGTTGGATTCAAATAGTTG
>JAZKEW010000068.1:3745-10168 GCA_040386785.1 Bdellovibrionota bacterium
TATGCATTTCTCGTCGGCACTCAACCAAATGGTCTGTTCTTCCTGATGGATAAAATTTAGCCGTTAAAGGAACAGAAGGATCAACGTCGTATTGAGATGCGTTATAACCAGCCAGCAAGCGTAAGTTATCTAAAATTTCTCGTCCAACAACAAAACCACCTGAGGTTGTTTTTGTTGTTTGGTAAGCATCAGAGATAGCAACACTTGTTGTAATTGCCTGCACCTGCTTTGAATAATTTCCATTGATAGAGAAACTCCAAGGGCCATCATATATGCTCGGGTTGGTGAAATTTAGACCAATGTTGTAGTTAAAATTAGAGGTATTTTGTGGACTCGGACTCAATTGCAAGCTTGCGCCAAGACCATAAGCACGCCCTAATAAGTTTTTTTCTTGGTATTGAACACTGCCAAAGAAGGTAACTCCTCCGCTACCTGCGGTATTTGGAGAAGCGCCGATAGAGGCTTGCAAGCTGCCTGTTGATTTTTCTTTGGTCGTAATACGAATATCAACAGCATTATTTTGTTGATCTTTTTCTTGTACAAGAACAACATCATTTTCAAAATACCCAAGCTTATTAATGTTTGTTTTACTTTTGTCAATACGAGTAGCATTAAAAAGTTCACCTTCGGAAACTTTTACAGCACGACGAATAACATTGTCACGTGTTTTAAGGTTGCCCTCAATAATAATTTGCCTAAAGTAAGCCTTTTCACCCTTCGTAATTGTGTATGTAATGTCACATGTTTTATTTTTTCTATCAAAACTAAATTTAGGCGTGACATAAGCAAATGCATAACCATAATCACCATAATAAATTTGCAATGCCTTGAAGTCAGTATTAAATTTGGATATTTTATATAAATCACCTTCTTTCAAAATTAATTTTTCTCTTATTTCTTCCTCTGTTGTAATAATATCTCCAGCCAATGTAATTTTATTCACATTGTATCTTTCACCTTGCTCAATATAAAAAGAGACATCTATATCTGTTTTACTTTTGCTCAAGATTGCCGTAGGCGCAGCAACAGTGGCTTCTGCAAAGCCGTTATCCCTATAAAAATAAGTTAAATTCTGTTGATCAATAGTAGTATATTCATCTTTAAATAAACCAGATGAATTAAAAAATGATAACCATGAAAAGGCTTTTGTTCCCATGAAATTCAACAACTCACTGTCACTAAAATATTCATTCCCGAGAACGTTGACGTTGCGAATAGAAATAGGAGAATTTTCTGTTATTTTAAATATAATATTCACAATTCCCACATGAACTTCTTGCAAAGTATAAGTTGCCTTAGCAAGATAATAGCCCTTTTCCACATAAGCTTGTTCAATGGTTCTTAAATCTTGAGATATTTTTTTCTCATCGACAATGGAGTATTTTTTTGTCACTATTTTATCTTTTAAAGATGTCGATGAAACTGTCGTAAAACCTATATAAGAAATATCATTAATAATTGGTTTTTCTTTTACCTCAACAGTTATTTCACCTTCACTTGTTCTATTAATTGTGACATCCTGAAAATAACCCGTTGCAAAAATAGCTTTAATATCGTTAGAAACAGCTTGACTTGTTAAAATGAATTCAGGCTTTATGGACATGCAGTTTACAATGGCTTCCGTGGAGACTGTTTGGTTTCCCTTAATCAAGATTTTATTTATTTTTTCACTGATTGATTGTGTTGATTGTGGAATAAATTGAGCAAAAACTTGATTTGTTTTTATTGAATAGAGGATAAATAAACTAATACAAAAAAAACGAAAATATAAATTACAAAGTCTAAACATTGATGGTAATCACTCACTGAATTAAATTTCAAACACCGCACGCAAGTTGAAAATTGAACACGGCGTAAACCAAATGAGAACTATTCACCATCTAAGAATTATGTGCAAGACTCGTCAGAATAAATTTGGCCATCACGCAAAGAGATCTGCCTCGGTAAAGTTGCTGCAAATCCTTTATTATGAGTCACAATAAGAATTGTTGATTTCAAATTAGCATTTATTTCCTGAAAGAGCTCATGAATAATTGCAGCATTTTTTGAATCAAGATTTCCTGATGGTTCATCCGCCAATATCAGGACTGGGTTATTGATAAGAGCCCTCGCAATGGCAACCCGCTGCTGCTCACCGCCAGAGAGCTGGCTTGGAAAATGTGCTCCACGCTTTGTTAACCGAACACGTTCAAGCAACTCTATTGCTCTTTGTTTCGCTTCTTTAGCAGAAGTACCTGCAATAAGAGCAGGCATCATAATATTTTCAATTGCACTAAATTCAGGCAATAAATTATTGTGCTGAAAAACAAAGCCAACATGCTGACTTCTAAATTGGCTCATTTTTTTGTCGTCGCCACTAAATGGATTTTTATCATCAATTATCACACTTCCAGAGGTCGGAGAATCAAGAGTTCCCAATATGTGAAGCAAAGTGCTTTTTCCTGAACCGCTTTCACCCACAATAGCAACACATTCCCCTTTTTTTATTTGAAAGGAAATTCCATTCAAAGCCATTATAGGAACTTCACCCACTAAGTACGTTTTTTTTAAGTCCACGATATTAACAGCTATCAACAAACACCCCTAATTTCTAATGGATAAAATTTCAACCACATCTAAATTCTTGACTTCATACGCCGGCCATACTGCAGCTATCATAGATAATATTAAGCTTCCAAAAATCACAATTGAAATATCTTGAAAACTCACAAGAATTGGTAGAGGCTCCGATGAGTAAGAACTTGTAATAAACGGAATTCTATAGTGATGAATAAAATACAGCGTTATAAATCCGACAACTAAGCCAATTATAACGCCAATAAATCCAATTATAAATCCTTGCCATAAATATAGTTTTGCAAGATCAAACTGCTTAAAACCCAGGCTTCTTAAGATCGCCATTTCCTTTGATTTTCTTCGAATAGACAGCAAAAGAGAAATAGTAATACTAAAGCAACCAACAAGAATAATCATGGTTAAAACAAATATCATGCCGTAATGTTCTAGTTCTAAAGCCTTTAAAAGTGATCTATTATTTTCAGTCCATGGTGTAGCCTTCAAGTTTTCCAAGTGGATTATTTTAGCAATTTTCTCTGCCTGCATTGGGTCTTTCATGGTTAAATTATACCCAAGAATTGTATTTGAATTTTGTAAAAACAAATTTGCCGTTTTTATTGAAGAAAGCACAATTTTTTTATCAAATGAAATTTGCCCTGAACTTAAAGAAGCTGCCACAACAACAGGAAGTTGAGTGGGGGACAATCCACTGGGGTCTGCATCAAAAAGAGGAGAAACTAAAGTAACAGTGTCACCAACCCGTAAGTCAAGCTGATCCATTAAATCAATTCCTAGTATGACAGAGGGAAATAAACTAGAGTTTTCTATATTTTGTGAAGGCATTTCTTGGTTTAGAATTGTTAAATTCGTGCCAGAATTTAAATACTTTTCTATTTTAGCGTTTTGCTGATTTTGATTTAAATCAACCCCTTGCAAATTTGCAATAACAACCTTATTTCCTGCTTGTAAAATAACATCAGTCTTTTGGAAAGGAGATACACTTATAATGTTAGAATTAATTTGTTTTAATTGTGACTCAATTGTCGGATTATGAGGAATTTGTTCTCCGTGAATTTTTGAACTCACAACAATATGCGGTTCAAAGCGCAGCATGCTTAATTTAATGTTTTGCACAAAACCAGACATAACGCTAATAACGACAACAAAAGCAAAGACACCAACAGCCACTCCTAAAACTGGAATTAAAATAGAAACTGCAGAACCGTGCCTATATTTTTTTTTGCTCAACCACGACAAAATAAGATATCTGTAGAGGATAAAAAATGTTGCATTCATTTCACGTGAGTAACTCGTTTATACCACGCACTAAGGCGGTAGCAGATGCAAATATATCGGCAGGCGTTGCGCTATCATCCATATAGGCTGGAGCGGTCACAAATTTATTATCAATGTCAACGCACGCTTCTCTAACTTTTTTGTCTTTTGTTTCAATTCCCCAACTGCGTACAATTTTAGAAGCGTCATTTTCATTGCTACCAAGAGTTATTAGCACCTGTTTTAGCTTTAATTCTTTTGCTACCAGAGCAAGTAGAACAGGGGCAATACACAATGCAGCGACCACTTTTTTACTTTGTACAAATTGAACAAGCACGTTTTTAATATCATTATGGAGCTTTGCTTGCTCGCCTTTAAAGGCGAAGTCACAATTATTTTTTGCTACGCCAAATCCACCTGAAAACGCAAGAATGTCAAATTTTTTTTCATCTAACTCTTCTAAAGGTTGTATTTTACCACGAGCAATACGCGCCGATTCCACCAATATATTTCTTGTTTCGTTTGCACAAATTTCATTGTTCAAGTGGTTTATAACGTGGTGAACAGGCCTGTTTGGAGCAAACATATTGACTTCATAATTTTCTTGACTAAAAGCAACAAGAAGAGAAACGGCCTCCGTTATTTCAGCGCCATCTTTAGCGCCACAACCAGCAAGAATGAGAGCAACTTTTTTATTCTTCATGTTTGTAATTATCGCCTCTTTTATCACTCATCATGAAAATCATCTTTTGATGTTTTATGGTGATTTTGTTTCTTTTCATGGCTTTTTTTCATTTGTTCAGATGCTTTTTTAGCACATTGATGAATACTACTATACATATCTGTTGTTTTTACAGTAACATCTCCATGAAAAATTCCGTCGTTCCAGATAAGATGGGCCACTTGCTCTTCTCTTTGAACGGACAAAACCCATTTTGCTTTTACTGTGCTGAGCGAAATAGGGAGAAGCCGCTCCTTTGTTTCTGCTTCACAGGACTCTTTAAGTGCGCTGGTAAGTTCAAATCCGTCCGCTGATACTTGAATAGGCATAACACATCTCCTTAGTTTATAAATCCTGATAAAACACAATACAAATTGGAATACGACAAGCTTCTTCAATGGCGTCCGTATTGCTTCCTAAAAAAAACCTTTTTAACGCATTTTCACCCCTTGAGCCAATAATCAGCAAATTATTTTTTGGCATTGACTGGAGGTAATTCATAACGCTCTCCGAAACCAGACCAATTTCAATATGTGTCTTGATTTCTTGCAGTGGAGTAGTTTGTTTTAAATCTTTAATTATTGAATCAATTTTGCTCTTTGCCTCCTTTTTAGTTTCCTCTACTTCTTTTTCAGAGCCTTGCCTTGGCACGAAGTCGATAGGAATAATGTGAGTAAAATTATTTGCAAATTGAATTAAATTTTCATCAATAACGTGCATGAGCGTTAATTCTGCAGCAAATGTGTTTGCAATATGTGCACCCAGTAACTCAGCATTTTCTTTTTCACCGCTCAAGGCTGAGCAAACAAGCACTCCTGTTGGAGTCCAATTTTTCCATTCGTCTCCGCAGGGCATTAATAACGTCGGTATTTTGGTTTCATCGCAAATTTCTTTTCCTGGAGAACCAAATAAAAGTCTTTCCCAATGTGAATTATTTTGCTTTCCGACAACAATTAAATCAAAGTCACTACCTTTTTCATCAAGAAAGTCTAGAGTGGCCGTAACTTCATTTTCAAGCTTAATTTCATAACAAATATTTTCTCCTAAATTAAGATTGAGTTCTTTTTGAAGTGCAGAAAAATGATCTTCAGTTTCTTTTCTTTTTTGATCTAAATGCTTCGCATAACTGTCATTGTGCAAAGCATCATCAATCGGCTGAATGACATTCTCGTCAAAGTAGTTATTGGGAACATGGAAGTAGTATTTGCCACAACTTAGGACAGTCAATTTCGCACCAAAAAGAGAGGCAAATTTTACCGCAGCATATTCGGCATTTCTGGATGTGGAAGAAAGATCACTCACGCAAAGCATATGTTTGAACATCATTGAGCACCCCTAATTTGAAACATCCTTGACCATGATCAATTTTAATCAATATTAGCCTATCTTGCAAGAATATTAAAAAAAGAAACCACCGAAAACCACTTGACACAAACCCCGTAAAACTTTACAAAAAGTGACCCTATTACTTTATTTTGTGTTTGGTAGGGCTTTTTCGCTAAAAACCGCACCCTGTGTAAACTTTTAAGTTTACAGCAAGTGCCTCAATGAATGGCTTCGCCCATTTCAGGAGTTTTTTATGGCTTTAAAAATGAGACTTAAGCGCCTTGGTAGAAAAGGTGCTCCTTTTTATCACATCGTTGTGACTGATTCCCGCAATGCGCGTGATGGTCGTTTTATTGAGCGCCTTGGCTATTATGACCCCGCTCCAGCGCTTTCTACCATCGAATTCGCCCTTGACAGAGTTTTGCACTGGTACAAGTTGGGCGCACGCCCATCGGACTCCTTTGCAGCTATGTTAAAGGCTAAAAAAGTTGATATTGCTGCACTTGCAAAGCCTTATGCAACAAAACTGATCGTTGAGGAAATCA
>JAZKEW010000068.1:10178-15609 GCA_040386785.1 Bdellovibrionota bacterium
CTTAATGAGTGTTTTTTAAATTGGGAATCGGTTCACAAAAGTCTAAACCCCAATTTAGTTGTTTCCGTGTTTAGACTTATTTTTTATGGAGAATTTACACCATGGCTGACCATGCTTCTGCAAAAAAACGCGCTCGCCAAGCTGAAAAGCTACGCCTTCGCAATCGTGCCAATATGAGCACTATGAAAACTGCTATTAAAAAAGTTCGTGAAGCTGTTGAAAAGAAAGACTTTTCAGCTATTGATACTTTACTTCGCGACGCTCAATCGGTTATTGCCAAAACAAAGCGTAAAGGCTGTATTCACAAAAACAACATGGCTCGCCGCATTGGTCGTTTGACTATGTTCGTGAACAAGGCTCGCGCGTCGGTTTAAGGTGTGGGGCGTGAACGATATCAACAACAACTCCCCCCTCTCCAAGAAAGAGCCTAAAGAGAATCTCTTTGTCTCTCTTATATTCAACGTAGCAGTTCCTATTCTTATTCTTTCCAAGCTAAGCATCTATGTGGGCCCCATGAAGGCTCTTTTGCTTGCTCTAGCTTTCCCGTTTTTTTATGCCATTTATGATTTTTACAAGCGTAGACAGGCAAATCCTATTTCCATTTTAGGGTTTGCCAGCACCCTTCTAAAGGGGCTGTTTGCCTTTTACAAATTAGATGGTTTCTGGTTTGCCTTACAAGAGGCTGCTATTCCATGTTTTTTAGGCACGTTTACCATACTCTCTGCTTGGTTTAATAAACCTTTAGTAAATTACTTTCTTTACAATGAGAACGTTTTTAATCTTGCTTTACTTGAAGAAAAATTGGGTCTCAATAATTCCCTAGATAAATTCAAAGTACTTATATGGCAAATTACCATGATTTTTGGTTTTGCATTTTTTTTAGGTGGAATTTTAAATTATTTTCTTGCCATTAATATTATTGTTAGCCCTGCCGGTACTGCAGAATTTAATAGCCAATTGGCGCAAATGACTTTTCTTGCATATCTTGTTGTGGTTTTGCCAAAAATGGTGATTAGCCTGTTCGGAATTTGGTGGTTTATTTTTAAGCTCAAGAAATTTACAGGGCTTAAAGTAAATGAAATTTTGAAAGATCCTGCTGGGAAGTAAGTTGTAAAAAAAAATCTGTACTAGGAATTCTAGAGGTGAGCAATAGCTTAAGGTGGAAGCAACGCTTCGAAAACTTTGAAAGAGCTTACAACGTCCTTTGTCGTCTTTTTAATCAGTACCAAAAAAATAAACAAGACGAAGCGATACAAATGGCATTAGTACAGGCTTTTGAATTTACTTATGAGTTATCGTGGCATAGCATGAAAGACTATCTTGAAAATGAAGGTTTTCAAGATGTTAAATCGCCTAAACAAACTGTTAGAACCGCTTTTCAAGCAAGGGACTTGTAGATGAGTCTGAACTGTGGCTGAAAGCTATTGAAAAAAGGTATAACCTCATATAAAAAATCACCTCACTCACTCTGGGAAAATGTAATAAAATCAATTTTAAAGTTAAGGTTATCAAAAAAAAGAATATTTTTATTTAAATGGGTTTCTATCTATGTTAAAAGAAGCTTAGGAGAATATTTTTTACAACTAATATTGGGGTGAAGCGCATGCAAGGTATAGGACAACAAGTTGCCAAATTAGCAAGTCCATTTCGTTCTCACACAAACAAAAAAGAAATTCTCAAAAATCTTGCTGACAACACGGAACCCTTCTCAAGTGAAACTTTCAATCAATTAAATGAAAATCATAAAAAAGGTGAGATAGCTCGAGGAGCTGTTTATGGGACAGTATTAGCTTTTGTCAAAGAGAGCAAAATACTGCCATCTAAAGCTGATTTTAAAGACTATTTAACAACCCTTGGCGTGGACAAAGCAGATATTCACCTACAGTCAGAATCTTTTTCAACCTACTACAAGCAGGTCTGTGATTTTGTCGTTTTTGGAACACCACTGCAGAATTCAGGGGGGCCTAGTGGTATTCAATATTCGAAGATTGATTCTACACCATATGCTTATTATACAGCTCAGGGCATACTTATAAGCGCTATGCCATCACAAGTGACTGGAACAGATAAAACTTCCATTGCTACTGTTGAGCAACTCGTTCCTATTGGCCAGAACGGCTGTGTTGCCTTGCTTTCTGGTGCTCATAGTGGGGGTGCTCAACCAATTGCTTATGCGCAACAAATAGTTGTAGGAGATACCAGCTGCAATCCTATCCACGCTCTTCGCGCGATGGCCCTGGGGGGTATTGTTCATTGCAACAATGAAAATTTACAAAAACTAGAAGATGTTTTTTTTCTCGTTGACCAAATCAATAAATTTGGAGATACGAGAAATTTCAATATCAGAGAGCCTGATGGCACGGAGAAATTCTATACAAAAATCGACCAATTTATCAAAAAATTAGAGCCATATAAAGAGAATTCTTTAGCTGCAACTGCCATAAAGTCTCTCGAGGAATTTAAGAAAACATTGGAAACAGATCTTCTCCGCACTGAAAATAGCAATTCTGAAAAAATGACCGACGTTGTGCAAAGTTTTAAAGAGAATTTAACGAAGTATTCTGCTGAATTAGAAAACTTGGTAAAGATATTCCTTGTTCCCTTGTTTCAACAAATGCTGAATTCTTGTGTGGCAATTATTGATTCCTCTGTCCAGGTTGTGTTTGATGGAGACACCTTAGATGATGCTTACAAATGCAACGCCTTACAACTTTGTCTGTATTCATTTATGCATCAAAAAGGGCTCGATTATTGTATTATAGAATCCAACCATGATGTAGATTTTATGTCTAAAATGAAAGATCTCGAAAAAATTTCTCCTCTTTCTTTTCAAGAATTTATCAATACCTATGTGAACAAAAAAGTTGCTGTCGTATTGTCTCGCGATGGTGCTTCTGTGCACACTCATGCAATTTGTACAAACCAATTATTACTCAATTTAGCTGAAATTAGTATACAAGATTTCAACAATCCAACTAAAAAATGGGACTTGCATGCGCTGGTGACAAGAATCAACGAGAGATATCGCCGACTTCTCAATACAAATAGTTTAGATACATTAAGTAGCTCTTACGGTGATGATGGACCTTTCTATCAGGAAAATTCTCCTTGGTATGAATTGACATCTGCAAATTATTATTTAAGAGAGCCATCACACATGCTGTTAGACGCAGTAGGAAGACGACCGCTGGATGGTGTTGTGAATATTCACGGCCATACTGAGGCAGACATTCAGAAAATACTAGAATCACTGTCTAGAGAGCTAGAAAACAAAGAAGCCCTTCAACTAGATTTTGCACTTGTTTTTGAATTTACAAAAAAAACACCGGATGAAAGAATCATTGAAGCGCAAAAATTGCTCACAAATCAAGGTGAGGCAAATACCAAAAATGAAAAAACACCTCTTGCAACGCTCTTGGAAAACTTATCACAAAGTCTCCATTTACTAGATAGACAAAGTCAACAAAAACTGAACGACTTAAAAATTTTAGCGCGACTTGACTATGCAATAAAACATCCTCTTGCCCATATTACACTGAATAGAACAGCACAACCTGAAGAGGTCGAAAAAATGGTGATGCCTCTCTATTTTGTGGCAAAAAAATAAAATCTCACTTAGGGCGAATGTATTTCACGAATTCTCTCCCTCAATTCAAGCAAAATATTCAATGGAATTTTTGTTTTCTTTGCCAATTCATTTAAATTCATTGTGACTAATTCTTTTAAATCCGGGCAAGCATCAAGCAATTGTTTTCGTCGCTTTGACCCTAAGCCTTTTAATTCTAAAATAACTGATTTGAGTGAAGCCTTATCTCGTTTACTTCTGTGAAATTGAATTGCAAAACGGTGCGCCTCATCCCGTAATTGAGTGAGCAAACGGAATGCGGGCGACCCTTCTTTTAAAACAACTGTGAAGCAGGGCTCAGCAGGAAGCAATTCCCCATTTTCGCTACGTTTTGGAATAATAATTCGTTCTTGACTGCTTGTGACATCAACATCATGAAAAGTATTTTGTACCCGTGATTTTGCAAGACCAATAAAATGTAAATGCTCTAAACCTAAAGATTTTAAAGTCCAACCCACTTCACGAATTTGTGGAGTTCCGCCATCAATAACAACAAGATCGGGAAGTTTATCTCGATGTTTAAAGCGTCTGCGCATGACTTCGCGGAGGCTTGCAAAATCATCGGTTTTACCAACATTTTCTTTTATAATATATTTTTTATATCCACTCTTGTAAGTTAAACCATCTTTAAATGCAACTTGTGAGGCAACTGTTTGAGCACCTTGAAAAGTAGAAATGTCAAAACATTCAATATACCTTGGCAAAAAATCAAGCTGCAAAATATTTTTTAAATCCTCCATTAAAATAAGAGAACTTTCGTCTATTTTAATTTGTTCTTGAAACTTATTTTCCGCATTTTTAACAGAAAGATTGATAATATCATTTAATACTTTATTATACTCTCCAATCTTATTTATTTTATAGACTGATTTTAAATTTTTTAAAAATTCTGTATTGCTCTTATAAAGAACCGCATTAGAATTTAGAGTCCGAAGGTATTGATTTATATTTGTAAAATTTTGCTCTGAAAATAAATTCTGCGCCTGACTTAAAAAAATAAAATCGGGAATTTCTTTTTTACTGTAATATTGACAAATAAAGCTTGAACAAATTGATTCTTGAGCATTTCCTTCTGGTTCATGAATCATATCTTTTACAATAATTGAATTCCCACCTACCAATATTCCATTTCGAATAAAACTAATATAGAACACAACCATGTCTGTGCTCCAAAAAAAACTAATCGTGTCTAAAAATAATGGTATATCAAGAGTAACCGATTGATTTTTACTTAAGTTAATAAGAGATTTAAATTGATCTCGTAAAAGCGCTGCTTTTTCATAATCTAAACCTAAGGCTGCTTGATGCATTTCTTCTTTTATTTTTTTAGCTATAGCTGCGGTATCACCATTTAAAATACCAATCACATTTTCTAGATGAGCATTATAAACATTTTTATCCACAGGCAGCTTACAGGGGCCTAAACATTTTTTGATGTCATAATAATTGCAAGGTCTTGTTACAGTTTTAAATACAGTAGGGGTGCATTTTATAAGAGGGAAAAAACGGTTAATGACGTTTAAAATTTGTTGCATTTGACCCGCAATGGTATAAGGGCCAAAGTACAAACAACCATCTTTTTTTCTTCGTCGTGTTATTGTAATTCGAGGCCAACTTTCACTTTTATCAATTTTTATATAAGGGAATGTTTTGTCGTCGCGCAACAATATGTTGTATGGCGGTAAATTGTGTTTAATTAAATTATTTTCCAATAAAAGAGATTCGTATTCGCTCTCAGTAACAATAATTTCATAATCATAAACTTTTTCTACCAGAGCCTTCGTTTTAAGAGAATGCTGCTCAATT
>JAZKEW010000069.1:0-2541 GCA_040386785.1 Bdellovibrionota bacterium
AATCTTCGTTTTTAAATTTCAATTTGCAAGTCTTTATTTCTGGGGAGTCGAGTGAAAGTCCCAAAAGGATTTGCCGCTGTGCCCGTTTTATTTCACCTAAGCGGAGTTGCACCTTCTGTAGAAACAGGAGGGTATTTTTACAGAATTATTGATATTGCAGATTTTTTGATGGAGATTAATTAACAAGTAGCCCTTAATACTTTGGAAATATTTCTTGAATTTCCTTTGGCGCTTTTTCAAATGGCACCACGGTTTTCCCATCTTTAAGGCTCACGCTGCTTCTAGAAAAATCAACAAACACAGAAGAATAATCGGGATATACTACCTCTGCTTCTGGCACATTGTCATTGGTGACAACAAAGCCTGTCGAAACACGAAGCCTGTGCGTTGGAATATCTCCGAGTAAGGACAAACCATCAATTGGACTAAGAGGTTTTTGCACATCCATTAGTGCTAAAATGGTGGCAAAAATGTCGGACTGTGCGACAGGAGAATTTTGTTGATCTGCAATAATTTTTTTATAATTTTCTGGGGGAACAACAAAAAAAGCATTGTGAATAATGTCTGTCTCATAACCTTGATTAAAAGTTATTTTATTTTCAACATTTTTCTTGTTACTTTGTGCAAACATTTCATTTATTTTTTTTCGCCATTCGCTAAAAAGACTGCTCTCAATAAGAGCTGCATCTTTCTTTTCTTCAACGTGCACAATACTAACCGAACCTGAAGGTGGTGGAGGTGGAGAAGGTATTTCAACACCAGGAGTATTGTTAACAGCAAATGACTCTGGAACTTGTACAGGCTGTCCGTGATCCGTTGAATAAAAAATCCACACATTGGGATCTTTTTTTCTAGCTGCTGCAATTAATTTTTCAAGATAAATATCGGAATAAATAAGGGTGTTGTCATAAGCATTGACACTATTAGGATCATCTTCAGGTAAAAACTTTTTATATTGTGGCTCCGAGTGCAAACTATAAGGATAATGGCTGCCATCCATATGGGCCACAAGCAAAAAAGGAGATCGCATTTGCTTAAGATGAGGCAAAATAGCTTGGTCAAGTACTTTCATATCATCAGCACCTTTAGCTACGCTGACATTGGAACTAAAATCGGGCCCTGACCTGAAAAAATCGACCACACCGTTCCCGCCAACAAGTTGATCGAAATTACGCCAACGCAGGTCTTGCGAGCTTAAAAAAGCAGTTTCATACCCTCGCGCTTTTGCATACTCAAATATATTTGGCGTGGAATATATCATGCCCTGAGGGTCTATATTTTGTAATCCAACCATCATATACGGAACTGAAACAATGGTATGAGGGCCAGTGCTCACAACGTTTTGAAATGGAATTAATTCTCCCTTGTCCCTTAAATTATCTAAATTTGGAGTTGTTTTACGCTTGTATCCATACAAACTCATATGAGTTTTGGTGACAGACTCACCAATAATCCAAACTATATTTGGGATTTTTTCTTTGGTTGGTGGCAAGACCATTTGGGGTTTATTGACTTTCAATTTTTTAAAATAAAAAGAGCGCCCAACTTCTGGAACAGCCGCATAAACAGAAACAACAGGATTTTGATAGTCAAGAATGAGGTACCAATTTATTCCGCATAAGGTAACAATTGGTAGGTATAAAGAAAAATATATAAATAATTTACTATTTTTATACATAATTGGTGCAGTATTTTTTAAAAATAAATATAAAATAAAAACAGAAAATAAAATAAAGAGAATAATTTTTAATATGTTTATATTTTCAAAACCTAGTTTTGTTGTTAATATTGGATCATGAATAAAAAAATGAATGCCGTAGGCATTGAGCGGCATACTGTAAAATGCATAGTGTGCTGTTTGAATCCCCAAGGGAACAATGAGCAATATTGCAGATATAATTTTAAAAATTAAACTTCTTTTAAACAAATTATCAATAATAAGCACAAAAAGGATAAGAGCTAGTACACTAACGGCGTAGTTAACAAAGTACCTTAGCCCCAGAATATCCGTGAAAAATGCTCTTGGTGATTTTATGAAGAGGAGGTCGTACAAAAAAAAGATAAAAACGATAAGCAGTACCGTTTTTATCTTTTGATAGTAATGAACAAGAATTTGTTTCACCAGGTTAAAACTTCTTAACGAATTTCAGCCTGACCATAGCTTAAAAGAGCCATAACGCGCGCTCTTTTCACAGCAAGAGTCAATGCACGTTGTTGTTGAGCGCTTGCACCACTAATACGACGAGGCACAATTTTACCATGTTCTGTGACGAAACGGCGCAACAACTGAACGTCTTTATAGTCGAAAGTAATTTGAGGGTCTAGAGTTCTTTTAGGACGAGAAAAACGACGTTTTTTCTTGACGGGTGATGCTGCTGCAGATTGTTGCTGTGAAGCCATAGCTTTATTCCTTAATAAAATTGATGTGAATCGCGTGGTTCCTCAAGATTACTGACAAGTGAGGATCCGTACAAGCACGGAGTGAACACATAGATCGAGTCGCTAGAGAAACATAGAAAAATCTAAGAGTCAAGTTAAAAC
>JAZKEW010000070.1:0-14669 GCA_040386785.1 Bdellovibrionota bacterium
AGAACCCGATACTCGTTTTTTAGGTATTTTGTTGCCAAATCATTTAATGCGACTTCCTTACAGACAAGACACAAAATTAAACGGTTTTCCTTACGCCATTAACGAACAAGTTGGTTTTGATGGTAAGAGTGGAAATTTTTTATGGGGCAATTGTGTATTCAGTTTTGCGGCTGTTGCCATTAAATCTTTTTGTAAAACTGGTTGGTATGAACTGATGCGAGGATGTAATTTAGACAACCCTGCCAGTGGAATTGTGCCTGACTTTATTTATTTTTCTGAATACAAAAAACACATTCAAAGTGAATTAAGCACCTTTGAAGATTTTGCCAACGGACATTTTTCAACAAACTTACCCAACCACTACAAGGCTAACGGAGAAAATCCAGTGGTGATGTGGTTTAATTTACGTACCACGGAAAGCATGGAAACGCAGTTTGCAGAACTTGGTTTTATTCCGCTTGTTCCTGATATGAAATTTAATTGCGGGGTTTTTTATTCTTGCCCGTCGCTGCACAAGCACGAGGAGTTTCAGAATGCTGGTGCGAATGCCAATGCGGATATTTCTTCGTCTTTGCACTATATTATGTGTGCGTCGAGGTTTGCGCATTATATTAAGGTGATTGGGCGGGATAAAATTGGTGGTTTAACATCGGCGACAATTGTGGAAAACTATTTGCAGAAATGGCTTGGGCGATATATTAAAGGCACAGAGCGTATTCAGAACGCTGATGCTGAGTTTGGCAGCCATGCACCTCTTATTGACGCTAATGTCTCTGTGAAAGAGTCTCCTCTCAAAACAGGGGTCTTTTCAATTGAAATAAGTTTGCAGCCCAGATTTCAGTCGCAGAACGTTATTTCAACCATAAAACTTTTTTCTGAAATCAAGCTCAGGGGTTAGTATTTTTTAGGAGGTGAAAATTGTCTGTACTACATGGTTACATGAAATTTCCAACAATTAAAGGCGTTGCAGATAGTGATAATCACAAAGATTGGTTTCACATTGATTCCTATTCTTTCAGTATTACAAGTGAACCAAGAGCAAAATTGCAGAATAGAAATAATCCAGCAAATTATTCATCTATTATGGTCACGCGTACAATTGATGATGCTTCAAGTCAAATTATGGGTGCCGTTGACGCTATGGATATTGGCGATTGCACAATAATTTTTTCAAAATCCTCCTCTGAAGATGCGCATCCAACAATCACAATCAATTTAAAAAATGCACAATTGTATACCTATCAAACAGAGGTCACAAAAGAAGGAGTTACCACTGAAAAGTTTTCTATTCATTACGGAGCAATTCAGTTTGAGTATTCTCCACTAACGAATAAAAGCAAACAAAAACCAGGTCACACATTTAGCCGGAGCCTAAATAAATAATTTAAATGGAGTATTCCTATGAGTGATAAAGTATTTTTATTCATTGATGGTATTGCAGGAAATAGCGAAGACTCAAAGCACACCAGTTGGATTCCTATTAACAGTGTTCATTTTCAAGTTTCGCGGGCAATTCAATACAAAGCACATACAAAAGATATTGAGCCTCACAGCAGCTCGCCAACAATTTCTCAAATTACACTAACAAAGTCGACTGGTGTAGGGTCTTCAGAGGTATTTAAAAGCTTTTGTCAATTGCGAGAACATAAGTTTATTATTGACGTCGTTCATACCAAAGATGAAGAGGGTGGCCTTATTGCTGCTGCCGTGGAAAGTGCCACAGGAAGTGGAATTACTCGTTATGAAATAGACGCAGGCCATATTGCTAATTACGAGGTTTTAGGCCAAGGAGGAGAGGTTCATGAGCAGATTGTTCTTGAAGCAACTTCCCTTGTTATTTCTTATAATCCTTCTTTGAAATCAATAGGAGAGAAATCGAGCTTTGGTTACAACTTCAAAATGTTGAAAGCGCTTTAATTTGAAATTTTGAACTCGATAGGTGTTTTTTTGCCAGATTGCGAAGTCAGAGCTACATGTTTTCTTTGCGAAACAAGCACAAGTTCAAGTGGAATTGTTTTTTTCATGTGAATAAAACGTCTTGCAGGAATTGTCAATTGCATTTCTCGAACTCGGGCATCAGTAACTTCAGCTTTTTTGCCTGTTATTGTATCGGGAGAAACTCGGCGTTTTAATTCGTCTTGCGGTTTTGAAGGTGCGGCCATTGCTGGAATAGATATTGTAAACATGCTGGCCAATGCGTGCGTTAAATAACGACAGCCTGTTGCAATCATAGCTCCAGCAAGAGCTACGACATCTCCAGCAAGAATGCAGATAACGCCAACGCCAACAACGGCGGACGTTACAATACCTACGCCTAAAATAGCAGCTTCTTGTTGAGACATTCTTCCTGTCCCCATTTCTTCAGCAACCATTGCTCCAAATTTTGCACCACCGGATTCATTAAATAGATAGGGTGAATTTAATGGTGTTGTTCTGTAGTTGGCTGCTATATATTGGTCGACGGAGTTTTGGAGAAAAAAGCCGTTGGGTACCACGGCCCCGAGAGGAGAGTCAAATAATTTATCATCCTCCGGCGGAATTTTGATAATTACAACCATATCTGCGCCATAGTTTTTCCATGCGAGTTCAAATCCTCGCAATTGTCCACCCATATTACCTGATGCAGTAGCCTTAAGCATGAATGTTCCAAGTCCAATCATGAGGGGCGGTGTGTCAAAACTAAATTCCAAAGAACAAAAATAGTTCTCACTCTTAAAACCAGTTTTGGCACTAGCCAACTGCAATCTTTGATTTTCTAATTTAAAATACTCACGTACCTTTGAGTATTCGCCTTTTTTTGCGCTGAATTCAGTTTCAAATGCACCAAAGTCATAGCTCACCTTGGCTTTTTTTGGCATAAAAACAGTACCGTCTTGCCAGTTTTTGAGATGTAAAAGAGATTTCCAGTCAATATAGGTTTGTATTTTAGGTGCTTTCATAACATTTTTAAAAACTTCTTTTGAAGTTTCTTTCATGGTGTCTATTATATTTTCAGTACTTGCATAGCCGTGAGCAATAGCGGAAAAATCTTCTTCATTTGTGAGCTTAATGTTTAGTGCGCCTGCAGTGTATTTCATGACAACTTGCATATTAGCACTTGTGTAGGATAAGCCAGGGGCGTCGGGAAGGGGGAATTCAACGCCTTCTTTTAGCCAATTTTTTACAGTATGAGCAGTAAAGCCACCGATATGTAGTTCTTTCTTTTTTGTATCAGCTATATTTTTTAAAGTTTGGTTGTTAGAAGGTATTACACAAACCTGTCCTTCGTAAAGTAAATTAGGGGCTAAAGGCCTGCATCCAGAAAAATTTACAACGTCTGGTCTGCAATTATAATAGTATAAAAATTCCCAATAATCAGAACTGCCATAGAATTTTTTTGAAATACTCGCAAGACTATCGCCTTTTTGTACTTTATATATGGTATCCAATGTTCTATCTACAGGTCTATTTAGTGGATTTTCATGCATAATAGCCCCTTTTTGCATTGTTTATTATCAAGAATAATGCCATAAAAAATGCATTGTTGGAATATTTCACGGAGAGTGTTTGATGTCAAGAAAGTTAAAATCATACGGGCTATTTATTGTGCTTTTAATTTTATTATCCATTCTTGCGTATTTGTTAAAAAACTTAAAAACAGATAATGCAAAAGTATCCAGTTCAAACAGTTTAAGCGCGTTACATGATGCGCAATATTATAACGAGTTAGGCAATTCTCTTATGCGTAAAGAAGACTTTAGTGGTTCTGTGGATGCATTTAATAAATCTATCGAACTTTCAAAAAATACAAAATATTTTTACGTTGCTTACACTGGACGAGCTCACACGAAATTCAACATGAATGATTGTGATGGAACCATTGAAGATGCTAAAATGGCTCTGTCAGGCGACAGTAAAATTTGGGATATGTATACTTTAGCTGGTATCTGTGAGTTTGAAAAACGTAATTTTAAAGACTCTATACAATATTTAACAACAGCAATATCTTTGATTGATAAAAATAACAAGGATTCGTGGAGAAATTATGCTTATAGAGCTGCTTCAGAAATATCTATAAATGATATTGAAAATGCAAAAAAAGATTTATATATAGCCCTCAAACTAAACAATAATTCTTTTTTTATTTATGAATGCTTGTATAGACTTTATATGAATAATAATATTAAAGACTACAAAATTGCTGCAGAGTATTTTGAAAAACGAATGCAATATCCCGAAGGTATTGATTATACTTTTTTTGAAGATGGCTCGTTAATTTATATGGGGTTATATGATCTAGAAAAACAAGGTGGCAACCCTGTAAAAATGGAGCAATATCGTAAATTGGCGCTGAAAAATGCAAACAAAGCCTATGTGTTGAAGCCAAGTGCTGAGACGGCGTACAGCCTCTGTTTAACCAAAGCCAGTCTTGAGGAAAAAGATGCTATGCAAACCTGTCGTGAAGCTCTAACCAGAGCTGGACAAGAAAAGAATGACAAAATTTACAAGGATGCATATGAATTAGTTCATTAGAAGCGTTGGCTAAAACTCGAAATACCGTGTTTAGGCTTACAGAGTAAAATATTGTTGTTTCGGTTGGATATTCAATTTATAAATCTGTACAAGAGTTCGTGGATGAATTTGATTCAACCCCAAAGGAATTTACGAAATTACTCTTCCAACTAAAGTAAAAATTATTATTTAAAAATAGCAATAAATTTCCCGTAAATTAATTTTTTATTTGCAACGTTCAATTGATCATGAAAAATGTTTTTTATTAAAAATGACTATCTCGAATTTCCAATACATTTAAATGTTTTGGAAAAATATTTAAAAAAATTAACTTTTTCCTTGAAGAATTTTTGCTGCAAAAAGCATCACGAATCAGCCCTGAGTCAAGGGTTGCTGTGTTCACTTAGTCAATTGCATTAATAATAGCAGAAAAATATTCTGGAAGTTCTGGTCTAGGATACCATGCAAGTAAGTAGGTGTGCTCATATGTTTTATTTTGATTTATTGAAATCATTTTACTTTTTTCAATATATTCCTCTGAAAGTTCCTTAGTTAAGGTCGTATATCCATGGTCATTGATAATCATCCAAGCAAGCAAGTCAGTGTTATTGACAAAGTATCTGTCATGTCTAGCAAGATGGAATAAATTATAATATTTTAGATAATTAAATGTGTTTCTATCCTCTTCATTAAAGTCTATAATACGCTCTGTTGAAATAATTTCTTGAAGTTTTCTATTTTTCCATTTTGGGCTACAAACTAGAATATATTCCTCAAGCTTTAATTTTTTACATGTCATTTCTTTCGCACAGTCTTCAGGGTGTATAACAGCCAAATCACATTTTCCCGATTTTAAAAGTTGATGCCGATTTTCGAGGTCATTAACCTCAAACTTAAAGAGCAATTGTGGGAATTGTGAGCGAATAGACATGCATTTTTGTATAATTCTCGATTTCATCATACTACTTGGGGCGCAAATTGTGACCAGTATTTCTGTTTTAATGGCAGCTCCATGAATTTTTGATATCGTGTCACCTTCTAATTCAGAAGCGGCATGACAATACCGTAGTAAGGCTTGGCCCTCAGAGGTTAATAGCATCCCTTTTTTAGATCGAATAAACAAAGAAGTTTGTAGTTGTTTTTCTAAAGAACGTATTCGTTGAGTAACTGCAGTTTGGGTAATATGGATTAGAGCGGCAGCTCCATGAACTGTTTTACAGTTAGCAACCGCAAAAAAAGCTTGGAGCTGAGGACTTAGTAAACTCATTTTTTCTTATCACCTGATTAAATTAATTCATTATACAAAGAATAGAAATTATTCTATAAGCCATACTCGTCTCTTATCCTACTTTAAATATTGGAATAAGGCTCACTTAAAACGGGATTTTTTAAAAAGGAATGCCATGCCCTTCTTATCTTCGCTGTTGTCAGCAAACCATTCTGCCACAACGCAATCTATACCTAATTCTTTTAAAAAAAACGACACGGGCCTCTTTATTGATGGAAAAGAATTGCCTTCTGTTTGTAAAGATAATATTTTAAAAATATATAGTGATTTTATTGCCCCCACAAATTATGTGTTTCACGCGAGCGTTCCACCTGTATTTAAAAAAATATCTCAGTGGGTAAAGTCGAATTCTACCGAAGAACTATTTCTGCTTGTCAGATACTTGAAAGATTGTGAAAATTTGTTACAAAAACCTGAAATTCAACAATTTATTTGTGAAAAAAAAGATTGTTATACATGGGAAAAATATAATGAAAATACTCTTGTTGCTTTACAATATATTAGGGCTTTTTATGAGATAGACGGCGAAGAAAAATTTGTCAATGAGAAAAGTTTGACCTGTGAACATCTCATCACATGTTTTGAGGGCGCTAAAAAACTGCAGGCCCTGAAAAATGGCGAAACGATAGAAATTCCTAAAGAGGATTATCTGCTTTCGGTGAGTGGACAATGTGCATTGTCTTGTTTTCAAAGAGTATTGAGCGTGGATACTGCAAGTACTCTTCTCCTCACTTCCATGATGGACAGCGCCCCCATTGGTGCCATGCTTGATGCAAAAATACCATGGCCTCTTACTGGTAGCGCGCACATGGCCGCAAGCAGTGCAGCTGTGACTTTAGCAGGAGGCATTTTTATGATGATTGGTTTTGCGGGTATGACTTCGTTTGACAAGAGCATGGAATATAGGTTTGTTTTGCAAAAAATGTTGCTTGGTGATGTGTATGACCGTGTTTCGAAAGCGGGGGGAGGCCAAGTGGAAGGTTTAACAACCGTGACTTGGGATGCCATACGTGCATTATTGTTGGACTCTAAACAAAAGAAACAAATAGCTAAAAATAATTCATTAAAAACATCTACACATCTGACTTCCGCTGATAAAAAACATCTCTTCAAACAATTTCTAAATACTTCTTCAAGTACGTTAGATTACTCGAATCTGTGTTCTCAATTCACCGAAATTGTACTTGTAAATAAAGAACAGCACCAACAAGAATTATTATCCACGCTTTCGACTACCGTGTTTAAACACAAAAACAAATGGGGAACAGCCCTCGATCACATTTTTGCTAAAGTGAGCAAGGAATGCAAACAGGAAATAATAGAAGATTTGAAAGTAAATAAATTATTTGGTTTCGATATTATTAGCCAGAAAATCGATCTCCCTCAAGAATTTAATAAATCCATTGCCTATGTTTACAATATTATGCGTGTTGTACCTTGGAGAGATAGAATAAATGGTTCATTGGCATTCAGCAAACTCATGTTTGAAATTTACACAAGCGATTTTGATGAAGGCAAGAAGCTTTTTTTACTCAAAATGCTGTCCCAAGGCTTGCAAGAAAAAGAGAGGGGAGAATTTGCACCAGGTAAGATTAAACGAGGAAATTTTATACGCAATGGCGTCGTGTCATTTGGTTATCTTGTGCAGGCAGCTTTTTGTTTAGGAGCAAGTTTTCTTCACGTTTCTTCCTTAGCCTACAGTTTAGGCAGCGTAGCCACTGGAGCATATGGAGCTATTACATTTGGCATGTTTACCGCGGTTCCTTATTATGGGTCGACAGCTTCTCATGAAAGCAAAAAATCAGCGGTAAAAGGGGCTCAAATATTTTACAAAGAAGAGAAAGATGACATTCAACTCCAGTATGAGAGCTTTTTGCTGCTGTGTCAGCAGCTCAAAAGTACAGACGATGAAATAAAACGAGAAGAAATATGCGAAGAAATAATAAGCAACATAAGATTTTTTGAAGAACAAGGCATCAGCGATTTTATACTCGAGTCTTGCCATGGCTCAAAAAACTGCCCTTTGTTTGAAATTGTGCGTGAATTATTGGCTCCTAAAAATAAGAAAAACCTTCCCCAGCTGGAGAAGGTCTATAAAATATTACAAGCGGCTTACAACGAAAAAAATGGAAAACTATGGCAAGCCTTGCCTCAGGACGTTTGTGAAGAAGAAAAATTCCAAATCTTTATGTCCCAAGGATTGAGTTCTGTGAACCTTGCAAAACAAAAATTTTTGTTTTGTTTACAATGCCAAGCAAAGCTTTCTTCAATGTCAGAAGGAGCAAGCAAAAAAAACTGTGAAGAAATATTTGAAAAAGCACTTAAAAATGCCGAGGCTGACAAAGGTTCATTGATGTTTAACTTGCAAAAAAGAGCGGAAAAAAAATACCACTCAAAGAAAGCGATTGGCCGTATTTTTTCAAATTTATTGACATCAGGTTTAGGACTTGCTGTTACACTTCTTATTGGAGCCTTTGCCCCTCATCTGTTTTTGATTGGTGTATTTGTTTGTTTTTTTCTTGTGTGTATTGACTTTGCTATCCGCAAGCAATTGGAACGGTTGGCTTACTCAAAAAATTATAAGTATTATACAATTATGAAAAAATTTTCTTGTCCTGCGCCAGGCAATACAGAGGAAATTATAACGCCCAGCGCTAAGGATACGTTGGGATATATTAGTAAGAAATATGAGCCTACCAACATCCGCTCCTTTCTAGCAGAGCTTGCAAAAGGGAGGAGTGCATGGGAGCTTGAAGAGGATGGCAAAAAGCTTGCAAATATTAAAAATGAAACTGATTTGCGGCAAGCATTGCTTTTACTCACTCAACAACACATAGACAAAGAAAATATTAGCAAGAGTTTGCTTAGAGCTCTATGGCTTATTTTTAGTTGCACCAAAGAAAAAAACGGCATTTCCCCCGTACTTCAGGAAAAAATTTTATGTGAACAAACTACGCTTTATTGCTTTCGGGGCAAACTAGCCAATATGTTGCGCACAAAAAAAATGACGGGCCAAGATAGGTATTTGCTATTGGATGCTTTTGCAGGAGGACTTACGGCTCTGCTTCCCCTTATCAATATTATTCCCGGGGTAACCTCCTTTCAAACTACTTCACTTTTGGATGGTTCTTCCACGCAGTCGCTTGCACAGTGCTGGCATTCCTATGTCACTCAAGCGTGTTTGGATACCACTTCGTTTTGGCTGTGGTCACAATATTTTGATGTGTCCGAGTTTGGTAAGACCACTGCAAGCTGTCAGAATGCGTTAGGCTGCTTTAAAAAGGCTTTGTTTCTGGTTAGAGAATCTATAGAAAAAGATGATAATAAAGAAGAGCGGCTCTTTGAAGTCGGGCAGTTTGTCTCTGCTATTCTTCAATGCCACAAAACAGTAAATCCAATTAATAGCCTGCGAAAGACAAAAACCACGAGAGGGTACAAAAAATTATATCCTTGTCCTAGAGCTTGTTGACGTTTGTCATCCCGCAGGGAGTTTACTGGCGACGCCTTAGTCTGTGCACACAATATTTAAGTTTATGTCAGGAAAAAATAAATATGCAAATAGGAACACCGTTAAAACACAACTCAATAAAAGCAATTCTTCTTGGTAGTGGAGAACTTGGCAAAGAAGTCGCAATTGAGTTGATGCGACTTGGTGTCGAGGTTATTGCCTGCGACAGCTATGAAAACGCACCTGCAATGCAAGTTGCGCATAAATCATACGTTTTTTCTATGCTGGATGGCCATAAATTACGCGAAATTGTTTTGCTTGAAAAACCCCATATTATTGTTCCTGAAGTTGAAGCCATTGCCACAGAAGAACTCTTACGCATAGAAGCAGAATTTTCACATATTAAAGTTGTCCCCACAGCAAAAGCCACTTTTTTAACTATGAACCGCGAAGGAATACGAGTTTGCGCAAACCTTCGACGAATTTAAAAGTGCAGTGCATGAAGTTGGACTTCCTTGTGTGGTCAAGCCCATAATGAGCTCAAGTGGTAAAGGACAGTCTGTCGTAAAATCGATACAAGATTTAGAACAGGCGTGGGAATATGCTCAAGCTGGAGGTCGTGCTGGTGCTGGAAAAGTCATTGTAGAAGAGTTTATTTCTTTTGAAAGTGAAATTACTTTGCTTACTGTTAGAGCTGTAAATGGAACATTTTATTGTGAACCAATTGGGCATAAACAGCAAGAAGGAGATTATATTGAGAGTTGGCAGCCTCATTTTATGTCAAAAGAGCAACTGAATATTGCGCAAGAAATTGCTTTAAAAATTACAGATGCATTGGGTGGTCATGGTTTATTTGGAGTAGAATTATTTCTATTAAATAACGGTCGAGTTATTTTTAGTGAAGTGAGCCCACGGCCGCACGATACTGGTATGGTCACAATGACAACCCAATATTTAAGCGAATTTGCCTTACACGCCCGTGCTATTTTAGGTTTACCGTTGCATGAAATAAAATTAATTTCTGCTGGAGCAAGTGTGGCATTAAGAGCTTCCGAAATATCACAAGAACCAGCAATATTAAATGTGGAAAAAATATTTGAAGAAAAAGGAGTTGATTTTCGCTTTTTTGGCAAACCACATAGCCATGCAAAAAGAAGGATGGGAGTTATTCTTGCACAAGGAGAAAACACTCAAAATGCCCTTGAAAAAGCAAGGAACGCTGCAAGTAAAGTTATTTTAAAGTAAAAAAATAAAACTAGCTTCGGGCAAAAATTGTGTACTCCCTAAGTTGTAGCCGTAGCTTAAGCCAAACATCATTATAAATGGCCTTCCTACAACTAAGGCATAGCCAGGAATAATTGCCCACGTGATATCATTGTAATCTTCCCAATGTGAATTGGAGTCATTTTTAACCCGAACAGACTCAAATCCACTTGCGCCACCTAAATAAAACCCGCTCCTTCGCCATGTTGAAAAAAAATAATTCATCCTAAATGCACTCTGCCATCCTTTAATTTCTGGTGAGATATATTGAGTAGAAAAATAAGTTGAATTTACGCCTAGTTGAATATTAGGACCTACAAAAGTATTCAAACCTAAGCTGTATTCTCCAAAAATTGGTCCAAGAACATCAACAGCAACTCCAAGGTTATTTGGAATGAACGCATTTTGCGCATGGGAAAATTTAAATGGGACAAAAAACAAAAAATAAATCAGAATAATTTTTTTCATACTTTCACTCCTGAGCCTTTTCTAGTTCCGTCATTATTTGTTGCGTTTTTCTATCACCAATAAAAACACTCTCTTTTTGTGTAAAATTAAGTGTGTATGAAGATGGTTTTAAATGCACTCTCGATTTTCGAGAGGAAATTTTGCAATCGGAATTCAGATCATCCTGCCACCCCAAGACGTCAATTGGAATAGAAAATGCGTGTTTTGAAGTTAGGCTTGGAGAGCCCATATTAGCGATAAAGCTGGATTGGCATTTAATACTATTTGTAGAGTGTAAAGAAAAAATATCACTGGAATGAACTTTATTATTTTTGAAATTTAGTGAAAATAAAATTTCTTTTTCTACGTCATTTTTATCGATTTTCTTTATTTTTCCAAGAAGAATAAGAAAACCTTGTTTGTCTGTGAATGAAAGAGGAAATCCATCAAACGCAACACCTTTAAATTGACTAACACGCTGCCACCCGCCAAAACCTTTTCTCAGAATTAATGCAATATTGTTTTCATCTTCCATGCAGCCATACATAAAAAAAACAGATTCAGTTTCATCTTTTTTTATAACTGCACCAGAAGCATAGGAGAGTAAGCTAAAGAAGTCTTTATTTTGTGCACCTAAATATTTTGGACAGCGATTACAGCCAATAAATTTATCCTGTGGTTTTTCTAGTTTTTCATTTTCACAAATGGTTTTATACACATCTTGATTCGTGAAATAATCTTTCACTTCTACAACGGGAGGAGGTTTTGGAGCGTCGTGTTCATCCTCAACTTTTTTTTTAGGTGGAGGCGCTTCCTTTTTAATTTGCGTATACGATTCAAGAATTTTGATTTTTTGAGCAAGGTTCAAGAATAGTCATATCTGCTGGGAAGAATTTTATAATAGCAAAAATTCCAAGTGCAACGGGAGCAAACAGAACAATCAAAACAAAAATTAATTTCAACAGTTTAAGCATAAAAAATTACTGTATTGCCCCCATTAACGTAAGTAACTTGGCCAATTTTGTTCAAGATCCATAGAAGCAGCACAGTAAGCACTCATTTGAAATGGAGCTCTCCAGTCAAACAATGGCGACAAGCTAATTGGCTCCATGTTATGGTTATAGCAAATTTGATGAAAGTTATTTATATCATATGCGTTCGACAAAATAATGTCTAGTTCCCATTTTAACAAAAGAATGGGGTAAAATAAATTTGATTCTAACCAACAAAACTTTCCCTTTTTCCCTGTGCCAACAATATTTAAAAATATTCGTTCTGCATTGAGGGCGCTGCGTTCTGAGATAAATAAACTGTCTTCCAAAACACGAGGGCTATCTTGAATATGTTGGAACTCATGAACAACAAGCGCAGCTTCAAATAGGTCGAAATTATCTTGTTTTGGTAAAAAAAGGTGATTGTCAAATTGTGGGCTTGTCATTGCAAATAAGCGATCGGCATTGGGAAGAACGTGCGATTTAAAGGTTTGTTTGTTTAATCCGCCAAAAAAATACTCTTCTATTTCGTTTAGATTAAATTTTTTTTGAGAAATTCCTGCAATTGGCGCAAGGGTTGGCCTCCAAGGGCGTTCCAGTAGGCTAAAAATTTCGGTTATAAATTGAGGAGGGACCTCGTAAACTGTTTTCATAAAAAAAGAAAGAAAGTTTAAAATTTCCGGCTTTCGATGATGTAAGGTGTATCCAAAAATTTGCGCTAGAGTTTGAAGTTTTTCAAATTGTGTTTTTTGTTTGGGCATTTGATGAGGTAATTTTATATTGAAAAAAAGAAAATATTTTTCTATTTCAGATTTTAAAAGAAAATATTCCACCATGAGTTTTGGAGGTATATTTTTTTCCTCATTATGATTGAGAAGCAAGTTGTAGTAATGTACTACGATATGCTCTATTTTCTCATCACGGCATTTATTATACTGTTGAATTAGCATAAAAGACGAGATTATTTTTTGCAAATAGTCATGCTCTGAATAGGAAATAACTCCATCATCTAGTTTTTCAATTAATTCTGAAATACACTCAATGTTATAGAAACCACTCAAATTAAACTCCTTACGAGGTATTTTAAGGGAACAATTATGCACCTTCAGGATAACCTAGAACAAAATAGACCGCAATTAACAGGGAATATTTTGCTATTTTATGCGTTTGATGTCGGCGATGAAATTGATTTAGAGACCATCAAGCAAAATGCCCTCGTCGAGACTTGCGTCGTGCCGCTTTCTCCTTATTTTAAGAATTATCATCTGCCTTTGTCTTTTAAATTAGGTGGAGAACCTGCTGCTCTTCGGGCTCAATGTGTTTCAAGTAAGATTTATTCCTTTGGTGTCCTTTCTTTTTGCTATCAAATTCCATTTCAAGAATCTTTCGAAGATCTCAAACTCAAAATTATAGACATAAAAAAGTATTTTGATGAAAAAAGCGAAAAAGATGCTAGGCGTGTATTTAACAAAATTCATCCAGCTATCAAAAAATCAGTCTTTCACAATGTGAATCATGCCTATTTTGTTGTCCAGGTTTACCCAGTACCTCAAAAAATCTCGTCCGATGAGTTTAAAGAACTGTATGGAAGTAAAATTGCGTCACTTTTGAAACTAGAAATATACACTTTATCTGACTATCAAAAGGATGAAATTTTAACAGCAACAATTGGTTATTATGGTCAAGACTTTATGATTATTGATTCCGCTGGCTCCTTTATTTATGATGAAACTTATTCTGATTCATTAGAGTTTTTTGAATCTGCAAATATACAAAAACTTGAACTACAATACTTTGACCGTACATTGGATGAAAAGTTAACTATTTATTCGCAACAAAAATACAAAATTCCATTTTCAGCTTATATTCCGTTGCTAGGAAATGATATCTATTCTCCAATTTCGCGATTGGCAAAATTGCGTGTGGACATTTCAGTGATAACAGAACGGTTAGAAAATAGTATTAAGTTGGCTGGTGACACATACTATTCAAAGCTTTATTCTTTGCTTGTGGAAAAAATGTCTCTCAAAGAGTGGAGAGATTCATTAAACAGAAAACTTGAAATTATGCGGGATTTATATCAAGTTCACCAAAATAGACTCGACACCATTCATGAAGAAGAGCTCACAGTTGTCATCATAATTTTAATTGCCCTTGAAGCAATTATTGCATTTTTTAGATAATTTCTAAAAAGTCATTTTTCAAATGTTTTTCAATATTTTGATTAAAATAATCTTGACAATGCAGTGTAAGATCCTGGGCAGAAAGTTGGCATCCCAACTGTTTTAGAGTGGTTAAAAAATCTTCGTGTGAGCGGCCTTGTCTATAACTAGGTTCTTTTGAAGGGTGGGCTAATAACCCGCTTATGGAATTTATATCAACATCTATAAGCATGCTCCCTTGATACACCAACAGATGTTTTTTTCTAAAAATGCTTGTGCCAGCGATTTTTTTTTCACCACAACAGATTATTCCGTTTTGCTTTAGATGAGCAGGAACAAATGGTTGTAAGGCTTGAATCCATAAATCATTTATCATGTGAAAATATTTTGCATTCGAAAAAATATCTTTTGCATAAAATGCACAAGTTAAAATTAAACACCCTTCTCCCAGTACAACTGTGCCTCCTCCTCCTCTTCTTCTTAAAATTGGAACCTTATTATTTTCACATTCCCTTATGTTTGCTTCTATTTCAGGATTATTGGAACTAGAAAGGACAACAACCTTTTTTTTCGATTCG
>JAZKEW010000070.1:14760-26315 GCA_040386785.1 Bdellovibrionota bacterium
AACGAAAAAGCGCGGGTATTTGTTTGTCTTTGTAGAGCGGCCAATGCTGGAGAGGGGTGTTGAGAACCCAGTTATCCATCCACATATATTTTCCTTATTATTTCAAATAGTTATACTTTAACCCCTCATTTTAACCACAATTTGGCTAAAACAACCTTGTATTTTAGCCAAATTGTGGTTAAAACAACCTTGTATTTTAGCCATATCGTGGCTAAAATACGATAGCAGCATGAAATGAGGGTGTCTTTTGTGAATCGAGACATAGAACAAGAGCTTTTAAAGTGGAAGCAGCAAGACAATCATTCTCCACTTCTTTTAAGAGGAGCCCGGCAAAACATTTGTTGTCGAAAAATTTGGTCAACAACATTTTACAAATGTCGTTGTGGTTAATTTTGAACTTCAGCCTAATCTCATTCAATGCTTTCAGTCTCTTGATCCGCACGACATTACTAAAATGTTAACGCTTTTGCTACAGCAAAAAATTGAACCGGGAAAAACCCTTTTATTTTTAGATGAAATTCAAGACTGTCCGAATGCGATTCAATCTTTACGTTATTTCAAAGAAAAAATGCCCGCACTGCACGTCATTAGTGCAGGTTCGTTGTTAGAATTTATTTTAAATGACGCTAGTTTTCGTATGCCTGTTGGAAGAGTTCAATCTATTTATTTAAAACCGCTATCATTTAAAGAGTATTTAAGTGCTACGGGCTTTGCAGATTTAAGAAAATTTTTAGAAGAAGTCACTTTGCAAACAGCAATTGAGGAACCAATTCACAGGCAATTACTTAAGCTGGTAAGAGAATTTATGGTGCTTGGTGGGATGCCTGAAGTCTTGCAAGAATACATTACGTCAAAAAGCTTAAACCAATGTAGAATAATACAAAGTAGTTTATTAAATACGTTCCGTAATGATTTTGGAAAATATGCAACTCGAATAAATCATAAATATTTGCAACGAATTTTTGAAAAAGTGCCGTCCCTGGTTGCAACGCATTTTAAATACGCAAAAGTTGATTCTGACATGCGTTCCCGTGATTTAAAAGCGGCCTTAGAAATGCTTCGTTTTGCAGGCCTTGTTTCGCCTATTTATGCAACTGCGGGTACAGGAATTCCATTATTGAGTTTAATGAATGAAAAAAAATTTAAACTTATTTTTTTAGATGTTGGTTTGGTATTATGTGCAAATAAGCTCGATTCAGAAATTCTTTTTCAAGAAGATGTTTTGCTTGTTAATCGAGGAGCCATCGCAGAGCAATTTGTTGGTCAAGAGCTTCTTGTTTATTCACCATATTTTGAAGACACATCCCTTTATTTTTGGCATCGTGAAAAGCCTGCTAGCACTGCAGAAGTTGATTATTTGACCACTGTTGGGACAAAAATAGTTCCAATTGAAGTCAAGGCTGGTGACACGGGGCAATTAAAATCTTTGAAAATATTTATGAATGAGCAAAATTCAAACTTAGGTGTTAGAATTTCACAAGCACCATTTTGTTTGAAAGATAAAATTTTATCATTGCCTATCTATATGGTTGGAGAAATGTCTCGTTTAATTAAACAATATTATTCAGAACAGCCAACAACTCTCCATGAGTAATTTTACCTAAGTGCGGAGCATTAGAATTAAAGTCTTCTGTTAAATAAGTTTTTACCCAAATGGCATCGCATTGAGCATCCCTTGCGGCAAGCAAGCCTCTTTCAGAGTCTTCTATAACAAGTGCGTCTTTTGGACTGATTTCCAAAGTGGAAAGAGCGTGATTAAAAATGTCTGGAAAAGGTTTTTTTCGAAGCCCTGGTTGAAGACCAAATATTTTTTCAATGGAAACTTTTTCTGTAAGATGAGAAAGAATAAGTTCAATCTCCTTTTTTGAGCTATTGCTTGCAATAACGCTTTTTATATTGAGTTGTTGAAGCTTTAAAAGAATTTCTGATATTTCAGGAAATAGTTTTGCTTGTCCGTTGCTAATAAGTTCCCAATAGTATTTTGCCTTTGCAATACGAATCTCTTCGGAGTTGCAAGTTAAATTGTAGTTTTCAATCTCTTTGGCAATGCCTCCACCCGTGTGGGTGAACGTCTCAAAATACTCTGCCTTATTTATTGTGTGGCCATATTCAGCAAAGGCTCTCGTGTAAGCTTGGCAATGAATAGGTTCTGAGTCACAAAAACAGCCGTCGAAGTCCCATAAAATGAGTTTCTTTGTGGCGATAACTTCAGCAATAGATTTCATACTGTGCCTTTCAGGTTACATTTAAAAAAAAATCGTGTAGAGTTCAATGCTATAGTGCGCGCATATAGCCGTGTGTCATATATAAATTAGAGGAAAAATATATGAAAAGAGTTGTTGTTACTGGTTTGGGTATTGTTTCTCCTATTGGAAATAATTTAGAAGAATCTTGGACCAACGCCGTGAATGGGGTTAGTGGAGTGGGTAAACTCACGCTGCTAGACCCACCTGAGAACTGTATCACCATTGCAGCCGAGGTTAAAAACTTTGATGCCACAAAATATTTTAGTAACGAAAAAGAGGTAAAAAGAAATCAGCGGTTTACTCACTTTGCAGTTGGCGCCGCAAAAATGGCTCTTGAAAATGCAGGTCTTACCGTTAATGCGGCCAATGCAGCCGATATTGGCGTTGCGATTGGTGTTGGCATTGGGGCTCTTGCATATCTTGAAGAACAATCTTTAATTGCACATACAAAAGGTGTCAAAAGGGTTTCTCCTTTCACTATCCCTGGGTTTATTGCAAATATGGCCTCTGGAGTTGTTTCCATGGAAACAGGAGCAAAGGGACCAAATATTTGTACTACAACAGCGTGCTCTAGTGCTGGGCACGCTATTGGCGATGCTCTTATGTATATACAGACAGGAAGAGCAAAAGCTATGATTTGTGGTGGAGCGGAGTCTGCATTAGGTTTAATTGCTTTTGCAGGGTTTGGGCAAATGAAGGCGCTTTGCTCCGACTATCAAGATGAGCCGCAAAAAGCATCTCGACCCTTCGACAAAAATCGGAGTGGTTTTATTATGGGAGAAGGTGCGGGTGTTCTCATTGTTGAAGAATACGAGCATGCAAAAGCTAGGGGCGCTAATATTTTATGTGAACTAAGTGGTTTTGGTGCTTCTGGCGATGCTTACCATTTTACTTCTCCGGCGCCTGAAGGGGCTGGCGGAGCACAAGCAATGCAACAAGCGTTGACAACATCAGGGTTAAGGGCGGAAGATATTGACTATATTAACGCTCACGGGACGTCGACCGGGTTGAATGATTTATGTGAAACTCAAGCTATTAAAACAGTTTTTGGCCCGCATGCGTACAAGTTAAATGTAAGCTCAACAAAGAGCATGACAGGGCATTTGCTTGGGGCTGCCGGCGGAGTTGAGGCTGTATTTACAGTTATGGCCATGCTAAAGGGAATTATTCCTCCAACTATTAATTACGAGACCCCCGATCCAGAGTGTGATTTAAATTACACACCAAATAAGGCTGTCAAACGTGAAGTTCGAGCGGCTTTGTCTAATTCGTTTGGTTTTGGTGGTACCAATGTGTGCGTAGCGTTTAAAAAATTTCTACCATAGGAAAGAAATACTACGCTTAAAAGAGTTGTTTAGAAGTTATTTCCTCCTTAATTTATGACAAAATACCGGAAAACCGTGCCGTCTGCATTACTTCTAGTTTTGATATAGTTAATTAAACTATAACTAAACTGGATTTTGTATGTTTAAATGTAAAAATATCCTTATCCATATATGTTCAGCGCTTTCATTTTTCTCCATTGCGGCAGAAGCTTCTCAGTGGTTTTGTAAAGAAGGAGCATCAAGTAAAAATGACAATACCTATGAAGTTTGTGGTATTGGGCAGGATTTTTCTGAAAATGAATCTAGAAAAATTGCGCTTAAAAATGCTTTTGAAGAATTCGATCTTGTGTGCAATAGATCAGACGATTGTAAGGGGAAATATAAGAAAATTTTTCCATTAAGAACAGATTGCGAAATTATTGACGAAAAATACAAATGCTACCGTTCCTTTAATATTGCAGTAAATCCGCTTAAAAATTCGGCCAATTTAAATCATGAATTTTTAATAAAACAGCAAGAAAAAAAAGAAAATCAGCACAAATATATGCTTGCGAATAATAAAAATATTTTAAATGAGCTCAATAATGTCGAGAAGTTGTCATATGAAATTAGAGATAAAATTAAGGCGAAGAATGAAATTGTAGAGAGTTATTTAAAACGAGGCATGAATTTAAGGGAGGTTTTTCAAATACTCAACACCAGCGCGGATACTTCAAAATACAGTACTTTGGATGGCGAGGATTATTTAATTTACGGCACTTATAAAATACATTTTAATCGTCAAGAAAGTCTTGAAATAGGCTCTATTCTTGAGGCAGCCTGCGATATGAATAATTCAAACCACTGTATTAATATAGAGCCTTAAAAAAAGGCTATGGAGCACCGCAGTTTTTTTTGCCCATTTTAGTTTGAAAAGGTGTTGTGTCAGTCGGAGATGTCCATATGTTTTTACTTCCGACATGGGCGCAAGGTGTGGGATAATTTTTATTTGTGGTACCAGCGGAGTTCCAGCTGCAAGTGGAACCATCATCAATGCGCGTAAAAATGGCAGTAACGGTTGAGCAAGAGTAATAAAACCAACACTGATAAATGAGCTGATTTTTTGGAGCTGGTGTGCGAATTTCTGTATGTACGACACTAGAACAATCATAGCTATCCTCTGCAAAAACAACCATAGAATAGTTATTGGGGTCAGGATTTTCAGCAGCAAAAAACACATCTTCTGCATAAGAATATTGAAAAAATGAACTACATAAAATAAACATGATAAAAGGTTTAAATTTTAGCATAAATGGCGCTTCCTTTTTTATTTATAATGGACTTGGGCATTTGGCTTTTGTCACAAGACTATTTGTTACAAAATGACTCGTGCTTTTGTCTCTCAAAAAGGTCAATTTCCAGTTACTGCCACTGTTATCAGCGACAGTAGTCGTGAGTGTTTCAGTGCTGTCACTGTCAAGAGTATATTTGTACAATTTGTTTTTAGGTGCACCATTTTTTTTGGTATCAGTATCAAAAAAATCTTTAATGTCTGCGCTAAGAGCCACCTGACTGGTTGATATTCCCATATTTGTAAAACAAGTCGTCAGCTTAAATTTATTTTTAGCGGTTTCTCCAGGATCAAATACAAGGAATGCTGCGACGGGAAAATTAACAGAAACTTTAGAGCGAGAAGAATCTACAAAATAATCTGGCAGTTGAATATAGTAATTCCCAGTTGCTGTAAAATCAGAATCATTATTTATTTTTGAATAGGTCATTGATTCTGCTTTCCAGCAGCCAATATATTTTGATACAATATTTTGATTTGAATTATCTGAACTGTATTTGTTTAAAGTATCGCATAAGTCTTCTATGCTTGTGTGTCCTGCAAAGGCACTTCCAGAATATAAAATAAGAGCGGTTATTAAATAAAGAAATTTATATTTCAATTTTCACCTCATTTAGGTAAAGGAATAGGGCCACAGCCTTCTCTTATGTTTTTTCCATCGCTACTATATAGTGCGCTATAGTTACCATCATTTGACGCCATACTTCTGGTAAATACAAATTGAATTACTGGTGTCTCTTGTAGAACTTCAGTGGAAATGTATCGAGAATCTTTACTATCTACCTTGCGAACAATGGCGTCAGTGTCTTTAACGTGTTGAGAATCTGGGTCAGAATGTCCTTCAGTTCCTTTGGTCCATTGGGCATAAAAATTATTTGCTCCTAGATTTCCAAAAGAGTTTGAAAATAAAGTTTTATTTTGAATTGCGCCGCATCCAGCATTTGTCTTCCGGTAAGTATCAAAAATATACACACCACATGTTGACAATCCATAGGTGTCTGCAGCTTTGCAAGCGGCTTGAAATTTATCTTGGAAGACTTTGTCAGCTTGAGCTTGAATTTTAGATAATGACCAACAACCAGAAATGACATTGTTGGAGTCAGGAAGAGATGAGCTTCCAAATGCGTTCAAAGCAGCGCAATAATCTGTAAGAGTACTGAAAATGCAGTTATTATCTTGAGCATTTGCTGCTAAATTAGGATCCTTTGCAGTGCAAGTGTGTTTTGCTCTACTAGAGCCAGAGCCGCTGCCTGATCCGCTACCAGACCCACCACCGGAGCTGCTGCCTGATCCTGATCCGCTGCCAGACCCAGACCCACCGCCAGATTGACTACCAGTTCCCGTTCCTTCGCCATTGCCGCTTTGTGGTTGCAAACAACCTGTTGCATAAGATCCATTTTCACAAGAATCTCGCTTTGAACAACTGATGAAAAAGAGACTGGTAACAAATAAAATGAGTAGAAGTATAGAAAGCTTCAGTCTGTCCATCGTGAATCTCCAGTACATGATTCATAATCTTCGGACGAACTGAGCTCAAAATTAGTGATTTAAATGTGCAAGTAGAACTATTAAGCAAAAAAGCTCATAATGATGAGCAGATATGGTAGGGTATGAAAGATGGAGAACAGAACAGGTTACTTACCACCCGTTCTCATTGCGCGACGACGCCTGAGTAATCTTCTTTTTTTACGACCAACTTTACGACGACCCTTTGGGTGCTTGCGACGATGACGTGAACCGTGCACGGTAACCTCCTGAAATGACTAGACCTGAAATGGAATAAATTGTACAGTGAAACTCGTACAAACAAAAAACGAGCAACAGATGGACACAAATAGCATCAGATTTTGTTATTTGCAAGTGTATTTCCGCATTGGCACATTTCCTTTTAAGTGCTAAGACTGCCAAAGTGAAAAGAGGTTGTTTGTTTGTTTCAGGTTCGCTTACTGAGAGCTTTCTCCGATGTGGCATAAATTTAGAATTCATTTTAATTCAAGCGCTCTGACTGCGTTTTTTATAATGACGGCTCTTGGGTTCACAATTTTACTGTTCGCCATTTGGAGTATTTCTGTGCGTGCTGAAAGAGTCGCAAATCTTCAGCATGACGAAAGTCTCATTATGAACGGAATTACCGGCAGCATATTGGGTTCTGCCGAGCTTGATTCACAAGGATTGCAATTGCAGTCGCAGATGCTTATGCAAGAGTACCTAAACTATACAATTGAAAATAGCAAAAGCAATACTGCGTCAAGCAATATCGTGAGGGTGGGGGTCTATTTTTTAAACCCAGAGAGCTCCACACAGGCAAAACAAGTTATTGCAGAATGGGCTTCTGAAACACCTGTGAGTAAGGAATGTATCGAAAGGAGAACGGAGTATTTTCAACCTTCTCGATCATTGTATACCTACTTAATAGATTTATCCTTAAACACATGCTCTGAAGCAAACCTAAGTTTGCTTGAATATCATACTCTATCAACTCCAATTGTAGTGGCTCTAGCAGTGATATTAATTTGGGGAGTGTGTATTTATGCCATGTTGCGCTCAGTAAGTTTTGCTGGTGGTTTGCTTGGCAGCTCAGACAATACTTCGGAACTTTTAGACAACACAGCAAAAATTAAATGGACGGATGTTGGAATTCTTGCGCAAAGAGCACTTCAAGTAAGAGGGAAAAATTTACAATATTACCAAACACTTGTTCTAGATGCTCAACATGATATCGCAAAAGTATTAGACTTTATAAATAGAAAATATGACGACAAAGATTTAAACCATGGCATTTCTATTATTCGAGGAATTATTCAAAGGCTCGCAACAGAAGTCCGTTCAACAGATACGGTCTATCATGACGTTACAGCGCATAGGGAAATTGATGCAGAGGAGTTATTAAGGCTTGTTAAAATTTATTATGCAGGCGATATTATTGAAAATGAATTGCCTTCTAATTTTTGTTTAAATGTTTCGGACATTTCCTTATTTGAAAGATTGTTGGTGAACTTATCCTCAAATGCGGTTAAGCATAGTACGGAGACTCCTCGGGTTAGGATATTTTTTGAGAAAAATACCTTTAAGCTGAGAGTGTATACTCCTATTTCTGACTATAGTGCTCTGAAGCTTCATTTCGCTAAGCTAACGCATCGAATTGATGTGAAGAACACAGAAAATCCTGTGTATATCAAATTTTTTGGCAGAACTGGTCGAGGACTTTCTATTGTAAAACGAGGAGTTCTTAAACTAGGCGGCAGATTGATTTTTGATGTTAATAAAAAAATAGTTGAAACAGGAATAGATCTTCCAGCATGTTTAGTTCAAAATAATACGGAACAAATTGCTGCACTTCAACAAATAAAAAGAAGAGTTATTTCGTTTAAAAATGAAGAATTTATTCAAATAGCTTTGTCTCACGGTTTAAAAGATTTTATTGTCAGTGAAATAGACTTGCAACAATTGATATCTCAGGGCATAAATCTTGAAATTGTGAGTGATTACGAGATCACCGAATCCTCAAATTCGACCGTCAGAATTCTTGCGAAAAAAGAACGAATTGAAGGTATTGCGCTAAACTGGCTAGATAGGCTGAAATAAATTCTCTAGAGGAGATTGAATATGAGCAGACTGTTTCCGGTCTCACGTTGGCTTGTCGTCGATGACTCGCCCGATGATATCGACGATATTGTTCTTGCCATTGAAGGTTTAGGTGGCAAGGTTGATACCGCAGATAGTATTAAAGCAGCTGAAAAATTACTGAAAAAAAATATTTATGATGTGTGTATCATTGACTGTTTTTACAAAGGTTCCACAAAGTGGGGGGTTGATTTACTACCCGAGCTACGCGCAACATTGCCTGGGCTTCCTGTCGTAATGACTTCCAGTTCTGATGATCTCGAGCTGCCTGGAAAAGTTATACGCGCTGGTGCAGATGTTTTTTGCCCAAAGCTAAAAGATTCCTTTTCTTTGACAAAAACATTGGGAGTTGCGGCTCTTCAGGCTATCGCCCTGCGAAAATTAAAAATTCTTGAATTCGATCCCCGTACAAACAGCGAATTGTACATTTCAAAAGCAACGCTCGATGCTTTTGAGCACTCTACTCGACGGAAAGAGGAGCGGCTATTAATTTGTGGCGCTTCTGGAACTGGAAAAACAAAGACGGCTCAGTTTTTTGCTCATCAATTTTTAAAACAAAATTACGGGACGATTTCTAGAAATATTGTTTATCACAACTGCTCCTCTAAAAACGAGGAAGCCACGGCACAACTTCTTTTTGGTAGTAATGAAACTCACTCCAGTAGTTCCTCTCCATCGTTACAACTCACGTTATTTGAACGCGCTGTGGGTGGGGTGTTAATTCTTGACGATATTCATGCGTTATCAACTGAAAATCAAAATAAATTAAAAAATATTTTTGATTCCGAAAGCATCACTTCTACTCTCAGTGAAGGAGCGTTGCCTTTGAGTCTTATAAAATGTGTTGCAACATGTTCAACCGATTCCGAGGCAAATATTGTTCCAGGATTTTTAGAATCTTATGCCCATCGTGAAATCGACCTCCCTTCCATATCTGATTTAGGGAGCGATTTACCAAAAATTATTAAGTTTATTTTTGATCAATTTTTTTCTGAGAATAAAGAAATTCAGGTAACCTACAATACCGATGTTATCACTCGAATTCTTGACTTAACAAGCACTCATTCATTTTCAGCAAATTTTAGAACTCTGAACCAAATTATTCAAAGTGCTTTAACCCATGCTCTCGCTGATGGGAGAAGTCAAATTTACCCAAGTGATATCGAAATTATTGGAATATTGAAATCTGGAACCCTTTCTCAATCCTCATCAAAACCAATTCCAGGCAAATTGAATTGCGATGTTCTTGAAGGACGATTTGGCGAGCAGTTGTTAAAGCATATTGCAAACGGTGAAAATTTTGATGAAGCAAAAGATATCCTTCGAAAAATTATGATTAATATCGCGTCTAAAAAATTTGGCGGCAATAAATCAAAAATCGCCGCAGCTCTTGGAATATCGAGGCAGAGCTTGTATGATCACGAGGAACTAGAATAGGACGCAAAAAAATATGAAAAATTTCCTCGAAAAATTTCGCTTTTCCAATTTCGCTTCACCCACCAGCTTAATAAAAAATACATGGAGTAAACTCAATAAAGTCCCCAGTGGAAATATTATTTTTTCAAAAATTGTAGGGCAAGCAATTCCTTATACAGGCTCTATTTCTCCAATTGTGCAAAAAATTGAAAATGGTTTTGCTGTTGTTACTTTGAAAGATAGAAAAGCCGTCCGAAATCATTTAGATTCAATTCACGCAATTGCCCTTGCCAATGTGGGCGAATTTACCACAGGATTATCGGTTATTTCTCAATTAAACGGAAAGGCAAAAGCCATACTTGTGCGTATTGAAGCTGAATATTTAAAAAAAGCCCGTGGTGATGTCACGGCAGAAGCCACATCTCATATTCCAGAAAATCTTACCCAGGATACAGAATTTAAAGTTATTGCAAATATTAAAAACTTACAAAACGAAATTGTTTGTAAAGTGACTGCAATATGGCGTGTCCGTCCTTAAATAAAATGGAACAATAAAATGCAAACATTATTTACCAAGCAAGTTGGTATTGAGTACCCTATTATTTGTGGGGCAATGTATCCTTGTAGCAATCCAGAACTTGTCGCTGCGGCTTCGGAGGCTGGTGGCATTGGAGTTATGCAACCGCTGTCTATGGTATTTGTTCATAAACATGATTTTAGAGCTGGTTTAAAGCTTATAAAATCATTAACAAGTAAACCCATAGGAATGAATATCATTACTGAAAAATCCTCTAAAGTTTATGAAGATAGAATGCGTAAGTGGCTTGATATTGCCCTTGAAGAAGGGGTGAGGTTTTTTGTCACCTCACTTGGAAGTCCAAAGTGGGTGGTTGATGTTGTCACGCCTTTTAATGGTGTAGTTTACCATGATATCACAGAAAAAAAATGGGCTGAAAAAGCAATACAAGGGGGAGCACACGGTTTAATTTGCGTGAACAATCGAGCTGGTGGGCATGCAGGTGAGCTGAGTTTAGAACAACTGTACAAAGATATCAGTGCATTTAAAGTTCCTCTTATTTGTGCTGGAGGAGTTGGTGATTACGCAACTTATCAGCAAGCATTGGAAATGGGTTATGCAGGCGTGCAATTAGGGACAAAATTTATTGCGACAAAAGAATGTAATGCGCATGTTGACTACAAAAATGCAATTATAAAAGCAACTTCAAATGACATCGTACTCACGGACAAAATTTCTGGGGTGCCTGTTTCCATTATTCAAACAGACTACATTAAAAAAATTGGCACAAAAGCAAACCCCATTGCTAAGTTTTTATTGAAGCACCGCAAAACTAAACATTATATGAGAATGTTTTACACTCTGCAGTCTTTATGGAAATTAAAAAAAGCTTCTATAGAAGGTGGTAGTTATAAAGATTACTGGCAGGCTGGTAAAAGCGTTGATGGCTGTAAAGAAATTTTATCTGCAGCGGATGTTGTTAAACAATTAATTTCCGCACCCTAAATCATGAACATTTATATTATTGGTTCCGGTATCATTGGCCTGTCAGTGGCGGAATATTTTTCTCGAAACAATCTCAATACAATAACAATGAT
>JAZKEW010000071.1:0-1541 GCA_040386785.1 Bdellovibrionota bacterium
TAACCTCAAGTTTTGATTTGAGTTTCTTGAGACGCTCTAAGTTGTCAACGAATCGTAAAGACATGAGTGACTTTTCCAAAATAAAAAGATATGTATAAGGCACAATATTTGTATGGTACTGTGCTTGCGGCTCTTTGAGCTAAAAAGCTCAGTATGAATTCGTTTTTTAACATTTTACAGAGGATATCTCCATCGTGAACGACTTAACAAAATTAGGGATAACCAAAGATTCATTTATATACTCCGTAAATCAGGCTTACGAGGCTCGCATTCGAAATGATGGGAATTTCAATTCTCACCTAAGGTATGAACCATTTCTTGAAAAAACGTGGGCGCTCCCTCAAAATTTAGACCTAAATTCCTTAAAAAATACTTTAGCCGAAATTATTGAGCATCATTACACAAAATTGCCAAATTACCGCAGAGAAGAAATTGTAAATATTGAAAACATTTCATGGTTTTCACATTCCATAGCTGCTTTATTTGCAGATGTAGAGTTCCTTATTGTAGCTTATACTGGACATGGCCTCCCAACTCTGGCAACCCCGAAAATTCCTCGTACAAACAGTAGCAAAAACATTGTTCTTGCAATTAAAAAATATTCTGACTTTAAGACAGCAGCAACGAACGGAGAAAAGTTTGCTCTTTTTCCTATTGCCAGTGAAGGAGAAGTCGCTGTTGACGATGCGTATACACAAGAAATTTGGAGTCTTGTTTTTTATTATATCAAAAAATACTATGGAGCTTATGCAGAACTCATTGATTTATACGCCACATGGAAATACATCAGCAAGGTGAGCTCCAGTGACATGGTTGACTGGAATGTTCGTCCTCCATGCGGTGATCTCTATCGCAAACAGTTCAAACATTTGTTTGAAAAAGACTATTTCAAAAATAACGCAAGAAAAAATGGCAAGGAAAATTTTCAGAAACCAGACCTCGTCCAAGCTCCTAATAATGACGAGAAAAGCACAGAAAATCAGAGCAAGCCTCAAGAAAGTTTTGAGAGCAAGCCGCACCGTACAGATAAGTTTCCACGTGAGTCCGGCAGAGACAAACCTCCTTTCAGAGAACGCAAGGAACGCCCACGCAATACCGAAAGAGAGCCTAGACAAAATCAAGAAGAGATTATTGAAAAGGCATTGATTGAGGTTTCCCTAGCAATAAAAAAATTGAACGAAAATTCGGCTCTGCATGAAATTGCTCTTGCTCCACAAAATTCATTTATTCGTAGACAACAACACGAATTGATATGTGAGAAGGGCTTTGAAACAGAAAGTCAAGGTGAAGGGGATGGTCGCTGTGTTTGTATAAAGCGCAAATAATTGATATAATATAAGAAAATAATAAAAGTAATCATGGAGGTTTATTTTTAATGAAAATTCTAGTCCTTGCAAAGCACGTTCCCGACACAGAAACTGTGATAAAAATAAGCTCCGGTGGAAAATCATTTGACACAACTGACTTCAAGTACATGGTTAATCCGTGTGACGAATACGCCATGGAAGAAGCTCTTCGCACACAAGAGAAATTCAAAGGTG
>JAZKEW010000072.1:0-3761 GCA_040386785.1 Bdellovibrionota bacterium
ATTTTCAATCATCTGTTTACCAATATTCCAATAAAGCTGAATAAGATTTTTATTTAATCCGACAGCCGCTTTTAGTCTGGTGGAACGAATGACATCTTTTAATTGATTTACAAATATGGCATAATCACTATCGAGTTCTATTAATTTCACGTCAACTCCTTTTATTTATTTTCTCATCATATTAAAAATGGGGTTTTTCCTTGCGGCACTTTCCTTTTCTTCATCTGTTTTCCGAACATACATCATGGTTGTCAGAATACTTTTGTGCCCCAACAAATCCTTAATTTCCCCAACGGGCACCGCATTTTTGTGCAACAAAGAGGCCACCGTTGCACGACACGTATGGCTACTGACACTCTTTTGTATCCCACACTCCTGAGCAATATCCGCAATCATCCGTGAGATATATTCTCGTGTGAGTGGTTTATTCGATTTAGGAGAGAGGACAAACAAAGGGGATTCCTTTTGCGCCCAATTTCGAAATCGGAGGACATATTGTTTGAGCAGAGCCGCAAGTTCATCTGGAATGAGGGGGGCGTGTTCTTCGCCGCCTTTGAGGCTCATTCTGAGCCTTGGAAATTCACCATCCGTCTCCAAATCCCCCAAGCGTAAATGAATCACCTCGGAAACACGCATGCCCACGGTGCAAAGGGTGAGAAAAAGCACATACCGCACCCAAGCGCGTGAGTGTGAGGATTCTAGGTAAGGCTCCGTTGCTCGTTCAAACCCCTCCTTCAATTTTCCGAGGATAAGACGAATCTCGGATTCGCTAAAGGCTTCTGTTTTTCCTTTGGAACGACTGATGCGGGGAAGACCGATAAACTCCCCTGGGTTTGAGGCAATCCAGTCATTTTGCTTGCAGAACTGAAAGAAGGATAAAACTGCGGAAAGCTTGGCTGCGACTGTAGAGGGAGAATACTGAGCCTCAAGGACGCGGTTCCAGATATCCAGGTGGGACCTTTGAACTTGAGCAGCCTCAAAGACAGGGTGGCCCGTGCTTTGCCAGTAGTCGAAGAAGGTCACAAAAGCACGCTCATAGGCTTCTCTTGTATTGTTTGATGAAAATTTGAGCAAAAATAATTTGAAATTTTGGAGGATGGGAGCGTCGAAGCGCTCCGTGGCGAGGGCCTCCATGCCTTCTGAATTCTGCTGTGTTTGGTCGAAAAGTCGTTCTAAGGCCATAAAACCCTCGTTTTGTAATACATATTCACACTATCTAGTATTAAAATATTAATCAAGTATATCAAAGTACTATTTTGTCATCACATAAAAATATTGTCATACATGTGTCATCAAAGATCACATAAGGATCATTATGTAAGGATGGTTTTAGGTTTTTTGGCTAAAAAATCACGAGAAGAGGTATTTTTAAAATATCGTAGGTTAAAAAACTGCTGAAATAATTGATTTATATAAAAATCTTGCTAGCACGAAGAGATAAAAGATGAATATAAGATGATAAAAAATTCTGATTTTTGAGGGTATTTACTTTTTGCACTCACTATGATATTCTGTGTACGTATCGTAAATTAAAAAAGGATCTTCTTGTGAGCCTCCTCAACAACATCACACCTCTTCTTGAATCGCCCTCCTTTTCCTCTAAAGAGGCCAAAGCACATGGCGTGAGCCACAATGTGCTTGCCTGGTATGTCAAACAAGGGGTTCTCACAAAACTGGGCCGAGGACTCTATTGCAAGTCTGATTCTGATCTTCCCGAGGTGGAAATGAAGCATGAGGAACTCATTCGTATTATGGCAGCCCTACCCCAGGGGGTCGTTTGTCTGACCGCTGCACTAGACCTTTATGGCCTGACGGAAGAATTTATTCGCTCTTATACCATAGCCATTCAAAACACCTGTCGCGCTCGAAAAATTCAACATGCCACCTTTTTTCGGTTTCGCGATATGGACACGGGCCGTACCTCAATCAAACTGGGATCTTATGAAATTCCGATATTTGATAGGGAGAGAACTATTATCGATAGCTTCCGCCTCCTTTCTATCGAGACCTCTATCAAAGCTCTTAAAATGGCGTGGCGCAGTGAAGAGAGAATCGATCTGAGGAAGCTCCATTCTTACGCTGACAAACTGCGTTTTGACATCCTCCCCTATCTTCTGACTGTCACAACTTAACAGGAGTCCATTGTGAACGAACAATCCCTCAAAGACAAATTGAAGCTGACAAGCAAAGAGCTTAATCTTTCTTTTAATTCCTGCTTAAAAGTTCTTTTTTTAGAACGATTTTTAGTCCGACTTAGCCTTTCTTCTTGGAAAGAAAAATTTATTTTTAAGGGGGGAATGCTTCTTGCAAAATACCTTCCGTTAGGACGTGAAACCATTGATTTGGATTTTTTGGCCACAAAATTTAACGCCGGAGAAGCGGATGTTGTTGTGGCCATGAGAGAAATATCTTCACTCACCTTGGAAGACGGGTTTGTGTTTGAGTTTATTGGCCTTACCAGAAGAGCTCATGAACATACAAATTACCCGGGATTTGAAGCCAGTTTTCAAGCAAATTTTAACCGCGTTCGAGAACGATTTTTTATTGATATTGGCATCGGTGATGTGGTGAGCCCTGTGGATGAATCCATTGATCTTATGTCTGCTAATAAAAAACCAATTTTTGAAGATGCAATCAGCCTTATCGTTTATCCTATTGAAACCATTTTTGCAGAAAAAGTTCATACGATGGTTGCAAGGGGGGCTGGAAATAGTCGTATGAAAGATTATCATGACGTTTATTTAATCCTTCAAAGTAAAAAATTACCGGAGAAAAAAATTGTTCTTGAAACACTGAAGAAAACTTTTTCAAATAGGAAAGAAGATTTTAAAAATGACTTTTTGTCCTTTGCAGAAAATGAACTAGAAACTCTCTCAAAACTCTGGAAAGTTTTTAAAGGAAATGGAAAACAGCAAGGTCAAAATTTAACTCCAGAAGATATCAGAACTGTGATCAAAGAAATTAATGAGTACTTGGCTTCAATTTTATAATTTAAATTAATGAAATTTTATTGCAGGAATCTATGGCTAAATCATCCACAGGCATTCGTTTTCTTGAATTTGGGGTTACAATGGAGAAAATTATGGCTCACAGGCACTTCAATTGAAACAATTGCGCAGAGCTCAGGAGAAAATTCACAGGTGATTCGACGATCGATTTGGCTTGCCAAAATCCCCGAGGATATCAAAGTTCAAGTCCGATCCCATCCTGAAATTTTCACGAGGGCTATTTTAGTGGACACTTTTGCAGCAAAAAGGAGGCAATGTGAAAAAGATGGTTTTTCTCTTTTGCGCATTGAAGTTGTTAGAATGGTGCATGAAGGAGCAGGCAGTAAACCAAAGCTTAAAACAAATAAAAAACAGAAGAAAAAAATAACCCGCATTGGAGATTCTCAAATAACACAAAAGCCTTCAAAAATTGAAACTTTCGAACACCTCTCTGTTGACCCGACTTACCATATTGAGGCTTCTATTGAGGCAGAATATCTAATTAAACAAGCCCTTGGTTACCACTGTCGAGTGGCATTTGATAAAAATGGGGGTGGTGAAGTTCGAATTTTTTTTAAAGACAAGAAGTCACTAGAAGGGTTAATTGAGACGTTCGAACCCTTGAGCAAGGATCTGTTTTAAGTAAAAAAAAGCCCACGGGCCCTCTTGCGAGACCTACCGTGGGTACAGTACCTGTGTTGTCGACGAAATTGTGAGAAAGGTCAATATGTAATGACTAAATGGGAAGAAATTTTTTTGTGCTTGTCAAAATCG
>JAZKEW010000072.1:3780-4815 GCA_040386785.1 Bdellovibrionota bacterium
ATTACACTGTGCATCTAAATGAAAATATGGGGCTTTATAAACCTCTTCATTTGCTTGAAATTATATTAAGAAACAGAATTCATAGTGCTGTGAGTGATTTATTTCAAAATTCAGAATGGCTTATGAGCATTAAAAATAGACAAAGTACTAATTTTTTTAATGCTATTCATCAATTCGATAAAAAAACAGTGGAATTTTTTCTTAGGCAAATTGATGAAGCTTATTCTGCATCTAAAAAAACTTCCGAACAAAATCGACGTAATATTTTAGAAGATGACTTAATTGCTAATTTAAATTTTGGATTTTGAACGTTCATGCTTAACAGCCAGTATTCAAATTTATTGCATGATAAAGGGTTTTTTCTAAAAGTATTTCCTTATTATGATTTTAAAGGAACCCCTCCTTCAAAAATTTATTATAAATCTGAAGCAGAACTTCGCTCTCAAATTGATACAATTAGAAAAATTAGAAATAGGGTTTTTCATCACGAAAAAATTCATAATTACCAATCTATTTTAGATAAGGCTAAAGCTATTTTAAAGTATCTCTCTGAGGAATCTTTTAAAGCATTTTTTTAGTCCGATTAATGACGGGTCAATTTTTTTAGAGCAAAATTAAATTGCGACTACCAATAATAATTTTTTAGAGCGTGAAACGGGTTCGTGTAGTGCGCCACAAGGCGAAAATATGTGAGGGAGATGGATTTAAGCTTCTTAAAGTGAGAGCAATGAATGCGACCATTCATCGGAGTTGATAACAAAGTTTGATTAAAACAAAAACAGATCTCAGAGGGATTTATGTCTCAACAAAATAAGGAAAATAAACAGCACTCTCAGGATGATTTCAAAGAATGCGGTTTGTATATTCGAAAAATGCAACCTGAAGATTTATCACAATTAGAAGAATTGTTTTTAAATACAAGAATACATACGTATAAATGGCATGATTCAAATATGTTTAAGCTTTCTGATTTTGAAAAATATATAGATGTTGGCCACAACGTAAAAGTGCGTAATCTTCACTATTGCAAGTGAA
>JAZKEW010000073.1:0-8307 GCA_040386785.1 Bdellovibrionota bacterium
GTTCTGCGAGGGGTTGGCGGGGAAGTTCCGCCGATCTACTCACCATTTTGGCAATAGAAAAAATAATCCTTTATTTTAAGGGTTTTTAAGAAGCCAGAATTTTTTGTCTTTCTCATCTTCGTGGGAAAGGGAGCTTCATTTGTTGAGTTCGTATATAAAAAATAACACGAACTCAGTTCTCTTTTTTTAAGGAGTTTGTACAGATTAGTATGTAACCAGTGAGTATATCATCCTTTTAAGACTGCTCCCATTTCAGCATAGCGACTAATAAGTGCCCCACAAGGGGGCACGGATTTGCAGAATGGTGTTTATATGGTGGGTGATTTAGTTAATTTGTCTTAAACATCTGAGTTAAATGTAAAAAAATCATGGCGAAATAAGCAAAAGAAGTAAAGTATGTTGTACAACCCAATGGCAGGGCTTCTGCTCGTTACCACTGGGATAAAAAACACTTTTTAAATTTATTTTATGGAGAAGAAACTAATGGCAACAAATGATAGTGACGATATTTTTGACCCCAAGGATGATTATATATTTAAAAAGATTTTTGGACATAAAGAAAATATATTTATCAATTTTGTTAATAGTGTTTTTAAAGATAAAAATGAAAGAATTGTTAAATCAGTTACATTCGTAAATACGGAAATAACAAAAGATATTATTTTGGGAAAACAAGGGCGCCTTGATGTTAAAGCAACTCTTGACGATGGGTCTCATATTAACATTGAAATTCAAGTTAAACCCGGCGATAATTTTAAAAAGAGAAGCTTGTTTTATTGGAGTGACTTGTACAAGGATCAACTTAAGAAAGGCAAATCCTATGCCGATTTACAAAGGTGCGTCTGTATCAACGTTGTTAATTTTGAACTATTTAAAAATAAGGATAAATTTCATACGGTTATCGGTGGATTGGATATTGATACCCATGAATGGGTTCTGCCAGAATTCGAGATTCACTATTTAGAGGTTCAAAAACTCAAGAAAGTAGACTACAATACAATGAACCTGCTGGAGAAATGGATCTTGTTTCTTCAGGCACCTAAAACAGAAGTACTAGAGGAGTTAGCCATGTCAGAGCCTATGATAGCGGAAGCTAAGGAAACTCTTTACTATTTAAGTCATGATGAAAAAGAACGTGCAATTTATAAAGCTAGAAAGAAGTACGAGCTTGATCAAATGTCTGAAGTACAAGCAGCAAGAATGCAAGAAAAGCTTGAAATAGCTAGAAGTCTTAAGGCCCTGGGGGTATCATCAGATACAATTGTCAAAGCGTCAGGCCTTACTCTAGAACAAATCGAACAAGCCTAACCCGCGTCTCTCGCGGGCCCAAACAATAAAAAATACTGTATGGTATAAGATTCGGAAAATACATTTCCGGAGAATTTTATGGAATCAACAAATCAAATTAAAAAAAATAATTTTCGTTATGATAATATAACGGCTACTAATAATTTAAAAGCATATAAAAATGAACTTAATAATGGCTTAAGTCAAAGGCAGGCGGCTAAAAAATCTGGGGTACCAATTTCTACTTTAAGAGATTTATCCAGAATAAACGAAAATAATTTCGACATTAAAGTCGTAGAATTTATTAGAAATATTGTTCAGTATAACTTTAGGAAAACTCACTGTCCAGCCAGAAGGTGAATCCTTTTATGGTTCTAGCTTAGTTTGTCATAATGAATCTCACCTTCGACATAAAGATACACCAAAAGAACCTAGTAAAAAGTCAACTCCCTTACATGAAAAGCCCAAACACAAGGAAAGTGATAAGGTTACAAAAACCGCTTCAGCGCAAACGAGTTATCCAAGAGATAGACCTCGTTTAGTTCAGATGAAGCGATAGACGTGGTGTTATTTTCCTTTTCTTGTTCTATACTCTTCAAACTGGAGGGGCTAGAATTGTGAATTTGAGTATAGAAGATAGAATTGCTGCCGATGAATACCCAATACCAGAAGCACAAAAAGAAGATATTAATATAGAAAAAGTCAAAGAATTTTTTGACCCTGATACTGTAATTAATGAAGCTCTTCTTTTAAAATCAAGAATCCTTGTTAAAGATGAAGCGCAGAAAGTTGTTCCAAGTGTTGGTGGATTATTGCTATTTTCATCTTCAACTAAAAAATACTTTCCAAATGCAATTATTGACTGTGTTTTGTTTCGTGGAGAAGAACAAGATTCTCATGATCAAGTTGATGCTCGTCGAATTGAAGACTCTTTATTCACACAAATTGATGAATCTTTAGTTTTTGTTTTAAAAAATATGTCTGTCAGTGCAATTAAAACTCCATATCGTGTGGAAACCCCACAATTTTCTCGCTTTTTAAGCAGGTCTTCCTAATGGAGAAAATAATATCTCTACAAGACGTCTCCATAGCCTTTCACGACGGGCCCCCTGTGCTTCAAAATTTAAATTTATCTTTGAACGCAGGCGAAAGCGTTTCTATTTTAGGTCTTGGTGGCTGTGGTAAAAGCACATTACTGAAATTAATTGTTGGAATTATTAAAAACACCACAGGCAAAATTGAAATTTGTGGTCAAGACGTCTCAAAATTAAACGAAAACGAGCAGGATACTTTAAGAAAAAAAATAGGCATTGCTTTTCAGCAAGGTGCTTTGTTTGACTTTATGACCGTGCGTGAAAATATATTGTTTGCCATGGAAAATATGACAAACTTTTCAGTTGAAGAGCAAGAAAAGCGTGTAAAAAGTTTTCTTGCGCAAGTAAACCTGTCTGACGTGGAAGATAAAATTCCAAGTGAACTTTCGGGCGGTATGCGCAGGCGCGTTGGAATTGTGCGTGCTATGGTAACAAATCCTGAGCTTGCACTACTCGACGAGCCCACAGCGGGACTCGACCCCGTGACAACTTCTATTGTTATCGACATGATTCACAACATAGGCAAAAAAATAAATGCCACCATGGTTTGTGTGACGTCTAGCGTGGAAGTTGCATTTCGTTTTGCCCAAAAAGTGGCTATTTTAAAAGATGGAAAAATTATTGGCCTTGGTACCCGCGATGAATTATTAAATTTAGGTGACGCGTGGATTACCCATTTTTTAACCTTGCGAGCTTTGCCATGACAACAAATAAAGACGTTATAGATTGTTGCGGTGTGCGTACCCACAATTTAAAAAATATTCACGTGCAATTTCCCCTTAAAAAATGGATTGCCGTAACGGGAGTTTCTGGTAGCGGAAAAAGCAGTCTCGTGTTTGATACCGTTTATGCGGAATCGCAACGGCGCTTTTTAGAAACACTTGGCACCTACGAAAGGCAATTTTTGCAAGGGTTGCCACAGGGAGAGTTTGATTCCATTGAAAATTTACCAGCCTCTGTTGCCTTAAAACAAAGTAACAAAACCGGTGATCCGCGCAGTGTGATTGCCACCGCAGCCGACATCGCCGATTCCATGCGCACGCTTTTTATGGGTTTTATGGATAGTGCTTGCAGCCATTGCGGTAGTTCTGTGAAGCTAAATAAATCACAGGAGTTGGTTGATCTTATTTCAAATCAAAATGCGCAAAATTTAAATTATTTGATTTCCGTTCCTTTTGTTTTTCCCACGGAAAAAGCGAAACAAAAAAAAGTTTGCAAAGATTTATTAATTGAAGGGTATACCCGTATTTTATCTGGAAATAAAATAGTTTTGCTAGAAGATGTCATTACAAATAGCGTGGCAGAAAATGTTGAAATTGTTCTTGACAGAATTCACGCTAAAACCGCTGCAGATGAAATTCTCAATCGTGTGGAAACAATTTGGTCGCAAATTAAATTTTCTAGTCGTTTTTCTTCGGTCTATGTGAGGAAAATGGAGAATGAAAATTTTAATAGCCACTACGATTTATTTCATGTGCAGGCCTATTGTGAAAAGTGCGCACAAAAAACAACCACCATTCAGTCTAGCGATCTCGATTGGCAATCGGTTCTTGGGGCTTGTAAAACCTGTCATGGATTGGGTAATATTCCCGTACTCGATGAAAATAAAATTATTCCAAATCCAGCGTTATCACTACAAGATGGTGCTATTAAACCTTGGACTTCGGACACATTTTTATGGATGAAAGATGAGCTCTTACGTGAATGTAAAAAAAAGCAAATTGACACGCATATAGCCTACGCAAAACTCACAAAAAAAGAAAAAAATTATATTTGGAACGGAGAAGAAGGCGTCATTCGTAAAAAAACAAAAAGTTTTGTGCCAATTCAACATTTTTTTGATGTGCTTGAAGAAGAACGCTACAAAAGTACTGCGCGAATTTTACTTGCAAAATATAGAAAGTATGTGAACTGTCCGGCGTGCTCTGGAAGTCGTGTGGGTGAAATTGGAAGAAATGCTGTTTGTTTTGGAAAAACTTTTCATCAATTATTCCAATGTGAAATAATAGAAACTTTGCAATGGTTAACACAAATTAAAGAACACAAACAGGCACAAAAAAAATTGGCTGCGGTGTCTGAAATTTACGAAGAAATTTTGAATAAGGTCACATTGCTGGTTAAACTTGGTTTGGGCAGTGCAAACTTATTTAGAAGATGCAAAACCCTTTCTGGTGGTGAATATCAGCGTGTTTTATTAACACGAGTCATTGGTAACGGATTGACCGATGCTCTGTATGTTCTTGATGAACCTAGCGTGGGGCTTGGAAAAAATGAAATTCCTGAACTCATAAATTGTATTCGAAATTTACGTGATTTAGGCAACACCGTTCTTATGGTGGAGCACGACAAGTCCCTTATTTTTGCTGCCGATGAAATTATTGAAATTGGACCCACGGGAGGAAAAGAAGGTGGGCATGTGGTGGAAATTGTGGGGGGAGTGCCGGCTTCGACTGTGCCGACTGTTTTTGAGGGGAGGGTTTGTCATCCCACGGTGAGTACAAATCACATCATCAAATTAAAAAACTTTTCTGCCATGAATTGCAAAAATTTAAATGTGGAAATTTATTTGCGCAAGCTCAACGTGATTACTGGAGTGAGTGGGGCAGGAAAATCCACCCTGGTTACTTATGGTTTGCAGTCTGCTCTCGAAAAACTTGAGGACACAGGGCAGCATTTTAATGCTGAACCCGATGACGATTCCTGTCTTGGGGTTTGGGATGACTTTATTGTGCCCAAGAATTTTTTTGAAGAGAATAATTTTGTTATTGTGGAACAACGGGTTTTGCATCGTACTATTACAAGTGTGCCAGCTACATTGCTTGGTTTAATGGATGTCTTGCGCAAAAATTTTGCACAGTCAAGACAAGCGAAAGAATTGGGGTTAACACAGTCTGATTTTTCTTTTAACGGGGCGGGTGGCTGTGAAACTTGTAACGGCAAGGGAATTGTCAACGAAGATTTATTTTTTCTAGGTCAGGTTGAAAAAACATGTCCTGATTGTGAAGGCACCCGTTATAAAAAAGAAATATTAAATGTGACGTTCAAAGGAAAAAATATTTACCAGTGGCTCTCTTCCACTTTGCAGGAGTGCGTGACTTTACTCGGCAGAGAAGCAGGCTTTGGCGTGCCCTTATTTCTAGCCTGCGAGCTTGGTTTAGGCTCTTTACCACTCGGCATGCCAACTTCATCTATGTCCGGCGGTGAGGCGCAACGTTTGCGTATTTGTGCTGCGCTTTGTAAGTCGTCCAAAAAAATATTTTGCATTCTTGATGAGCCAACGCGTGGGTTATCGGAAAAAGACATAGGACAATTGCTCGGGTGTTTGTTGCGTTTAACCCGTGATGGTCATACATTTGTTATTGTAGAGCATCATGAACTGTTTGAAAAAAATGCAGACGTCTTAATTAAAATGGGGCCTGGCAGCGGGGCGAATGGAGGAAAAATAGTTGAAAAAATTATCAATTTTAGCGGAAAAACTGGGAATTAAATCGGCTCTAAAATACAAATCTGTACAAATTGAAGTTGTGCGCAGAAGCACAGGTGAAAAATTTATTGAAAAAATTTATGGCGAAGATGCCATGAAGATTATTTACGGAAGCCCTATTGTCGCTAAATTAGCAACAAAAATTCTAACCGGTAAAGTGTTGAGTAGCATTTATGGCGCCTACAACGATTCCATTATTAGCAAACATAAAATTGCAGAATTTGTAAACTTAATGGAAATTGATGTGAGCGAATGTGAAAAAGACATAACCGAATATCAATCTTTTAACGAATTTTTTGCGCGAAAATTACATTTTCGCGCTCGTCCTATCAATCAAAAACAAGGTTCCATTGTTTGCCCTAGCGACGGTCGTTTGCTTGTTTTTCCAAAAATAGATGACACAACACTCTGTTACTTAAAGTGGGCGCCAATTCGTTTATCCGATCTTTTTAATAATAGCCCGAGCTTGGTAGAACGCTATAAAAATGGATCTTGCGCTGTGTTGAGACTTTGCCCTTCCGACTACCACCATTTTCATTTCCCTGTGGCTGGAAAAATAGGGGTGACAAAAACAATTTCTGGTTTATTGCACTCTGTAAACCCTTACGCGCTAGAACAAAATATTCCTGTATATTGTTTAAATAAAAGAACCATTGCAGAACTCGATTCCAACGAAGTTGGTAAAGTTTTGCTGATGGAAATTGGCGCCATGTTTGTCGGTACCATTGTGCAAACCTATAGGCCAACCATGAGCGTAGAAAAAGGGGAAGAAAAAGGTTTTTTTAAATTTGGTGGAAGCACTTGTGTGTTATTTTTTGAAAAAGATTCCATGCATTTTGACGAAGATTTAATTAAAAATTCGCAGGCGGGTCTTGAAACATTGGTAAAAATGGGTGAGCAAATTGGAAGCGTTTGAGCTTGCAGAAATTAAAGAACTCACTCAATTATGCTTTGCTTCCAATGCGTATTTAAATAATTTTCCACAGGTTTTTAAGCCACAAAATTCCGAGTATTTTTTTTTGTTACGAGACAAAAATAAACTGGTTTGTTTTTGTACTATTTATCCCACTTACTTCAGCATAAAAAATTTGTATTTAAAAGGTTATTGCATTGGCAGTGTTTGCACGCACCCAAGTTACAGAGGGCGGGGGCTTGCAAGTCAAATTCTTTCACAAGCTCAATTGCAAGCACAAAAATTTCAAGGTGATTTTATTTATTTGTTTAGCGAAAAAAATAAATTGTATGAAAAATTTGGTTTTCAGTTGTTTGGAAACACCTTTATTGGCGTGCCAAATGCACATCTATCTAAAATAAAAAAATTGTCGTCTGATTATAATATAAATTGTTACGAAGGATCTCAGTTACAAGACGAAAATAAAATTTCTAAAATTTGGTCTTTCCTTGTTCAAAATTCATCTCCTGTTGAGTCCATTCTGTCCTACTTAGAATTTAAAGATATTCTGCAAATTCGAAACTTAAAAATATATGTCTTAAGCCACCAACAAAAATATTGCAGTGTCTGTTTTTTGAACAAAGGTGATGATTTTCAAAATGTCCTACACGGAATTTATTACACACACCGTGACTATGCTACAATGCTCGTAGCAGAAGTTTTTCAAAAATTAAAAAATTCGACGCTCCATTTTTTTCCTGGTGTTTTTGCTACGGACTTTGTGGAATTTTTTAACTATGGAGAAGTGCCTGCCATGTATTTAAAAGTGTTGCAGAATTCACAAATTTTGAGTGCGCAAAGTTTTGCTCAAGTTTTTGCTCGAGATTTTGCTCGAGATTTTGCTCGAGATTTTGCTCGAGATTTTGCTCAAGTTTTTGTGAGGAGCTTACAAGGAACTTAAATTATGGAACGCGTTATTGCAAATGATAAGACTATGGAAATGACCGTGTTGATGACCCCCGATTTGGTGAATTTTTCGGGAAAAGTACACGGTGGTGCGATTTTAAAATTTCTTGATCTGGTGGCTTATGCTTGTGCTTCAAGGTATTCGGGGCACTACGTTGTGACGCTTGCCGTGGATCAGGTTTTGTTTAGACATCCGGTGCATGTGGGGGAGCTGGTTATTTTTTTGGCTAATGTGAATTACACGGGGAAGTCGTCCATGGAAGTGGGGATTAAGGTGGTGTCGGAGGATACGAAGACCAGAAAAAGAACACATGTTCTGTCGAGCTTTTTTACGATGGTGGCGTTGGATGAAAATTCGAAGCCGGTGCCTGTTCCACAATTGGCTTTGGTGACGGAGAAGGATAAACAGAGGCATGAGGGGGCACTTGGTAGAAAAAAACATAGGGAGTTGACGTGGACGCAGGAGGATGAGGTTAAGTGAGTTGGTTGTGGTTGTTTAATTGAAGGAAATAGATAAAAAATTCAGTTTTACTTCGTAGGGGAAAAATTATGGCTTACTCAGGTGGGTCTATTGCGATCCATTC
>JAZKEW010000073.1:8317-26114 GCA_040386785.1 Bdellovibrionota bacterium
GATCCATTCATTGTCGCTCAGCTTGATTATATGAATAAGATGTGGATCAGAGGGAGAATGCTCCTTTGCCCAGTCTTCATATATATGGTAATCATCGTTTATTTTAAAAATACCGTTAGCTGGTCTGTTATCAGTGTGTACAGAAGGTATATGAAGTTTTTTGTTTTTAAAAATTTCTTTAATTGATTGGGGACACTTGTCTTCTCCTCCAATTTTTTGAAGCATGTCATTATATGTTGTTGGTGTATGCGAATTTGGTTTTGGTGACAGAGATGTGCTGTGCTGAATAACTTCATCCAACAATTTCTTTAAAGCATCATCTTCTTTTTTGGCTTTTTCTGAATAAATTGGTAGACAACAATAACTTTTTCTTGTTTTGTTCTCGTACTTACTTTGCAACTCCTTTAAAAATTCGACGTCAATAACTTCGCCACTATTTTTAGCTGCATTTAGTTTTTTTATTAATCTTGCTGCCGTCACATCTTCTTTAGGTTTAACACAATTCAGCTCTTCAATTTTCTTAATGAATTCATTAGATGCCACTATAGCTGTAATTCTTGCGGTTGTACCGTTAGGATTTTTTTCTGCATGCTCCTTATGGCGGTCCAGGTTTTTTTCGTTGGAGCGTATAAAATTTCTGCTAAAGTATCCAAAGGAGTTGGTATATGCACCAATTCCAATATTCCCAGAAAATAAATTTTTCAAAGTCTTGGTCTTCATTTCGTCAAACGCACTGCGGAATTTGTCTTCAACATCAGAGACATTCTTAAGCCCCTCAAATGCTCTCTTTACTCTATCTTTGGCAGAATTTGCTGTAGAACGACAAAACATATTTTGTTCCCCCTATTTCTCTTAAATCACTAAAGAGAACCATTCTTCAGAAGGGTAACAAGTTTATATTTAAAAAACAATAAAAGAAGAAAATAAAATATCGAAACAATGACAGAAATTTGAAGTGCAATCCTAGATGTCGGAGGGCATGATAGTTTAGGCCTCTAGGACTTCCGCATAAAAAAATTGATACTCGGAAAGATTATGGTGAAGAAAGATGGATTGTTCTAGGAAAATTGCGAGTCGTTTGTGTTGTTTTAGTCTATACTCCGAAATCATCCATAATTAGAGTTATTTCAATTAGGAGGGCAAACCGTGAAGAAACAAAAGCCTACAAAAACCGATTTCCATCGTCTTGAAACCATGAAAGGCGACGAAATTGATTATTCAGATCTACCAGCTACAACGCAAGAATTTTGGGATGACTCAGAGGTCATGATGCCTGCACCAAAAAAGCATATTTCATTGCGTCTGGATCAAGATGTAGTCGAATTTTTTAAGAGAGATGGACAAGGTTATCAGTCAAAGATTAATGCCGTCTTAAAAACGTATGTTTTTTCACAAGAGAAAAAGAAAGCCTCATAAAACCCTTTACACCCACCCCATCACTTTATTCGCAATACTGTGCGGGGTAATACCATTTATACACTTGCAGAGGGTGTTACGATTGCATTGCTCCACCGTGCAGAGTCTGTTTTTTAAATCCGTTGAGAGAAATCCCGTCAAATTTTCCGCCTGTGCGCCCAGTGCCCCCCACCGTGCCGGCATCATATTTCTTATAGGCGGGTATAAACCCAGAGTACGCTTTCCAAGTGCCGCAGCAATATGCAAAGGCCCTGTGCTGCAAGCAATTAATCCATCACAATTTGCAATAAAAGAAATAAACTCAGACAAAGAAAACAAACCCACAACACTGGTCACGTGCGGACACTGAGAAATAATTTTTTCTTGTATTTCTTTTTCTTCTTCCTTGGTGCCAGAAACAAAAATATTGAATTTTTCCTTAGGGAGAACACTGCAAAGTTCCACATAATGTTGAGCACTCCACTCCCGCGCACTGCCCTTTGATTTTGGGTGAAGAATAAGATTGAATTTATTTTTATCAATAAGTGATAAAAACCGTGGCGCACACTCTGCTATTTGAGTGAACCCGTAATAATTTACAATATGTTCTATCGGCATATGGGAATGTATTTGAAGTGGCCTGAGCAATTTTAAGTTCAGTTGTGCTTCATGTAAGGTCGAATTTTTGCGTGTTAAATTCACAAGCTTATTGCACGTGAGCCAGTGGAAAAAACGTCTGTTAGTGCCAATACGAACAGGAATTTTATTTTTTTGAGCAAAAAATGCGACTTCTTTATTCGGAAAAACATGGATAATGACATCGAATTTTTCTTTTTTCATTTCGTCAAAATTGTAAAAGCCGTCGATATAAGAGCAGCATTCCACAATGGCACGCGTGTAATCTTTTCCTAAAAAATAAACTTTGCTTTGCGGGTAATATTTTTTGATGACACCAGCCATGGGTAGCGTAAAAATAACATCGCCAATGTTGTCAGTCCTGCTGAGTAATATTCTCATTTTTCTATATAACCGTATTTTTTTATAAATAAGTAGTTTGCATACTTAATAAAATTAGAAAATGCTGCACCAACACAAACAATAATTCCTATTCTGCCATCGAGAAAACCTTTTTTTAAAAAATAGAAACGAATAAAAGTCCACAGCGGTTGGAAAAATAATTGAGGTAAAAAAAACATTTTCTTTTTTCGAGCAATTTCTTGCGCACCAGCCATGCCGTAACGATTCATTTTGTCAAAATATTGATAAAGAGACGTGTAGGAATAATGCAATAAATCGGTTTTAAAATGGGCCACTTTGTAGCCTTCTTTGACACAAATACTTTCGTGTAAAATATTTTCACTAAAACCTGCACGGCTTTTGTGAAAAAAACGCACTGTTCGATTAGGATACCAGCCAGAATGCTTGACCCAATGCCCTAAAAAAAATGTTTTTCGTGGTAAATCAATAGCGCCAATTTCATGAAAAAAAGCGGAAGCAATGACTTTTTCCCACTCCTGTTGCAAGTTTTCCGGTGCCACTTCATCGGCATCAATCCAAAAAACCCATTCATTGGAAGTATGTTGTAAGGCAATTTTTTTATTTTCAACAAAGCCAAACCATTGTGCTTGAACTATTTTTACATTTTTAAATTGCCGAGCGAGATCGCACGTTTTATCTGTGCTTTCCGTGTCAACTAGAATAACCTCATTGGCAAAAGCCACAGATTCTAGACAACGGACAATATTTTTTTCTTCATTTTTTGTAATAAGAATAACAGAAAGTTTTTCTGGCACTGGAGTAAAGTTGCCAATATTATAATTTTTCCGCTTTTGATACTCGCTGTAAACAGGCTTGACGTCTATTCCCATTCTATTGTCGCCGGCGGTTTGGTGCTAATGTCATACACAACTCGATTAATTCCTCGCACTTCATTAATAATACGCGAAGAAACATGTGCTAAAAATTCGTACGGCAGGCGGCTCCAATCGGCGGTCATGCCATCGGTGGCGCTCACGCAACGAAGGGCACAAACGTTTTCGTAGGTTCTGCCGTCGCCCATAACTCCCACAGATTGCACAGGCAACAGGACAACAAAGGCCTGCCAAGTTGTCGCATAATGGTTTTGTTTTTTGAGTTCTTCAATAAAAATAGCATCGGCTTCTTGTAAAATAGCAACTCTTTGAGGGGTGACTTCACCTAACACACGAATGCCAAGACCAGGGCCAGGAAATGGATGGCGGGCAAGCATATCGGCAGGGATATTTAAATCGAGTCCAATTCGACGCACTTCATCTTTAAAAAACTCCCTAAGAGGCTCAATGAGTTTAAACTTCATTTTTTCAGGTAGGCCGCCAACATTGTGATGGGTTTTAATGGTCACACTGCTCCCGTGTACAGAAATAGATTCTATAACATCAGGATAAAGTGTGCCTTGAACTAAATATTTTGCATTGGGCAAATGCTTGGCTTCTGCTTCAAAAACTTCAATAAAGGTGTTGCCAATAATTTTTCTTTTTTGCTCAGGCTCACTGACTCCAGCTAAACGAGATAAAAATAACTCAGAGGCATCAACCCCTTTTACATTTAAATTTAAATCTTTTTTAAAGCGTGCCAGAACTTCTTCGTATTCGTTTTTACGCAACAGGCCGTTGTTAATAAATAAACAAACAAGTCTATCTCCAACTGCTTTTTGCGTGAGCACCGCCGCAACACAGGAATCAACCCCACCACTCAGCGCACAAATTACTGTGGAGTTTTTGTCTTCAGCGTTAGCGATGTGTTGAATATCTGCAATACTTTTTGAAATAAGGGAAGTGGAATTCCATTCTTTTTTTGCTTTGCAGGACACTTCAATAAATTGCTTTATAATTTCCCGACCACATTTTGTGTGTTCTACTTCGGGGTGAAATTGTAAGCCAAAAATAGGGAGAGTTTTGTGGTGGAAGGATGCAATTGTTCCATTTCTGGACTTGGAATCAACCACCAAACAAGAGGCCAATGTTTCAATTTCGTCGCCGTGGCTCATCCAAACAACACTACCGTCATCAATGGTTTCAAAACCGTATTCACGCACTTTTGAAGGCGTGACTTTACCACCAAGCATTTGATTGATTAATTGCAAGCCATAACAAACGCCAAGTAAGGGAACTCCCAAGCTTTCTAAATTTAAATTTATTTGCGGAGAATTTTTGTCGTACACGCTGTGCGGGCCGCCAGAAAAAATAACCCCGTCTAGAGCGTTTTCTGCCTTGAGAGCATCAATTCTTTGCACCGCTTTGTGAAAAGGGACAATTTCTGAATGCACAGAAATTTCACGAATTCGTCGTGCTAAAAGTTGTGTAAATTGTGAGCCAAAATCAACAATAAGTATCATAATAATTAATTCCTTGATAAACTATAATTAGGCGCTTCTTCTGTAATGCTCACGTCGTGCACATGGCTTTCTCGCAAGCCTGCGTTGGTAATTTTGACAAATTTTGCGTGGGCGTGCAGAGCTTCAATATCTTTTGAGCCTGTGTAACCCATTCCTGCTTTTAAGCCACCGACAAGCTGGTGAATGACGTCTGCTAAAGAACCTTTATAAGGCACTTGCCCTTCTATGCCTTCAGGAACTAATTTATTATTGTCGCTTTGCCCACCTTGAAAATAGCGGTCTTTGGAGCCTTGTCGCATGGCACCCAACGAACCCATACCGCGGTAGCGTTTAAACATTTTGCCTTGAAAATTCATGCGCTCACCAGGGGACTCATCGGTTCCCGCAAGAAGCCCGCCAAGCATAACGGTGTGTGCGCCTGCAGCCAACGCTTTTACAATGTCGCCGCTGTATTTAATGCCACCATCGGCAATTATTTTTACATGACTTCCTCGCAGGGCATCAGCAACATTCATGATAGCGCTAATTTGTGGAACGCCAACTCCTGCAACCACACGCGTGGTGCAAATAGAGCCTGGTCCAATACCTACTTTTACGCAATCAACGCCAGCTTTTGCTAGGGCAAGAGCTGCTTCTGCTGTCACAATATTTCCTGCAATGAGGGTGACTTTGTCTCCATACGCTTTTTTAATTTTTGCAACTGTGTCAATAACACCCTTGCTATGCCCATGCGCTGTATCAACAACTAAGACATCAACTCCCGCTTCTAAAAGAGCTGGAATTCTTTGCTCAAGGTCAAGTGTAGAAACTCCAGTGGATGCTCCAACAAGAAGGTTGCCGCTTCCAGAATTTTTAACGAGTTTCACTTCTGCTGCTTGAGCTTCTGGCGTGAAATTTTTGTGAATAATGCCAAGCCCACCCAAATGCGCCATTGCAATGGCCAAAGCGTGTTCTGTAATGGTATCCATAGGGGCAGATAATATGGGCGTTTTTATTTGTAGTGTTTTAGACAAATAGGAAGATACATTGGTTTCGTGGGGTAAGAGTTCGGAATACTGTGGAACAAGAAGAACGTCGTCGAAGGTGAGGGCTTCTTGTACAACTTTGTTGGAAAAAAAAGAGGTACCTTGAGCAGATGAAGTCATAATGTTTTCTCGCTTTCGTGGCAAAAAAAAAATTATTTCAAAAACTCTTCTCGCTTTCGCGGCAAAAAAAATTATTTCAAAAACGCAATCAGGGATCGGTTTTGACACGACTAGCAGATTTTGAGGGGGAGATCTAGTGTTGGATTTGGTAAACAGTGATTCTGTCTCTTGCTCTACAGATGTTTTGATTTTTAACCGATAATAGGTTATAATAGGTTATAGGAGGTTCTATATGGTTACGGATAGAAGACATCACAAGACAGGTAATGTATGGGAAGACAACATAAGTCTTTCTACAGGAAAAACGCTTCCCCAGAAGTCTAGTATCGTTTGGGAAGATGATTTACAAAGACTTGCTGTGGAATGGTTTAAAAAAAACCCGGGTTGGACTATTTCTCAAGTTGCAAACCAAGCTGTGAGAAAATTTATGACCTCTCCATTTACAACTGAACCAGTTGAACTTGCGATTATCTCTAAACAAGAAGGGGATAAGATGATGGATAAAATGATGGCAAAACATGCAGATGCTTTGGAGCGTCTCAAGTGAAAATTCACACAATAGATGCAAGTTTTGTTATCAGAGCCAATAAAAAAATTTGTTCTTCAAATGGACAAAATCATATTTGTGCTCAGCCTGAAAAAATTGAAAGTGTTTTGCATTCTGCTTTTTATCCAGGCGAGTACCCATTTGTGCACGGCGGTATTATTGATATTGGTGCAGCTATTTTTTTTATCTCATTAAGGCACATGCATTTTTTGATGGAAATAAAAGAACTGCCTTGATTTCGGCCACAACTTTTATTGGCTTAAATGGTTGGGATCTTATCTATCCTGTCTCTGAAAATAGAAATGACCTAGCTCAAATTGCAGAGAATTGCGCTGCAAATACAGTTTTTTTAGAGGGAGTCAAACAATGGTTTCAAAATCATAAGACTAAAATGGAATAGAAGTGTTGAAAATTTTTGCTTGCGCTGTCAGTAAACAGCCATCCCTTTGGGGGCGTAAGGAAGAGTTATGTAGTCTAGGTTGCAGGGTATTGTCACTGTAAGTCTGTTACTGGTATTAATTACGCATCTCCATAAATTGTACTTGCTGCTCCCGTTTGTATTCCACTCTCCTACGTACAAAAGGTCCCCATTTATGGTAATGCCGTTTGGGTTAAGCCCAAATGTAGCTTGCGAGGTGCAGTTCAAACTTGTTACTCGGCTTGTCACGCCTGAAACTGTTTGAGTTAATGGGCAGCTCACAAGGCTTTTTGACGTATAATTGGTGACATACAGAACATTTTGGGATGCTACAGCTCCGGTTGGGTCGCCACCGGCGGTATTAATACAGGATTGTAGTGTGGAGCCGCTTATTTGGCAAACGTATATTTTATTTGCTGTGCTTCTGTCTAATATGATCAGGTTCTCAACACCCAAAATAGTTGTTTTTGCAAGATATTGCACTTGGACTGTTGTGAGTTGTGAGGTGCAAGTACTACTAATAATACCTGTGCTTGAATTAAAAGGGCAGCTTTGTACTGCTGTATTCGTTGCGATAAATGCGTAGCTGCCACTTATCACAAATCCCCCTAGATTGGCCTTAGAGAGAGCTGTGCTCCATGCTTTGGGGTTTGAGCCATCCTGATTTACAGGGGTATAATAAAGATTTCCTCCAGTATAGTCAGCTACGTAAAAATTATTTTGAATGACATCAACTTCAGTTGTTGCAACCGTGCCTGGGGCAGAAGCGGGAACACAAGAACCTCCTACTATTGCCCCGCTAGATAAGGAGCATCTGTACATGTTAGTGCTATTACTTGTCGTAACGTAAAGGTAAGGGGTTTTAACGGTTAAAGCAGTGCTTGTAGAATGTGTGCCCAGGGAATCAGTTATTGTTGCTATAATGTTGGTCTTGCCGGCAGCAACTCCAGTGACAACTCCGGTTGTTGAATCGACTGTTGCTACTCCTGTGTTGGAAGAGCTCCAAGTGACTGCCGTCGCATTTGTTGAGCCATCGGCGTTGGTAGAGGTTGCAGTGTAGGTTTGGGTTGATCCCACTTGTAAAATACCTGGATTTACTAGTGTGCTACTTGGCGCAACACTAATTGTGCCAACGCCCATGTTACCAGCGGAGGATGTGTTTACTGTTGAAAAAGCACCAGCGGCAACAGCACTTGCGAATTGGGAATCTGTCATAACAGTAAAGGTAAATGATGGGGAGCTTCCAACGGGGTAAACATTTGTTGTTTTGGCATTCACGTAAATAGCGGGGGTTGAGCCTCCTTGAGTGCTGCTAAACCTAAGTACTGCACTTGTGCTGGAATTAAGAGTCATGTAGCTGGTTATTCCGTAGTATGTTGTTCCGCTCACGACAAGTCTTTGAAAATTAAATGTACAAGAATCGTTCACTATTAGGCTTACGGTGCTCAATGCAACCGGTGATGGTGCTGAGCTGTTGTAGGTTGAATTGCTTGTGCAGCTGCTAATGGATACGTAGGCAGTGGCTGTAACGACAGTTCCGCTATAGTCAGAAGATACAATTTCAATTGGTGTTGTTGTTTGATCTGCGGACTCAATATCTTCTTGAGGGGGTGCTCCGCAAGAAGACACCAAAATAACCAATAGTATTGTTATTAGATTGGTTAATTTATTGAGCATAGTCCTACTCCTGACCCCTTAAGCGAGTCATCAAGTTTATGAACGTTGTTCCTATTCTTGCTATCGGTATTTTTCGCATTGAAAATGAATAGAGCTAATTGACTATCAATCCCCTCATACCTTTTGCTGTGCTTATGGTAGGGCTTACGTTTGAACCAGAGTTTAAAGTGAACGTCGTGCAGGCGCTGATTGTTGTGCCGCTTACAGGACATGCTGCAATTGTCATTGGAGTCCAGTGTGATACGTACAAGTATCCGTTAGCAGCCGTTATGCCATTTGGGCTAGAGCCTGGTGCCGTAGAACCACCACCACTAGAGCAGGTAGAACCACTTAACGTTCCGTCAGTGCCGCTAATTAGGCAAGTAGAAACTCTGCCGGAAGCATTGTTTGTTACATATAAATAACTTCCGCTAACGACACCCCCACCAGAATTAGAAAAGCCAGTTTTTGCTACGCAATTTGTTAATGCCCCATTGCTGTCGATTGTGCATGTGATGACTTGGTTGCCCGATTGATCTACGGTGTACACGTAGTTTCCATTTGCGACTAAATCAGCTGGCTCGGTGATGCTAATGTAAGAGCTGCCACTGGCTCCAGTAAATGCAGTGCGTGTGCAGTTACTGATAATTCCTGCAGCCGTTGGTAAATCACACACATAAACTTTTTTGCCTGTATTTCCATCGCTCACATAAGTTTTGCTGCTTGTGAATGTCAAGCCTTGTACAGTCGCCAGAGTGAGGGAGGTCGTGCATGCTGTCGTTCCTGCAGTTGTAACTTGTAGTGTTCCATCTGGATTTAAAGGGCAGACATAAACTTTACCAGAGGTTTGATCAGTTGCGTAAAGATTCCCCGAATAGATTCTTATGTTGTTTAAGGTTGTGAAGCCCGCTCCAGTTTGTACGCAGCTGCTCAAGGTGGTGGCTGAAATTGAACACTGCACCATATAAGAGGAGTCAATAGAAATGTAAAGGTAAGTTGTTGCTCTTACCGTGAGTAAGGCTGATGCGCTGTAAGACCCGCCTGTGGTATTTATTTTTGCAGTGATTGTCGTCGTACCGGCAGCCACTCCCGTAACTACGCCAGTTGACGAAACTGTTGCAACAGAAGGGCTTGAGGAAGTCCAAGTTGTTAATGAAGATAAAGTGACATCTTGGGAGGTTCCTGTAAGCAGCCTGAATGGGGTAGACACTCCCATCGAAATTGACGCTGCGTCTGGGTAAAGTGCTGTGTACGTGACTTGTGTTCCGGTGTTAGTAACCACTCCACTGACAACAGAAAACGTCCCATTTTGAATGGCTGTAACGGTATCGCTTGATACAATGTAAAAGTTAAATGTTGGAGTTCCTGTTGAGGGAAAAACATTTGCAGTTCCTACAACAACATTAAGAGCCACAGTAGAACTACCTGCAGTGGTGCTAAAGGTTAGGAAAGTAGGGGTGGTTTGACTTGTGCTTGTAATGGTATTTGAGCCTGAAATTCCGTAGTAGTTTGTGCTTTGGTAAATAAGTGCAATGGCATTTGTAGGAAAAGTAAATGAGCAGGAGTCATTTAAGTTCATTGAGAGAGAGGACAAAAGAATTGGAGATGCTGCACTACTGCCGTAAGTGTTGCCGTTGATACAGCTAATTGCGGCTTTTGTTGAGACCGAAACACTGCCGCTGTAGTCGGAAGCATTGATAAGAATTGGAGCAGGCTGGCTTTGTACTTCTTCTACTTCTGCTGTTTGAACGTCATTTGATTCCTCTTTGAGAGGTTGGCAGGCTGACAGCAAAGCAAGATAAGCCAATTGTATTAGTACTATGGTAGTTAATTTATTGAGCATAGTCCCACCCCTGACCCCTTAAGTGAGTCATCAAGTTTACGAACGTTGTTCCTGTAAGTTCTATCGGCATTTTTTGTATTGAAAATGAGTGGGGCTAATTAATTACTAATCCGTTTATGTTTTCTGCTGTGCTTATGGATGGACTGACGTTTGAACCTGAGTTTAAAGTAAGAACCCCGCAGGTGCTGGTGATTGTTGCACCGCTGATGGCGCAGGACGTAATTGACATCGACGCTGGTGACCAGTGTGATGAGTATATGTAGCTTCCAATAACGGCTAGACCGTGTGGGTTATTTCCTAGTATTGTGGAGCCAGAAGAGCAGCTACTGATAGGTCCGCTCGAAATTGAACAAACATACACCTTATTTGTGTCGTAATCCGCCACGTACAGGTAGCTCCCACCGACTGTAACTGCACTAAGTGCAGAAAAGCTGCCTGTTGTTGATGCACAAGATGCGATGGTCCCGTTGCTGCTATTAATTGCACAGGAGTAAACTTTGTTGGCTGTTTTGTCCAACATGTACATGTAAGTGTAGCTTGCATTCACTGCTAAACTCGTTGCTGAGCTGAAAGTGGTTGACGTCGCTGATGTGCAGTTATTAATGACTCCTGCAGTCGTTGGCAAGTCGCAAACGAGTACTTGCTTGCCGGTAGTTCCAGTGCTCACATAAGTTTTACTGTTTGTGAACGTCAAGCCTTGTACATTCGTCATAGTGAGGGCTGTTGTGCACGTTGAGGCCCCTGCTGAGGTTGCTTGTATTGTTCCATCATAATTTAAAGGGCAGCTATAAACTTTGTCAGTGCCTACGTCAGTGGCGTAGAGGTTTCCTGAATAGATGCCGAGATCGGATGTAGTCGTTGTGCCTGTTGGTCCGGTTTGTCGTACACAAGGGCCTATGGTGTTGCCTGAAACAGTACATATCACCATGTAAGTGGCATCAACACCAATGTAAAGGTAAGTTGTTGCTCTTACCGTGAGTAAGGTTGACGCGCTGTAAGACCCGCCTGTGGTATTTATTTTTGCAGTGATTGTCGTTGTACCGGCAGCCACACCCGTAACCACGCCAGTTGACGAAACGGTTGCAACGGAAGGGCTTGAGGAAGTCCAAGTTGTTAAGGAAGACAAAGTAACGTCTGCGGAAGTTCCTGTAAGCAGCCTGAATGGGATAGACACTCCTACTGAAATTGACGATGCGTCTGGATAAAGTGCTGTGTACGTGACTTGTGTTCCGGTGTTAGTAACCACTCCACTGACAACAGAAAACGTCCCATTTTGAATGGCTGTAACGGTATCGCTTGATACAATGTAAAAGTTAAATGTTGGAGTTCCTGTTGAGGGAAAAACATTTGCAGTTCCTACAACAACATTAAGAGCCACAGTAGAACTACCTGCAGTGGTGCTAAAGGTTAGGAAAGTAGGGGTGGTTTGACTTGTGCTTGTAATGGTATTTGAGCCTGAAATTCCGTAGTAGTTTGTGCTTTGGTAAATAAGTGCAATGGCATTTGTAGGAAAAGTAAATGAGCAGGAGTCATTTAAGTTCATTGAGAGAGAGGACAAAAGAATTGGAGATGCTGCACTACTGCCGTAAGTGTTGCCGTTGATACAGCTAATTGCGGCTTTTGTTGAGACCGAAACACTGCCGCTGTAGTCGGAAGCATTGATAAGAATTGGAGCAGGCTGGCTTTGTACTTCTTCTACTTCTGCTGTTTGAACGTCATTTGATTCCTCTTTGAGAGGTTGGCAGGCTGACAGCAAAGCAAGATAAGCCAATTGTACTAGTACTATGATGGCTAATTTATTGAGCATATCCCCACCACCTGACTCCTTAAGTGAGTCCTCAAGTTTACGAACGTTGTTCCTGTAAGTTCTATCGGTATTTTTTGTATTGAAAATTAACGCTTAATTGTGGTTTTTTGTTTGCGTTGTCAGTACACGGCCATTCCTCTTGGACCGTAAGGGAAGGTGTTGAAGATGACACAAGTGTTGGGTATAGATCCATTAGAATTCATGGTGCATTTCCATAGGCCATAAGCGCTTCCATTGGTAAGCCATTCCGATACATATATCTCGTTTCCGTTTACAGCAAATCCGTTTGGGCGATTGCCAAAGGTTCCAGCTCCCGAATCTGCACATGAAGATATTGTTGTCCCACTGAGTGTGCAACGGACGACAATTTTACTGGCATAACCTGAGACATACAAAGTGCTTCCAACAACAACGGCTGCACTTGGGTCGTTGTACGGGTAAGTAGAGGCGTTGTAAGGGTAAAAACTACCACAACTTAATGTGCCGCCGCTAATTTGACAAACTTTCAACCTATTCCCTGAATTTCGGTCTACTACAATAAGGTAGCTCGTCCCGTTAATTGTTGTCGTTGACAAGTATTGAACTGCAGTAAAGCCAGTTGCGGCTGTGGTACAAGTGCCAAATGTTCCTGAGGAGTTAACAGGACAACTTTGTATTGTTGTTTGTGCCCCCAAGGTAGTTATAAATGCGTAGGAACCGCTGAAAGCCATTCCCTGTGGTGAAGATGCGCTAGCCGCAGTGGTCCATCCCGTTCTTGATTGTGTTCCGTCTGTATTTATCGGTACAAAACTAAAGATTCCACTTGCGTAGCCAGACAAATACATACTAGGAGCTGCGCTCGAGCTATTTTGAATTAAAGAAATCTGCAATGGATTTGTTGCTGTTGTATAAAATGCACTACAAGATACTATTGCTCCATTTGCGGGGTTTAAAGAGCATTTATACAGCGAAGTGCTTGTGCTCGTGCCCTTTGTTGTCACGTACAAGTAGGGGGTTCTAACGGTCAGGCCAACGCTTGTAGAGTGGGTGCCCAGGGAATCAGTTATTGTTGCTATAATTTTGGTGCTGCCAGCAGCAACTCCAGTGGCAACTCCTGTTGTTGAGTTAATTGTTGCCACGCTTGTATTGGAAGAGCTCCAACTGACTGCTGTCGCATTTGCTGAGTCATCGGCATTGGTGGAGGTTGCTGTGTACGTTTGGGTTCCTCTTATTGTTAGGGTACTTGGATCCAAAGGTGTGCCACTGACTGAAATACTAATTGTTCCAACGCCCATGTTGCTGGAGGAAGAGGTGTTTACGGTCGAAAAAGCACCAGTGGCAACAGCGTTTGCAAATTGGGAATCTGTCATAACAGTAAAGGTAAATGATGGGGAGCTTCCAACAGGGTAAACATTTGTTGTTTTGGCATTCACATAAATAGCGGGAGTTGAGCCTCCCTGAGTGCTGCTAAACCGGAGTGCTGCATCTGCACTGGAATTAATCGTCATATAACCGCTTATTCCGTAGTATGTTGTTCCGCTCACCACAAGTCTTTGAAAATTAAAGGTACAAGAATCATTCAATGCAAGGCCTATTGTGCTTAAGTTAACTGGTGATAGTGCTGAGCTATTGTACGTGTAATTACTTGTGCAGTTGCTAATGGATACGTAAGATGCGGCTGTAACAATAGTTCCGCTATAGTCAGAAGATACAATTTCAATTGGTGTTGTTTGATTTGCAGACTCAATATCTTCTGGGAGAGGGGGTGCTCCGCAAGAAGACACCAAAATAGATATAAGTAATTGGATTGCTATTATTGAAGTAGTCAACTTATTTGCCATATCCCCACCACCTGACCCCTTCAGTGAGTCGTCAAGTTTACGAACGTTGTTCCTGTAAGTTCTATCGGTATTTTTTGTATTGAAAATGAGTGGGGCTTTTAGCGGCTAGTCTTTGGTTTGTGTTATTTTAATAAACAACCATTCCTCGTAAATTGTAAGAGGATGTGTACTTTGTGGTGCAAGTGCCTAGGGGGCCAGTACCACTTGTTGCTGGGCATTGCCAAACTTTCTTGCCTGTCCAGTCGGATACGTACATATAGGCGCCTAAAACAGCAAGGCCATTAGTGCCGCTAAAACCGGAAGCCGCAACCGCCGGTGCACTCAAAGTCGTGCCACTCACTGTGCTGTACGCTACATTATTTGAGTTGAAATTTGCTACATATATAATATTTCCGTTAAAAGTAATGCTTGATGGACCGCTGAAACCAGTTTTCTCAACACAGCCAGTTAAAGTTTTGCCACTAATTTGGCAAGCAGTGATGCTGTTCCCGCTGAAGTTCGCCACATATGCATATCCATTATTTACGGTAAGGTATCGCGGCGCGTTAAAGTTACTTCCAGTAGTGGCGCAACCACTAATAACTCTTGTGCTGCTATTAAAATCACAGCCATATACTGCAGGCGAGCCATAAGTAATGAATGCCGCAGAACCGCTGATGGCGACGTTCCATAAACCAGTTAAACCAGTTAATGAGTTTGTTAAGCCTTCTTTTGGAGGAGTGGCGTCTAAGTTAAAAAGAAAGTTAGAAACTTTCGTCGCGTTGCCATCAGACACATACAAATAATTTTGATACGAAAAAAAACCATTCGCGTCTGAAATTCCAGCGTAGATCCTGCTTAGGCAAGAGGATATTCCTGTAGAACTAATAGGGCATGTGTGTACAGTGGTCGTGTTATTTGTTGAAACATAAAGATAGGGTGTTTTAACGGTTAAAGAGGCGCTTGTAGAATGCGTGCCCAAAGAGTCGGTTATTGTCGCTATAATGCTAGCCCTACCTGCGGCAACTGCAGTGGCAACTCCTGTTGTTGAGTCCACTGTCGCTACTCCTGTGTTGGAAGAACTCCAGGTTACGGCTGTTGCATTTGCTGAGCTATCGGCATTTGTAGAAGTTGCTGTGTATGTTTGAGATGCTCCTGGTTGTAAAATATTTGAACCTGATGTTGACACCGTAATTGTTCCAACGCCCATGTTGCTAGAAGAAGAGGTGCTCGTTGTTGAAAAAGCACCAGCGGCAACAGCGCTTGTGAATTGGGAATCTGTCATGACGGTAAGAGTAAATGATGGGGAGCTTCCAACGGGGTAAACATTTGTTGTTTTGGCATTCACATAAATAGCGGGGGTTGAGCCTCCTTGTGTGCTGCTAAACCTGAGTACTACACTTGTGCTGGAATTAAGAGTCATGTAGCTGGTTATTCCGTAGTATGTTGTTCCGCTCACGACAAGTCTTTGAAAATTAAATGTACAAGAATCGTTCACTATTAGGCTTACGGTGCTCAATGCAACCGGTGATGGTGCTGAGCTGTTGTAGGTTGAATTGCTTGTGCAGCTGCTAATGGATACGTAGGCAGTGGCTGTAACGACAGTTCCGCTATAGTCAGAAGATACAATTTCAATTGGTGTTGTTGTTTGATCTGCAGACTCAATATCTTCTTGAGGGGGGGCTCCGCAAGAAGACACCAAAATAGCCATAAGTAATTGGATTGCTATTATTGAAGTAGTCAACTTATTTGTCATATCCCCACCACCTGACCCCTTCAGTGAGTCGTCAAGTTTACGAACGTTGTTCCTGTGAGTCATATCGGTATTTTTTGCATTAAAAATGAGTGGGGCTTTTGATGGGCATTTATGTGTTTAGATGCTTGTCTCTTCCGTAAGCCACTTTTGAACAGGTTCAGTAAGAAAATGGTAAGTGCTTGCTTTAATGCTACTGTAGTAGGTGCGAATTTGGGCGAGTTCTTCTTTTGTCAGTAGTTCAACGTCTATTAAAGCCTTGCAATAAGGCATCATAGTTAAATTTTCAAATTGGTAAAATGGTCCAAATTCAGAGGCTTGCGCTTCTTGACTTTCTATTTTTGTGACAACGCATAAGTTCTCAATGCGAATTCCATATTTGTTTTTGAGATACAGGCCAGGCTCGTTGCTCACAATCATGCCCGGAAGCAAAGGCACACCGCTATTCATTTGCGATATTTTTTGGGGCCCTTCGTGAACGCACAAGAAGCTTCCAACCCCATGGCCCGTTCCGTGTCTATAATTTAGGTACTCGTTCCATAATGGGGTTCTTGCCAAGGCGTCGAGGTGTTCTCCACAGGTTCCATGAGTGAATATCGCCCTACCGACTGCTAAGTGTCCTTTGAGTACAAGGGTGTAGTGGCGTTTTTGTTCTGCCGTTGCGTGGCCTAAATGTACGGTTCGCGTGATATCGGTTGTTCCTTCTAAAAATTGTCCACCGGAATCGAGAAGAAATAGACTTGAGCCATCAACTACTTTGTTTGTTTTTTGGGTTGGGTGGTAGTGAATGACTGCGCCGTTGTCAGCAAAGCCGCTAATTGTTTGAAAGCTGGAGCCGACAAAATTTTCTAGCTGCGTGCGAAATTCGTATAATTTTTCTGCACAAATGAGTTCATCAACGCCTGATTTCCAATTGTTATTGAGCCAACAAAAGAAATTCATCAGCGCAATAGCATCTTTCATGTGTGCTTGTTTTGCCCCTTCAATTTCAGCATTATTTTTACGAGCTTTTTTATGGACAATGGGAGAGCGTGCAAATTTAATTTGGCTTGTAGGATTTATTTTTTGTTGCATCCAAAAACTTGCGGTCATTTCGTCTAGCCAAACGGTCCCTTTCAAATTATTGAGCCCATTGCCAAAATTTTCATAGGCGTCAACATGAATTTTATTTTGATTTAAGGCATCTAATATTTGAGGGCTCAGCTTTGATTTCTCAACAAATAAATGGGCGTCGTTTAAACCAATTATGGCATAACTAATGACTAAAGGGTTAAATTCAATGTCAGAGCCACGGATATTGAAAAGCCATGCAATTTCATCGAGCACGCTCAGTGCAATGTGGTTTACCTTGTTGTTCGTGAGTTCACTTCGCAACCAGATTAGTTTTTGTGAGACAGATTCCCCGCAAATACGCTCTTCTAAAAGAAATGCTTTTGCCTTAGGTAATTGAAGAGTTTCACCGAGTTGTTTACGCGATTCATCAACCAAATTTGTATCAATAAGAGCTATTTTTCCGTTTACGTTGGTCATGGCCTTCATCAATTTATTCACTCTATCAATTCCCAGAACGTGCGGGTCAATTCCTAAAGTTTTTCCAGTGGAGTTTGAAAGCCATTGTTCTGTTTCGGGAGCGAAGCTTTTTTGTGGCATTAAAGTGTATAATTTTGGATCGAGTTCATTTTCTGCCTGTGTAAAATATCTTCCATCTGTCCACAAATAAGCATTCGTGTGAGAAACCAAAACTTCGCCGGCAGAGCCAGTAAAACCACTAATCCAGGGGCGTCTTTGCCAGCATTCGGGTAAATATTCGTTGTTGTGGTCGTCGCTGCTGGGAACTAAATAAAAATCCAGTTGGTGTTTTTTCATTTGCTCACGTAGTGCATTCAGGCGTTGATTTATTGAAGACATTTGCTTGATTTCCTTATAATAGTTTATTTACTTTAAACGGGGGGTAAAAGCGCTACTGCTGCATCATATGACAAAGAAAAAAAACATTCAAAAAAAATTTTTAAAAAAACTTTCAAGAAAAAGTTGACAGGGGTTTGGAAGTTGTGTAGCTAA
>JAZKEW010000074.1:0-14531 GCA_040386785.1 Bdellovibrionota bacterium
ATGATTTCGCCCTTTTTTGTTCTCCAGTTATAAATTTAAACCCAAATGATGACGTCATGACATCTTACGATAGTTACTCTAAATTAGATATTTGCTTTGGCCCCAACGCCACCCAATATACAGACTTAGGCTTTGCGCAATCAGCCTCTCTTTTTTGGAAAGATGGCAGTTTTGCACCACTTCCTGTGGCACTTGATATCAAAAAACACTCTGCCAAAGATTCCACTGGTTTTATTTTTTATCCACTTAAAAAGAACAACGAATCCTACTTCCATATTGGTGTGCTCAATGCGTTGGAATCAACTGAAAAAATGCAATCTTTTGTCCAAATTCAAGCACCAACTTTTAACTCCTATTTAAGTGAAAAAGTAAAACCTGGGTTTGGTGAATTTATTTATGATGATAAAAATTATTCTCTTCAGTTACTCACTAAATTTAATAAAATTAGTATTCAAAATTCCTTTTATGATTCCTTTTATGTCTTTTTATTTTTTACAAATAAAAAAATTTCTTTCACGCGAGAGCTTCTTGATTTTTTTCAACTGAAAAATAGCTCCGACAAAAATGCCGCCTACGATGTTGAAAAAATATATTCATCTATTCAACATCTGAATTTAAAATTAAAAAAAGTTTACGAATTTAAAGATGGATCTCGAGAAATTTTATTTAAAACTCTTGTGCATCTTCATTTACATGAAAAAGCTTCCGAAGGCCTCAGTCAGTTTTTAATTTCTAAACTTATTCTACAAGTGGATCAGTTTAACAAATCTTTTTCTCATAAGTATGAGATGAATAGGAGTAAAGTAACATGAGTACAGCGCAAATTGCTTGGAATCAAATAGAAAGTTTAAGTTTAAATTACATGTATTTTTTTGAACAATATATGGATCGTATGATTAAAAATAGCTTCAGCGCTCAGAACTCTTTAATGTGGGGGTTTGAAAATTTAACCCTTGATATATCAGGTTTAAATGAGGGGCGTTTGGGAATTATTTCGTGTGCTGGAATTATGCCCGATGGCACCTTTTTTGTTGCTCCACAAGAAGCACCGCTACCACAATCTATTACCGTTACACCCGACTTATTTGGTGACAATAAAGAACTCACAATATATTTGGCCTTATTAAGTAAATCTAGTTCAAATTCACCAAAAGCTCATTATCATTCTGGCCGTTTTGTTTTTGACAAAGTGAACATTGAAAATGAAAATATTCCTGTCTCTCGCCCCCATTTTACGCTTATTGCCGGTAAACAAAAGCTGGAAAATTATAGTTATTTAGCAGTTGCAAATATTATAGAAGTTCGTTCCGATGGTTCTATTATTCTTGACACAAATTTTATTCACCCAACTTTTAGTTTACAAAATAATCCAAAGCTCATGACAAAAATGAAAGACTTACACTCGAACGTAAAACAAAAAACAAAAATTTTAAGCAACCTCTGCACGGCATCGGCACACACAGGATCGCAGTTGTCTGCATCCCATATGGATGCCTCTATGCTTGAAATTTATAATCATTTTGATGTTTATTTGCAGCGCGTTTTAAAAAGTACCGCAATTCATCCGCAAGATGTGTACTACCAACTTACAGAATTTTATGCAAAACTAGCCACCTACCTTGATGCAACCAAAATGGCAAAAGACATTAAAACCTACAACCATTACAATATTGCTGATTCTTATGATGACATATCTGAAGAATTAAAAACTCAATTTAGAACTGCCCTAGACAGGCCAGCAACCCAGTCCGTTTTAAAACAAGGTTTTTTAAACGCTTATTACACACAAGATCTCAAACCGCGAGTTGTTCCCTATTTGTATTTTGTACTGATTGTTTCTGCTGATATGCCTTCGGAAAATATTAAAAAATATTTTCCAGGCCAGTGTAAAGTTTCTGCGGCAAGCCATATTGACCATCACTTTAAGTCTATGTCTACTGGCGTTAAACTGATGCCGTTGAGTGTTATTCCTCAACATGTTCCTTATTTCCATGATTCCGTTTATTTCCAACTGCCTCAAATTGAAGAGTATGAAGAGGCGTGGCAAGCAATTGATGAGGAAGGTCAAATTGCATTCCATGTGACGGGGGATTATCCTGAATTGAAGATGCAGTTGTGGCTTATAAAGAAGGAGTCTATGAAGTTGTGATACTCAACGCTTCACGTTGCAGTGCTGAAGATGACAGTTTAATTTCACTAAAATTAGTTTTGAGAAATTGATCAAATGCAAGAAGCATGTGATCATCCAACAAACCGACATCTACTTCATTAAAGTTGTATAAAATAGCGAGGGCTTTTTTTAAATTGTGTACTGTGCAGTTTCCAACTATTTGACCTAGGTAGTCTTCTTTAAGGTTTGATTTCTCAAATCCAGCTACCTCGACATCCTTGTAACCATAAAAAAATACCGGATTTTTATGAGAAGATTGACCAAGAGGGTTCTGTGTGTGCATATAGATATTTTTTAAAAGATAATCAAAATTGATAGGAGAAACACCCAAGAATTTTCCATTTTCATCTGTTTGATCGCCTTCTTTCCCTTCACTTTCTGTGTAGCCAAGAATCAGTAAGCGGTAGATATAATGTTCTATTTTTTCGCGTGTAGATTTATCAAAATTTAAATTTTCAAATGCGGCATACCGATAGTAAGAAAGATCTTGTGGTACCCCATCTGGCGAAGAAGGCAGGTGGTGTGGAGTTACTCCCTGCCCTCCATTGACCAAAATGATTTGAAAACGGTCTTCTTCAACTTTAAAAACAACATAAAAAGCGTGTTTTGAATAACGTTTTTTGGGTTGCCCTTTTTCTTCTGGTGGAATAGGAGTTCCAACTTTTAAAATAAAGGACTGTTTCTTCTCAAAAAACTCCTTTGTTATATTTTTTGATAAGGAATAAAATTTCTCTTTTTTTTGTGATTCCGTATTTGCAGAGTTATTATTAATCTGATTCATATTATGCAATATTTTTAAACAAATTTTTACAACAGAAGCAATTTTTTGTCTTAGTTCTTCAGTCATTCCATACTGTTGTTGTAAAGAAACACATTCAAAAAACAATTGGATGGAAGCTTCATCGTTGAAACCATCTAATGTCTCAAAATATTTTTTTAATTCTTGATATTGTGCGTTAATCCATTTTAAATAAAGCTCTAATCTATCATGGTGAATAGATAGGTTTAACCGATGTGCTACATCTAACAAAACTCTTTTCGTACCTGGCAAAGATCCTTTAGAAGGCACAATTCCAAGTTTTTTTAATTCTGCATGGACTAATGCATTGAATTTCTCATTTAAAATTTTATTTGTGCCATCCACTGAGAATAAAATTTGAGGAGCTTCATATCGGTTAGGGCACAAATGCCAAAAGTATTTTAACAGAAGTTCGATACCAAAATTGTTTGAAATTTGAATTCCTACATCGGTCCTAATCTCTTTAGAACAAGGGGTAAAATCTTTTACATCATGAAAGTGATAGCCTGAGAATGGTTGCTTTGAATGTGACAAACTACTATCAGTTTTTAGAAGTGGATGTTCAAATAGTTTTGATACATAATCATGCCGCCACTGCGCAAGTTTTCCATCTAATGGAAGGTGTTCGAAATTCAAATCTTCAAAATTTTTTTCTAACTTTTCAAATTTCTCTGGCGTTGGATATCCCATTGTCTCTTGGAGAGTGGTCATGTAATTTCCGTAAAATAGAGCCTCTTTATGCTTTTTAGATTTTATTCTTGGAATTACGTCTTCTAATATTTCCAAAAACTCGTTTTTGTCGGGTTGAGACTTCCACAGTAGAACGCGATACCAATTGATTTCATCAGAATAGCACTGCTTAAATTTCGTCTCATTACTGAGCAAAAAATCGTGAGCGTTTTTTTGCGCTGCAGCGAAATTGCTCGAAAGACCATAATGAAGCGAACGATAACATAAAAATAAAACAGAGAACATGTGGGCTCGTAGCTGATTAATAGGCTCTTTTGCAGCGTAAAGTTTTTGAATAGAGCGGCCAAGCTTATGAACAGCTCTTAAAGATAATTTTTCTTCTTCCATGAGCCTGAGGCGAATATTGATATGCTCAAATTGTTGAGCTTCACCTTTTGGAATAAGACTCATCATCGAGGGATAAGTGAAGTGTTTTATGTGGTCGCGAGGCTTTTTTTGTTCAGGAGAGGCCGCCTCAGACGCTCCTTGCGTATCATCATGCGGAAATGCCGATTGCATAAAAAGAGAAGAGTAAGGAGTTGTTAAGGTTTGCGAAGGCTTTTTGGAAGAACGCGTATTTGAAGTTTGCGGATGGCTGGGAGGTATTTTTGCTGTGTTAGTCGTAAGAGCGCGCAGTAGAGGCATTGTTGAATTTCCTTTGAACACAAAGTGGTAATTGGTTGGCAGTTTGCCGAAACTCAGCTTTAGCAAATACGGTGCTAGGAGGGTAAGCAAATTCGCTGTAAATTTTTATTCTCCCAATTTTTAACATTTTTTCCCACTCCTTTTTGACAAAGCCCCCCTTCCATCTGTGCTAGAATAAAATACCAAACACACATATTAGGGCTCACATATGAAAAAAATTTTAATTGCCGATTCCAGCAAAGCAAGCCTTGTCATGACCAGCGAAGTCTTTAAAGACCACTACCCTGGCATACAGGTATTAGTTGCAAGAAATTCAGCAGAGGCCATTAGTCTCGCAAAAAGCAGTGAAAATATTGATGCATTTATCGTCGACTTCGACCTTCCCGACACCAATGGAGCACAAACAGCTCTTCTCCTAAAAAAAATGTCTAAAACACCAATTTTAATTACGGCCTTTGACGACTTCAATTCCATACAAACTATTGAAACCTTGCTGACAAAATACGCCGATTGTAAAAGCTGGCTCAAAAAACCAGTGAATCCAGAAGTTGTTATTGCTGTGGCACAACGATATTGCGATGGAAAAATTAGAGCACAAAAACGCATTTCATGCCAATTGCCAGTTCTTGCCAAAATAGAAATACAAAAATCGGTAAAAAAAGTTAAAGCAACGACAACTGCAGCAGCAACAAAAGAAAAAAGTGAAGTTATGAGCCTGTGCTTTCACGGCATTATTGAGGACTGTTCCCTGAACGGCATTAAATTAAAACCGAGTAAACATATACAAAATGCTTCTGCTGAATGGGCTCAATTGTTTGAAAATATAGAAAGCATTTCTGCAGGAAGTCCAATTACGGTTGAAGTGCCTTCTTTTTTTGACATTGAAATTGGTAAAATAGAAGAAGTACCTAAGACAAATAAAACTAAAAATTTGAAAAATAAAAAAGTAGAAAAGGAAGTGACGCATGAACTTGGTGGGAAAGTGGTGTGGACCAATGCTGAAACAGGGGAATGGTGCATGGGAATAGAATTTGAAAACCAGGCTTTGTCGAAACGATTGTTTGAAGCTGTTGTTTCACTGCAGTCGAGACAACACAAAGCAACTCAAAAACAGAGTATTATGAAGGCCTCCCGGGCCTCGTAGTTTGAAAAGACTTCCTATCTTGAAAAGAATCTTCACCCATTAAATTTATTGTTATCTCAGCCCCACGATACATCTGGAGAATACCCATTCCCTCTGCGGGTATCCAGAACTCAAGCGCCCCCATCGAAGAGGAGAGCGTGTTCAAGAAGTCCTTTGCTTCGGCATCATCTTTTTTCTTCATCTTGGAAGCTTCTGAAAATTTGAAGACATATTCTTTTAAAGTGGAAAGAAATAGGGAGCGATTTTTTCTATTACACATAACATTCTCTATATTTGACACAAGAGAATAAGCCGCACTATTTCCATCTATTTTCCAACGCTTCTTTTCATCTTCTGTGACCATTTTAAGAAGATCTTCAATAACTTTTTTTGCGTCTGCAGCTTGAAGCTCACTATTTTTCGCATGAATATTAATGTGTTCTCCTGTTAAAATGCCGGGTACTGCTTCAATATCTATCGGACAAAGATATTTGAAAATTTCTTCCACAGTGTCCGTTGTGTGTCTATGATTCAAATTTGGGAGAAGATTGCGTTGTTTATTGCATAATAAAAGATTGCGTAACAACAATAAAATTCTACTATTGGTACCACCAGACTGCTGCACAAAATTTAGCAAAAGGTCTAAATACTCCAGTGTAAAATTACGCGCAATCTGGATAAATGCTAGTTCGAAATCTTCAAAACGCTCAGGATGTTCTGAAAACCACGCCTTCAATCTAGGCAAATTTTCTTTAAAATTGTTTCTGCCCTTTTCATCTAAACCGTCAAGCTTTTTATCAATCTTCGGGCTTAAATCTCCAAGAAGCTCTTCAAAATACTGCACTGTTCCTTGTTGTGGTAATTGAACAACAGGTCCTTTTTGCGCTACAGACTCTGCATAAACTATAGGCTCTGCAAATATGGGTTCCGTAACTACAGGTTCTGCATAAACTACAGGTTCTGCAAATATGGGTTCCGTAACTACAAGTTCTGCGTAAATTATAGGTTCCGGCTGAAGATATTTAAAAATCTCTTCCATAGTGTTTGTCGTGTGTCGATGGCTCAGATTTGGGAGAAGATTACGTTGTTCATTGCATAACAAAAAGAATTCTACCATTAATAAGCTTTTCGCCTCCGTACTATAACTCGTCACGAGGTTTAGCAAGAGGTCAAAATGATTTGTTAAAGAATGATTCAAAATCAGGATAAGTTGTGATTTAAACTCTTCAAAATACTTTGGATTACTTGAAAACTTCTCTTTCAATTCGAGTAAATTTTGTCTAAATTCTTTTTTGAGATCATCACTTAAACCATGAAGCTTTTTATCAATCCTCTTGCTTAAATCTTGAGGAAGTTCAACAGCCACAGTCGATTCAAATAACCCAGGCGACGGCATCCATTTACTCGCATCATCACTAGCCTCTGGTTGAAGATATTTAAAAATTTCTTCCACGGTGTCTGTTGTGTCCCAGTGATCTGGGTTTGGAAAAAGATTGCGTTGTTCGTTGCAGTCATTGAAGCATCGAAGAAAAAGAAAATGATCGGTATAATGAAAATTGTTACTAAAATGAGAATAGACGCTATAACGGCTACTCAAACTTAACCCAATCTCCGTCAAAACCCTTGATACTCTTTGACGTGCTGGAGTGTCTTGGCGAATACCACTGACAGTCGTTTGTATGAGATCAGACTTAAATTTTTCAAAACCTTTGAGGTCATTTGAAAAATGATTTTTGAGATTTTTAAGTGCTTTTTTAAATTCTTCTCTATGAGGTTGACTTGTTGTACTACTTACAAGCTCAAGTTTGCTATTAATTCTTTTGTTTAAAGCCTCTGGAAGCCCCTCTACGGGATACGAATGTATATATTGAAAAGTCGTTGATTCCACCAGTGTAGCTTGTACAATTGCTGTGGCTCGTGCGGTTGGCATGTCGTTACGGCAAGACATCATAAAAAAGCTCCCTAATTTTGCACATAACAAAAAGAAATCCGTAAAAACGAAATCTTATAGAATGGTTATCAAAGTACAATTAAAAGCGGTTTGGGTCAATCTTTTCAATTTCCATTGATGTCGACATTGACACTCTCCGTACCATAGTGCCACACTAGCCGCAATTGTTGTATACGAAAGGACCGCCCATGTCTCACAAACCATTTTCAGGTGTAATTACAGCCCTTGTCACCCCATTTAAAAAAAATTTAGATCTTGATTTAAACGCCTTTTCTAGGTTGCTAGAAAATCAAAAAAAATCTGGCATTCATGGTGTTGTTGTTCTTGGCACCACAGGTGAAAATCCCACACTAACCGAAGAAGAATCTCAAAAACTAGTTTTAACTGCGCTTGAACACAGAACAGAAAATTTTCATATTTATGTGGGCTCTGGAACCAATGATACCAAACACACCATTCAAAAATCATTAATTTATTCAAAATTGCAAGTCGGACAAAATAAACCCGATGGAATTATGGTTGTTACCCCTTATTACAATAAACCCAATGCACAACATTTGGTATATCATTATGGCGAAATTTTTCGTGCCATAAAAGAAACACCCGTCTGTGTTTATAATGTACCAGGAAGAACTGGCATAAATATAAATGCACAAACTCTGGTTAAAATTGCACAAGAAAATGAAAATTTAGTGGCCATTAAAGAAGCCGCTGGAAATGTAAATGCAATTGTAGAAATGCGTCTTGCACTGAATGCGGCTGGCAAACAACATATCAACATTCTTTCTGGCGATGATGGCACTTATGCTCCATCACTATTATGCGGTGCAAATGGAGTTATTTCAGTGACAACAAATTTAATTCCAAAGCCCATGCTCGACATTTTATATGCGGTGCAAAACGGAAATTTTGCACAAGCGCAAGCTCTTCATTTAGAAACTTTTTGTATCAATTCAGGTATTTTTTTTCTGCCTAATCCTGTAGGAATAAAGTGGATGCTTGGCCATTTAGGAATCTGTGAAGGTTTTTTACGCCCTCCTCTTTACACCCCCGAAGAACACGAAATTCAACAACTTAAATTTATTCTTTCTCAACTAGAAAAGGTTCCAAAAATATGCAAATAGGCCGCGATATAAATGACTTTGAATCGAAAATTAAAGTGGAAAAAGTGTCTTTAAAAGGCCCTGGAGTGCTTATTTTAACAGGCCCGTCTAGTTGTGGAAAAGGAGAAGTGGCGCAAGCACTTTCAAAAGTGATTTCTATACCACCGCAAAATCATCTTTCCATGGGTGAAATTTTAAGAAACACTTTTCAACGTGCTAAAAACGAAAAGAGTTATGCGAAACTTCTTGAATCGAGCTACCAAATTTCTGCCAACTCCAATATTTTTAATTGCGTTGATACCAAAGAAGAATTGACAAAAAAAGTACTCAATCATCTCCCTGAAATGGAAAAATATTTTGGACGCAACGATTTAGAAAAATTTACAAGCCAACTTGATTGGCTTGAATTTTGTACTATGAACGGCTTGCTTGTACCTAACCGTTGGACACAGGATTTTATTTCAGCACATATTGAACACTCCAATGAATTTCAAACGGAACCTTTTATTCTTGACGGCTATCCAAGAACCGTGAAGGCTGCGGAACATTTACTTTCATTTTTAAGAAGAATGAACATTCCTGTTATTAAAGTGTTGCATTTGAGTATTAGCAAACAAGAAATGCTTTCCCGTGCGACGAAAAGAGGCCGTGCCGATGATGACGAACAATCCCTGCTCAGCCGTTATCAATTCTATGTAGAAAATGTTCACCCCAGCGTTGATTATTTAAAATCAGAGCTTGGCCACGATGCCATTGCTCTTGTTGATGCACATCAGCCAAGTTATAAAATTGTTGATAATGAAAAAGTATTCGACTTGAGTAAATCTATTCTTAACGTCGTTGCAAGCTCTTTGAGATGTTTAGGAGTTTCTAGGCTGACTGTGAAAGACTTGTTGAGTCAGCTTGAAAGTTTTTAATTTTTTCATTCACCTCATTGAGTTCTTCTTCCAGTCTGCTTTTTCTTTTACACAAAAAAAATTGACCTCTTCTTAGCATTTTTAAGTCTAGTTGATGACTTTTATTGATTAAATCAAGTTTAAATATCATATCTCCCCTGGCGTTTATTCTTAAATTTGAAAACATTCCGCTCACAATTTTTCTTAAAGAATTTTTTTCACAAAAGGAAAGTAATAAATTTCTAGACTCCATAAGCTCTGCAAGATTTTTGAGCGTGGTTTCAAGTTCTTGCTTTCTTTCTTCTAATTGAGAGAATTCATTTTCTTCCATGCTGATCACTTTTTATAATGTATAAATTCAGGCTTACCTTGCTTCTTTTCGGTGGGATGATTCTTTTATTCATATTTATTTCGAAGACATTTTTTTCATCAAAATTTTTTGACACTAACAAATGTCCGCATAAAAAGTTGCAGTTTATTTAAAGGTCATTTAACCTATGGATATAAAGTCGCGAAAGGAGAATCGCTTTGAAGATAAATACGTCGCGTTTTGGTGAAATTGAAGTCAACGACAACGACTTAATCAGCATGCCCGAAGGACTCATTGGTTTTCCAGAGCTCAATCAATTTGTGCTGCTTGATCACGACACCGATTCCCCTTTCAAATGGCTGCAGTCTGTTGGAGATCCCGAAATGGCTTTTGTAGTCATTAGTCCACTTTCTTTCAGGCCTGACTATATGGTTGAGGTGACCGAAGAAGAAGTGTCAAGCCTAAAGTTAACCAACGCTGACAACGCTGTTATTTCCGTTATTGTCACCATTCCTATGGATCCTAAAAAAATGAGTGCAAACTTAAAGGCTCCTTTGGTATTTAATTTAAATAATAAAACGGGCAAGCAAATTATATTAAAAGATGCTCAATTTCAGACAAAACATTTTATTATTGAAGAAATGAAACGCTACTCACAAAGAGAATCGCAAATTGACCTTAAAAAGGCTATTCAGCAACAAATTGCAAGCAATAAAGTAGAAGAAGATGCTTCCAAGAGTTAGGTAATTAAAACGAATTTAAAAATTCACCAATTTCTTCTGGTTTATCTTGCGGTGCAAATCTTTTTACAACTTCTCCATCTTTATCCACCAAAAATTTTGTAAAATTCCACTTAATAAACTCAGTACACAAGAAACCTTTTTTTTGTTCCTTTAAATATTTGAACAGAGGATGAGCATCATTACCATTGACGTTCACCTTGGCAAACATAGGAAAAGTGACTTTATAATTTAAACCGCAGAAATTTTTAATTTCTTCCTCATTACCAGGTTCTTGTCCTGCAAATTGATTGCAAGGAAATCCTAAAACAACAAAATTTTTATTCTTATATTTTTCGTAAAGTTCTTCAAGACCTTTATACTGCGAAGTAAAACCACATTTGCTGGCGGTGTTGACTATAAGCAGCGTTTTTCCCTTATATTCCGCAAGAGTTTTTGTTTTCCCATCAATTGTTTTCACTTCAATATTGTAAATAGGTTTTTCCATTTTTTTAATACCCTCGCAGTATGAGATTCTGAATTTACTTAGGGTATCGTTTTAAGATTGACTTTGCAAATTTTGTCCAGTAAACCATTTGTAAATGCAGTCGTAGCTCAGTTGGTTAGAGCACCACGTTGACATCGTGGGGGTCAGAAGTTCGAGTCTTCTCGATTGCACCATTCTATCCACAGGCAGGAAGCAGTTCCAATGGGAACACGACAAGGCAACATCATCGACGGTTTCAACCTCATGGCCCCTGCCTACGACACCACTGCGGATATTTTAACACTCGGCTTTCACAGAATCTGGCGCAATTATTTTTGCAACGTCTTTTTAAAAAAAACACCACAAAACGGCAGACTACTCGACGTCGCCACAGGCACTGGCGAAATTTTATTTCGCAGCCTACTGAAAAGGTCTGACATACACGCTTACGGAGTTGATTTGTCTGAAGGCATGTTGCGTATCGCCACACAAAAATTACAAAAAAAATCACTTCTCTATAAAAATAAAATTGAATTTAAGACTGGCAATGCTCTACATCTTCCTTATGTTAATGGTTTTTTTGACACCATTACAATTTGTTGGTCTGTGCGTAGTTTAAGACCTATTCAAGCCGTTTTAAGAGAAATACTGCGCGTCTTGAAACCAGGCGGTTGTTTATTTATTTTAGAACACGGGCTGCCAGAATTAAAAATTGTCCGCTCTTTTTTAAATAAATATGCTGCTACAGTTCCACTTATTGGTACAAAATTAACTCATTCAAAAGTAGCACACCCACTTTATACCACGTCTGTAGACGAATTTTCTTCTGGAAAAAACTTTGCTGCGGAATTGTATGATGCTGGTTTTACCCGTGTGAAATATGAAACTTTTTCAGGAGGAATGATTTATATTTATACAGGTCAAAAGGCACGAAAAACGAGTCCTTAAATTAAAATTAGTCACAAAGGATTCCAACTCATGTTCACAGGAATTATCGATCACCAAGCTCAAATTATTCAAATAAAAACTCAGCAACAATCTTTACACTTAACAGTACAAACTAAATATCTTGATCTCGTAGAAGGCGAGAGCATTGCAGTCAACGGCGTCTGTTTGACTGCCGTGTCTCCAGAACAAGGATTATTTCATTGTGACATTTCTCCAGAAACTTTGCAGATATCTAACTTAATAAATCTTGCTGTTGGCCACTCTGTTAATGTAGAACGCGCTATGCGCTTAAATGACAGAATGGGTGGTCATTTTGTCAGTGGTCACATCGATCAAACCTGCAAAATAAATCAAATAAAAAAACTTGATAACTACATTGAATATACTTTTGAGGGAATTCATTCAGAAGCACAGCAATACTTTCTAAAAAAAGGAAGTGTTGCTATCAATGGAGTGAGCTTAACCATCAATGAATTGACACAAAATGGATTCAAAGTTATGTTGATACCTCATACGTTATCTGTGACAAATTTATCCCAATATCAAATTGGAGATGACGTCAATATTGAGTACGACCTCTTTGTAAAAATTATGGTGAATCAAATTTCACAACGCTTCAATTTAATAAGGAACAGCAATGAACCCTCTTTCTCCCATTGAAATTGCTTTAGAAAATTTAAGTCAAGGCAAAATGATTATTCTGGTAGACGATGAAGACAGGGAAAATGAAGGAGATCTCGTTTGCCTTGCAGAAAAAGCCACTCCAGAAATCATCAATTTTATGAGCAAGCATGCAAGGGGGCTTATTTGTCTCGCTATGCAAAATGAAGACATCGATCGTCTTGGTTTGCCTGCCATGGTTGCTAAAAATACAAGCCCACGCAACACAGCCTTCACTATTTCAATTGAAGCTGCAAAAGGTGTGACAACCGGAATTTCTGCATTTGATAGGGCTCGCACCATTCAAGTGGCAGTAGACCCAAAAAGCAAGCCAGGTGATTTAGTAACGCCTGGTCATATTTTTCCTTTGAGAGCCCGTGAAGGTGGTGTTTTAGTGCGTGCTGGCCACACCGAAGGCAGCACCGATTTAGCCAAATTAACAAATTTTAGGCCGGCGGCCGTCATCTGCGAAATTATGAGCGACAATGGCGAAATGGCTCGCCTCAATGACCTTATTCCTTTTGCAAAACAACACGACTTATCCATTGTATCCATTCGAGATCTCATTGCCTACCGCATGAAAACAGAATGCCTCGTGACAGAGGTCTCTTGTTCTAAGCTACCACTTCACGAACTTGGCGAGTTCACAATCAAAGTATTTGAAAACAAAATGGACAATCAACACCACATTGCCCTCGTACGAGGGGATATTGATGCCAATAAATCTACTTTGGTGAGAGCACACTCAGAGTGCCTGACAGGAGATGCCTTTGGCTCGGGGCGGTGTGATTGTGGAGCACAATTGCAAGCGTCTCTAGAAAAAATCAGCAAAGAAGGCGGGGTGCTTTTGTATATGCGTCAAGAAGGAAGGGGTATTGGGCTTGTGAATAAAATTCGCGCCTACGCCTTGCAAGATCAGGGCCTCGATACGGTAGAAGCAAACCATAAATTGGGATTTCAAGCCGATCAGCGAGATTATGGCGTCGGTTCACAAATTTTGAGTTATTTGGGAGTCCGTAAAATGCGACTGCTCACAAATAATCCGAAAAAAATATATGGTATTGGCGGATACGGCCTTGAAATTGTGGGGCGTGAACCCATGGAAACAGATGCAACCGATGACAACCGCAAATATCTATCCACAAAACGTGATAAAATGGGACATATTTTAAAATGAAAATTATAAATGAACAAAATTCAAAGCCATCTCCGTTTCCCATTGCTGTTGTGGTAAGTCGATTCAATGAAGAAATTACACAGCTGTTGTTGAGCGGAGCGTTAGCGCGTTTGCAGGAATTTCAATTTTCAGAGGAACTCGTTACTGTGGTCTGGGTGCCTGGTGCTGTGGAAATTCCTTTGACGACACAACATTTAGCTCAAAGTAAAAAATTTCAAGCCATTGTGTGTCTAGGAGCTGTTGTACGCGGTGAAACGACTCATTACGATTACGTTTGCCAACAAGTGAGCCAGGGGTGCCAAAAAGTCGGGCTAGAAAATAATATACCCGTGATTTTTGGGGTTCTGACGACAGAAAATGAGGAACAAGCTTTTGCGCGGGTAGGTGGTACTCATGGGCACAAAGGGTGCGATGCTGTCGATACCGCGTGTGAAATGGTGAGTTTGCTTAAATCTTTATAAAGTAACTTCACATACCCCATCCCGTCCGCACCCCGACCATTCAATTGATTTTGCATTTTCAAACCAAGACCCCTCTGTGAGCAATGCAGGTGTAGCCCCTGCACCCAAGAATTTTGGTGCCAAATACACATATGCAGTCTGCACAAGTTTTTCTTTTAAAAAGGCATTGAAAAGCGTTGGCCCCGCTTCGACCCACACGTCATGAACCCCTATTTCGCCCAAATAATTCACAATAGACTCAAGACAAAGCCCTTCGTTTTTTAACTTTATTTCTTGATAAGAAACCTGCTTCAAAATGGACCCCACAGTCAAACTACGGGATGACAATGTTGTTTTTTGGTGAAAAATAGTGG
>JAZKEW010000074.1:14541-16247 GCA_040386785.1 Bdellovibrionota bacterium
TTGAGCCGTTTTAAAAATTTTTGCATTCAACGGCAAAGATAAATTTCTATCTAAAATATAAACTTTTTTTGCATTTATTTCATTGTCTATGCGAGCATTGAGCTGTGGGTTATCACAAATAATTGTTTTTGCCGAGGTTAAAATAGCGTCGCTTTTTTTTCTGTTTTCATGAGTGAATTTTTGACATTCTAAGCCTGTGATTTGTACAGGATCTCCTTGAGGGCCACTCACTTTACCATCAAAACTCAAAGCAATTTTAAGCGTAACCCATGGTTTTTTTGTTTTGTGCCAGTAAGAGTAACTTCTATAAAAATGAGAAATACTTTGTGTGGGGTGAAATTGACATTCAACACCAGCAGCTCGCAATTGAGCCTCTCCTTTTCCACAAACAATGGGGTTTGGATCTTGAAAGCCATACACAACTTTTGCAATACCACGCTCAATAATAGCTTTTGTGCATGGAGGTGTTTTTCCGTAGTGGCAGCAGGGCTCTAGACTGACATAAAGATGCGATCCTTTTGCCTCGTCTCCAATTTTATTCAGGGCTTCTATTTCGGCATGAGGTTTCCCTCTCTCCCAATGAAAACCTTCTGCAATTATTTTCCCATTTTTAACAACTACGGCTCCGACGGAAGGGTTTGGAGCACAAAATCCTCGCCTGGATTCTGCAAGTTGTAAGGTTCTTTCTAGAAAAATTTCATGCATAGGTTTACTTCAATTGTTTAAGGAATTTTGATCATTGTGTGAATTTCAAATCTTGTCAATAGTTGTTTGTCAGGATCTTTTGGTTATTTTTCTGAGACCATAATTATGTCTTGATTTTTTTTTGTCTCATTTAGAAAAATCCATTCTCCGCGCTTGGTACTTTGTTTTAAAATATTTTTCTCTCGCCATTTTCTAAACAAATTTGAGAGCTGAGTAATTTCAGATGGCGTATTTGAAAGGCCGATAAGATGCCGAGCTTCTTCGTTATTAAATTTTCCATTTCTCTCCCCTGTAAAAGAGAATTTTTGAATAATGTCCTTAATTTGCTCTTCTTCAATTGAACTAAAAGCGATACTATCTTTTCCCTGTAAGGCCACTTTAACCCATCTTTTAGTCAAGAGTGAGTTGCCAACAACAATCACTGGAGAATGATGATTACGAATGATTTCTTTTGACACAGAAATATAATGTTTATCAAGTTTTTCTTGAATTTCAGTCCAACTTTTGTCTCGCCATAAAACCAAAGCCATTGCCAATCGTGCTTCATCAATAGAGGAAAAATTTTGCTTAAATCTCTCTAATAAATTCAAATAAGAAATATTTTGTTGTTCATTATAAAGTGTAACGCTCCAACAAGCAAAATTTCCTTTCTCATAGAAATCGATCACAGGTTCTTGTTTTCCCAACTCTAACATTTGGCTAAATAATCTAATTTTCCCAGATCCTAATTCATCCGTGAAGCCTGCTTCACGCAACAACAACATTAAAAATTTATTTCGTGTATAAGTTTTTTTTGAAAACCATTCTTTTGCAAACTGCTTAACTTCTAGAGAAGAATTATTTCTAATTGATATTCTATCAGTATAAATTTCAACAACAATTTCTCCCTTATTTTTTTCATACAGAGCATGTGCAACTGAATTGGCAAAACATTCTCGAAGAGCTTTTACTCGACTCCCCAGAAAATCGGTACTGAACTTTTTACCACTTAATGTTAAACT
>JAZKEW010000075.1:0-10653 GCA_040386785.1 Bdellovibrionota bacterium
TACTGCACTCTTAAGTGTGGGAGAGTAGCTCTGTGCAGCCTTTTTTTATTCTTCTTCTATTATTCAAAAAATTAAAATTTTATTTTGCTAAGGATTTATTTTACTTAGGCTAGTTTTTTCAGTAATAGATCTCTTGCGTAACCAAGTTCAAGGCGCGAGGAAACAGTATGATTTATCAACCACCATTACCACCTCTTTACTCTTCTCTTACTGAAGATGAATTAAAACAAAAAATTCAATCTGTACGCGAAAAACTAGGTCCAAAATTGGTTCTTTTAGCGCATCATTATCAACGTCCTGAAATTGTAGAACTCTCTAATATCCGCGGTGATTCCTTGCAACTTGCGCGTTTTGCTTCACAAGACACAGAAGCAGAATTTGTGGTTTTTTGCGGTGTGCATTTTATGGCAGAAACGGCAGACATCTTAAAAACAGCTAAACAAACAGTTATTTTGCCTGACCTTGGCGCAGGCTGCGATTTAGCCGATGCAGCCGATGCCGATGACGTCGTGCGTGCTTGGAACGAGCTTGTAGAAATGGTTGGGCATGAAAGTATTTTGCCAATAACCTATGTGAATTCAACGGCGGCACTGAAGTCTTTTGTTGGCAGTAAAAATGGTGTGGTGTGCACGAGTTCCAATGCACCTGCCATTGTCCAATATGCGCTTGAAAATAACAAAATACTTTTCTTTTATCCAGATGAACATCTTGGTCGAAATACAGCTAAAAAATTAGGGGTTCCACTCTCTCAAATGGGTTTATGGAATCCGAAAAAAGCCTACGGAGGCCTAAGCAAAGAAGAGCTGAATTCGGTTAGAGTTTTGCTTTGGAAGGGGTGTTGTCCTGTGCATCAAATGTTTACTGCAAAACAAATTGATGTGATTCGTGCAAAAGACCCAGAGTTTAAAATTATTGTTCACCCCGAATGTGCTATGGAAGTGGTTGATAAAGCGGACTGCAATGGTTCTACCGACTTTATTGTTAAAGCGATTGCAAATAGCCCAGCAGGTAGTAAATGGGCTGTGGGCACAGAGCTTAATTTAGTTTCACGCATTGCAAAAGAAAACCCCGATAAAAGCGTTGTGAGCATCAATCCATTTATGTGTTTATGCGGGACAATGAATAGAATTGATTTAAAACATTTGTGCTGGGCGCTGGACAATATTGTTGCAGGAACCCCTCAAAATGTGATTACTGTGGGTGAACCGGAGCGTTCCCTTGCAAAACAGGCATTAGTCCGTATGCTAGAAATGAGCTAGTGTTCATTTGGAGTCAGTCTTTGCCTAACGATAATTTGCAAAAAAATCAGTTTCAAGAAGGTCAGCCATCAACTCTTATCAAAGACATGGGTCTGGAAGAAATTATTCAAATTTCCAATAAAATTGGCCTTGAATACGCAGACAAACGCAAAGATGCTGAACGTCTAGAGCTTTTGCGTACCTCTGTTCGTGCAAAAATTATGAATCGAATTGAGCTTAATGGCGATAAAATTCCTGAGGCCCGCCTCAAACGTTTGGCAGAGGCTGACTTTGAATATATTGATCTGCTAGAAAAAATAGCTACGACTCGTGCCGAGGCCGAAAAATTACGAATTCGTTATGAAAGCTATAAAAGTTTGTTTGATGCACGGCGTACTATGATAAGTTACAAAAAAGTTGAGTTGCAAAATTTATGAATTACTTATTCTGGATTGATATGGAAATGTCTGGCCTTGTACCAGAAAAACATCGTATTTTAGAAGTGGCGCTCGTGGTTACAAATACAAAATTTGAAACCGTTCAAACCTATGAAAATATTATTTATCAAGAGCCTTCTGTGCTTGCGAGCATGGACGAGTGGTGCACAAAACACCATGGTGAAAGTGGCTTGAGTGCTAGGGTTGCACATGGCAAGCAAGAAAACTATGTTGAACAAGAATTATTAGAAATAATTCAAAAATATTCGCCAAAAGAAAAAGCGATTCTTGCAGGGAATTCCATTGGACAGGATAGAAAATTTATAGATATTTGGATGCCGAAATTGGCGCAAACACTGCACTATCGTATGCTTGATGTGTCGAGTTTTAAAATTGTGTTTGAAGGAATTTACAACCAAAAGTTTGAAAAGCAAAAAAAACATAGGGCTGTGGATGATATTTTGGAGTCTATTGCAGAGTTGAAGTATTACTTGTCTTTTTTGACTGAAATGTGTTAAAAAAAATTATATGATACCAAAAATTTTTTCTTGCATAAAATATTTTTTTTGAATATCTTTCTACATAAGCTCTCAAAAGAACAAAGAAGATGAGAGTTTAGAATTCATAACGTAATTAGAAGGAGCCAATAATATGAGAATTGATAGTACACCAACGAGGCCTCGTTCAGATTATCATGAATCTGATAAATCAAAAGCAAGTGTTGAATCTGATAAATCAAAAGCAAGTCTTTTTCTTCCAAATGATACAGCTACAGATGAAGCATGGCAGATAGGAGATGGCAATCAGACGACGGAGGAGGGGATTAAGGATAGAGGACATCCTCGTAAACTTCTTTCATTGCTTGACCAAGCGATCAATTTATTCAAAGAAGCCCAAGAAAAGCCGCTAGAAGCATCCGGCATAACTGCTTCGGAGGGGATTAAGGCCCCATTTTCAAAAGATGAAGGTACTCCCAATAGGAAATACATTCCTGGTACTGTTCTTCAATTGCTTGACCAAGCGATCAATTTATTAAAAGAAGCCCAAGAAAAGCCGCTAGAAGCATCCGGCATAACTGCTCCGGGTAGACACAACTTTGTCAATAAACCAGACGAGACGAAGTTGCCGAACTAAAGCCTCAATTCTATTTTAAGATAGTTACAAGACACCTAAGAAAACAAATTTTAACTTGCTCTGCGGTGCCTTGGATACAGTGTACCTCTGTAAAGTTTTATCCCCCCTTTGTTAAAATAATCTTCTTCATAATTTCATTCAACTTAGCAGGATTTAGCTTCCCCCCTGAAAGTTTCATCGCCTGTCCAACAAAAAAGCCAAACAATTTTTCTTTTCCACTCAAATATTCCTTAAGTTGTTCTTGATTTTCATTGACAACTTTTTCACAAATAAGAGCAATAGACATATCATCTGAAATTTGAATTAAATTTTTAGACTTAACAATTTCATCGGGTGATTTTTTGGTGTGAACCATATCTTCAAATATTTCTTTGGCAATACGCCCACTAATTGTGCCCTCGGCTTGCAATAAGTGGTGGAAGATCAGGTTCGGGAAATAATTCAAAAATATTCGCCAAAAGAAAAAGCGATTCTTGCAGGGAATTCCATTGGACAGGATAGAAAATTTATAGATATTTGGATGCCGAAATTGGCGCAAACACTGCACTATCGTATGCTTGATGTGTCGAGTTTTAAAATTGTGTTTGAAGGAATTTACAACCAAAAGTTTGAAAAGCAAAAAAAACATAGGGCTGTGGATGATATTTTGGAGTCTATAGCGGAGCTTGAGTATTACTTGTCTTTTTTGACTGAGGCTGAGAGGCCTTAAAAAATATATGAAAAGTTTGCTTGAAGTTTTCTGTATTTTAGTATCTTCTGAAATCGTGTTTAGGTATGTTTGAGATATTTTGAAATGCTTTTACAAAAATAGAGGAGACCAACCTTATGAACAGCTTTACGCTAACAACCCATCGTAAACAAATTATTCAAAACGCGATAAAGGACAATCCAAAAAATGAAAAAGCAGCGCTGCTAGCCAGTCAAAGGGAGGGTGGATTTAAACTATTTTTTCGTACACTTTTTTCAGAAAATGCTCAAAAGGAAAAAGAAACTGCAATATGTAGTTATTTTAATGATTTTAATTATTTTAATGTAGAACTTCAAAAATCTCAAATGATAAGTGCTTGTAAAAACGGCGATGTTGATAGTCTCAGTGCTCTTATTAAAGTGGGTGCAGACGTCAATGCTGCTAATAAACGCGGTGAAACGCCTGTAATGCTCGCTGCTGCAAATGGGCATGTCGAGTGTCTCAAAAAGCTTATTGCTGCTGGTGCAGACGTCAAGGCTCTTATTGCTGATAAGGGAGTTCAAGAATTTATTGTAATGAGTGTTATTCAAGCAGATGATGTCGAATGTTTCAGAAAGCTTATTGCTGCTGGTGTATAATTGGATGTTGTTCTTTTTGATTGGTTTATACCTGTAATAGCTGCTTCTTTTTTTGGCAGTGTCGGAGTCCTCAATATTCTCATTGAGGCAAGAGCTAACGTTAATAGCGTTAATGAAGACAGGACGCAGACAGCTTTAATTGCCGCTTCTTTAAAGGGTCATATTGAATGTCTCAGTGCTCTTATTGCTGCTGGTGCAGGCGTTAATGCTGCTAATAAACGTGGTGAAACGCCTGTAATGCTCGCTGCTGCAAATGGTCATATTGAATGTCTCAGTGCTCTTATTGCTGCTGGTGCAGACGTCAATGCTTCTTTTGTTGGGTGGACACCTGTAATAGCTGCTTCTGTGTATGACAGAGTCGAAGCCCTCGAAATTCTCATTGCTGCTGGTGCAGACGTTAATATCGTTAAGGCAGAAGGGCAGACAGCTTTAATTGCCGCTTCTTTTAAAGGCCATATTGAATGTCTCAAAAAGCTTATTGCTGCTGATGCAGACGTTAATGCTGCTAATGGACTTGGTGAAACGCCTGTAAGGTTTGCTGCTGCAAATGGTCATATTGAATGTCTCAGTGCTCTTATTGCTGCTGGTGCAGACGTTAATGCTGCTAATGGACTTGGTGAAACGCCTGTAATGCTCGCTGCTGCAAATGGCCATATTGAATGTTTCAGAAAGCTTATTGCTGCTGGTGCTGAAGTTGTTGCTGAAGTTGTTGAGCAGCCTTCTCAAGACTTCGCCTCAAATTAGGTACTCAACTATCCGTTGGATGAGACAAAATAATCTTCTTCATAATTTCATTCAACTTAGCAGGATTTAGCTTCCCCCCCGAAAGTTTCATCGCCTGTCCAACAAAAAAGCCAAACAATTTTTCTTTTCCACTCAAATATTCCTTAAGTTGTTCTTGATTTTCATTGACAACTTTTTCACAAATAAGAGCAATAGACATATCATCTGAAATTTGAATTAAATTTTTAGACTTAACAATTTCATCGGGTGATTTTTTGGTGTGAACCATATCTTCAAATATTTCTTTGGCAATACGCCCACTAATTGTGCCCTCGGCTTGCAATTTTAACAGACGCACGCTGTGCTCTAAAGGAATAGATATTTCAGTGAGTTCATCGGTTGAAACCCCTTTTGCCTCAGCATCCATTTTAATGGCGCGCATCACGTCGGTCATAAAGTAATTTGCAATTGTTTTAGTTTCAATTTTACCTTCAATGGCTGTGATAAGGGCTTCAAAATAATTTGCATTTACCTTAGAGGCCGTAATAACTTTGGCATCATATTCAGGGAGACCATAGTCTTTTGTAAAGCGTTGTGCTTTGGCTTCTGGTAGTTCGGGCATTTGTGCACGAACTTTTTCAATGCGTTCTTGTGAAACAATAAGTGGGGGAAGATCGGGTTCGGGAAAATAACGATAATCTTTCGCGCTTTCCTTTGTGCGCTGTGAAAAAGTAATATTTTTTTCACTATCGTAGCCACGGGTTTCCATGGTTACTTGCCCGCCAGCTTCTATGAGTTCGTATTGACGCATCACTTCGTAGGCAATGGCTTTTTCAATGTATTTAAACGAGTTTACGTTTTTTATTTCGCAGCGTTGGCCAAGTACAGTGGAGTCTTTTAATTTAATAGAAACGTTGGCATCGGCGCGAAAGTTACCCCGTTCCATGTCACCATCGGAAATATTTAAATTCACAACATAGCTGTGCAATTTTTTTAAATATTCGCTGGCTTCTTCGGGAGAAGTGATGTCAGGGCGGCTGACAATTTCAATTAAACCTACGCCCGAGCGGTTGTAGTCTACTAAAGAAGTGTTGCCAATATGAATGTTTTTACCAGCATCTTCTTCAATTTGCACGCGTTCAATGCGCACTATTTTGTTGTTTTGTAGTGCGAGTTCTCCATCAAAACAAATAGGTTTGTCATACTGGGTAATTTGATAACCTTTGGGAAGGTCGGGGTAGAAATAGTTTTTTCTGGCGAAAATACTAATAGGTTGTATTTTACTACCAAGTGCAAGTCCCATACAAATAGCAAGGTTAACAGCCTCGTCATTTATAACAGGCAAAGCCCCTGGCAAGCCGGTACAAGTTGCATCAATATTGGAGTTTGGAGCATCGCCGTAGGAGTTTTTAGAACGGCTAAACATTTTACTTTTTGTTGCAAGCTGGCAGTGCACTTCAATGCCTATCACAATGTCGTACTTTTCTGTTACTTTATTAAGAAAGGGATAATTTTTTGAATCAGTCACGTTGTCGTTCCTCATGATACAAGCGGTGTTGTGCCAATTAAATTTTGTTTTTCAAGAGCATGTGCAAAGGCAATTAATTTTGCATCTTGTCCTTGCGCAGCTATAAATTGAAGACCAACCGGTAAACTATTTTTTGCTACCAGAGCTGGCACAGAAATAGCAGGAGTTCTGGCTAAATTAGCGGGAATGGTGAATATGTCGTATAAACGTTCTTTGAGTGGATCTTGTTTAGATTCACCTAATTTAAAAGCACTCGCAGGGGCTGTTGGCAAATAAATAAAGTCAAGACGTTTAAATAATTCTGCAAATTCAGCTGTCATGACTTCACGCACGGCTTGTGCTTTTCCGTAATAGGCATCGTAATAGCCAGCACTTAAAGCAAAAGTACCAAGCATAATTCGCCGTTTCACTTCTTGTCCAAAACCTTCACTGCGAGTCTTACAATATAAGTCATTGAGGTCTTGTGTGTTTTTTGCACGGTGGCCAAAGCGAATGCCATCAAATCGTGATAAATTGCTAGAAGCTTCTGCACAAGCAATGACATAATACGCACTTAATGTGTGAATGAGTGCTGGAATTTCGATATCAAAAATTTCAGCGCCACATTTTTTTAAATTGTTTTCAAGAGACTGAAATTCTTTCAGCACGTTGTCATCTACACCTTGTGTTAAAAGGCTGCGCAACACACCAATTTTTTTTCCTTTTATTTCAACTTTATTGAGTAAACTTTCATAGCTCCCAAGCATACTTGTTGCATCATGAGCGTCATGGTGTCCAAGTGCTCTTAAAGTAACATCAAGGTCTTCTGCACAGCGTGCAAATGGAGAAATTTGATCGAGGCTTGAACCGTAGGCCACTAAACCAAAACGAGAAATACGCCCGTAGCTTGGTTTAAAACCAAAAATACCACAAAACGCTGCAGGCTCTCGCACACTGCCTCCCGTATCACTGCCTAAGGTAACAGGAGAAAAGCCTGCGGCACATGCACTTGCAGGACCTCCAGAAGATCCTCCACTCACCCTGGATAAATCGTGTGGATTGAGCACAGCCCCATGCACGCTGTGTTCATTGGAAGAGCCCATGGCAAACTCATCCATGTTTGCTGTGGCAATAATAATAGCTCCAGCGTTTTCCAAATGCGTTACGGCGGTGGCATCAAACTGCCCTTTGTAGCCTTTTAAAATAGCTGAAGCGCATTCTACGGGGTAATTTAATTTTTGAATATTTTCTTTAATAATAAAAGGAATTCCATATAAAAATTCATGGGGTTGTGCAGGCTTGCTCTCAAGTTCGGCAGCTCTTTTTAACGCAGCCTCTTTTTGTAAACTGGTAAGGGCATTTAAGTTGGGGTTCACGCTTTCAATATATTCAAACAGAGAGATTAAATATTTGGTAATGGATGTTTTTTTGCTGGCAAAATCTTTTATAAGACTAGAAATATTTTGAGTGGTGTAGGATTTTGAATAAGAAGACATTGAGGCTCATCCTTAGGTTGTTGAATTTAAAATAGCTGGCACACGCACAAATACACCTTCTCGTTCAGGTGCTTGAGCGAGAAAATTTTGCGAAGAAAGGGAATCGGTTGCAACATCGGCTTGCATGCGAGAGCTTTCTTCACCGAAATTTTGTGCTTGCTTTAAAGTGAGAGCGCTGCGCGCATCTCCTTGCAATTCTGCTGGTAGAGGGACATTTTCAAGGTCACTGAAAGCAGAAAGAACTTTTTGTAAATCAGCCTGGTATTTTACAACTTCTTCTTCTGTAAGTTCAAGGCGTGCAAGCTCTGCAATTCGCCTAACCATGTGTGAATTTAATTCCATTTTAGATTTCCTTTTTGGATTTTTAAGGGTGTCCCCTTTCCTTTCATTCAAGACGAGGTTAAGTTAATTCACTTATCTTATAGGATCAAATGATTCTCGCAGGAATTGTTTTTAAAATTGGAGATCATCATGAGAATTGCCATTTCTGGGCACAGCGGTTGCGGAAACACAACAGCAACGAAAAATGTTGGGAATGCCCTAGAACTAAAAATTGTGAACTATACCTTTCGCGATTTAGCCTGTGACTTAAAAGTGAGCTTCGAGCAAATTCACAAAGAAGCCGCAACGAATTTAATCTACGATTATTTAACCGACTTAACCTTAATTCGTAATGCTCTTGCCAATAAAGATATTGTTATTGGAACTCGTCTGGCAGCTTGGCTTATGGACGCTGAACTTCGTATTTGGTTGCATGCGCCCTTAGAAGCTCGTGCAAGCCGTATTAGCCTGCGTGAAAGTGAAAAGGGGAGTAATTATGAACAAATTTTGTATAAAACCCTAAAGCGCGATGAACAAAACCGCAAACGCTATTTGCGGTTGTATGGGCTTGATATTGACGACCACAGTGATTTCGATGTCACCATTAATACCGAAAAACTCACGGCAGACCAAGTGTCGAGCCTCATTGTAGCGGCAGCGCATTGGGCAAGTGATAACAGCCTTGAGCGAACTAACGTTCACCTGGCGCGTATTCAAAGAATTATTGCTGAAAATTTGGGGCTTCCCTTGGAGGCTCTGCAAAATCCTCACTATCCGGTTGATGCATTTGAAATATACTCGAAGTTGAAGGTGATTCATTAGTTGTCAATGAATACTTAATTCGGTAAAGTTTTCATTGACAACTAACGATAAGGAGTTATAGAGGTAGTGAATGGGGAAGAGGAAGGTACAAAGTCTTGGCAAGGCTGAAGCAAGGAGGATTTTCTTCCAAATTCGAAAAGATCGCAGCCGTATTGAGTTGAACGTGAGGCATATTTTTTGCGACCATCCTGAAAGACAATGGACAAAGGTTGAAATTCTTCAACTTATTTGCGACAGGCAAGGAAGCTTTGAAGAGAATAATCAACCTAGTGCTTGGGAAGATTCTTGGCTGTGGAAAGTTGTCGATGATGATGATCGGAAGTGTACATTTCCTCTTCGTATTGAAGAAGATGAAAATGGAAATATTATTTTTGTCATTACAGCAATACGCTAGGAGATAATATCATGAGAACAATCCATATTAAAAAATATCTTTATAAAGGAGATCTGGCAGAAATTGATACGGATATTGAGTTTATTTTATCTGATGAAGATTTTGAAAAGTACAATAACAGTGTCTGTATTGCTGAACTTGATGCAAGAATAAGCGCAAACTGGATTGAAATTTTAGAAAAACGGGCTGCATTTGAATATTTTCGCCAAAATTATACTAAGGCATTTGAAGGCAAATATCAGCCTCAGGCATGGGAAATTAGAAGTATTATTTCTCTGTGGAGCGTTTCAAGAACTCAAGCAGCTAGTTGTCTTGGAATAGACAAGACAACACTTTCTAATCAAATAAGTGGAAAAAGAAATATGGAGCGCTCTACCGCATTTCTTCTACTAGAACGTCTAGGGCAAGAACTATCTAGGCCTGGAGCTGTAAAAGCTATGGTTGATACGGACTCTCCCAAGCCATCACATTCCACTCAATTTGAGGAACGGATTGAACAACTGCGCTATCATAGGGCTGCTTAATTTTAATAATTGTTGGCTTAATTCTATCAGATTATTTTTAATGACTTATTGAGCGCTATACAAGTAAAGTGTCTATGGGTGGTAGGAGAAGCAAATGGCGATGATTCAATGTAAAGAGTGTAAAAAGGAAGTATCAACAAGCGCGAAAACATGTCCGCATTGTGGTGTTTCCAGGCCTGGTCAGAAGGTTCCTGACCTTGTTGCTGGGATTCTTGTGGTCGTCGGTGTAATTTTCATGATTTCTCTATGCTCAACAACCAACGACAACAAAAAAGAAACTGCACAACCGCCATCTGAATGCCAAAAGACTGACCTTCAGTGTCTTGGCGATAGAGCGGTTGTCGCCGCCGGGGTGTATTGTAAAGACCCTGTGGAAAGAATGGCGAAACAAAGTGTTCGCTGGGTTGATGGTACGTTTGAGACAAAATTCAGCCAGGTTCGTTGGTTGGATAAACGGACAGGGAAACTTACATTAATAGGCGACAGGGCGGAGTTTCAAAATGGTTTCGGCGCCTATACCCCCGTAATTTACGAATGCGATATGGATTCTGATGGGAAGACAGTTTTAGCTGTCCGCGTGCGTGAAGGAAGATTGCCGCAATAACAGGTTGGGTCCCCATACATCAACCGTGGGTAAAGGCATAAATTGTGGCCTCCTTGCAGTTTTGGGGTAGGCTAATTAGTGTCCATCCAGAAATAGCCGCATAGTCATATCAACAAAAAACGCACAA